>CAZKVF010000387.1:0-20524 GCA_964556085.1 uncultured Solibacteraceae bacterium
GTAATACAGCCCTTGGCTTGAGGGCACCCATAATCCATTCCGCCCGTCAGGCAGAATGTTACTACTAGCCACTCCCGTCGCTCCGGCCGGAAATGGGTACTTCGTGAGTCCCTCTGACCGGCGATCGTATTTGACGAGCCCGACGATCGGGGACCAGGCGAGCATCCACAAATTCCCGGCGTCGTCTTCGTACACATAGTCCGCGGCCAGATCGTTGGTAATGGTTGCCGGAGGGCGGGTAATCTGGCCGGTTTCCGGGTTCAGATGAAACAGACCGCGCTCGCCAACAAACCAGATATCCCCTTGGCGGCCCGCGATTACTTTAGTGATCCTGCCCACGAAGTGGCCATCGACGTCATTTCGATAATGAGTAAATGCTTTGGTCGTTAGATCAAACCTATCGAGGCCGCTGTCTGCAGTTCCAAGCCAGAGATAACCGCGACTGTCGCGCGCAATGCTTTCAACCGAATCGCCGCTGATGCTGTTGGGGTTGTATGGGTCGTGACGGTAGCGGACAAAGCGTTCGGTTGCGGGGTCAAATCGGTTCACTCCGCCAAAATCGGTTGCGATCCACAAATATCCCTGATCGTCTTCCATGAGATCCAGAACAAAATTGGAGCTCAAGCTTGAGAGTTCGTTGGGCTTGTGTTTATAAACCACGAAGACGTTGCCATCGTAGCGATTGAGGCCGTCACGCGTGGCAAACCACATGAAGCCCCGTCGATCCTGCAGAATCTCAGTGATGCTGCTCTGAGATAGGCCATCGCTCGTCGTGAGATGAGTAAATTTGAGTGTCTCGGGACGTGGTTGATCCGCAACGGCACAAGCGTGCATGATGCAAAGAAGCAGAATCCCGCTCGCAACCCGTATCACTACCCGTTCTCCTAGGCGTGCTCTTTTCAGGCCCTTTCGCGTCCCCCTCGCAATATACTACGGCTCGACTGGCCCGGCATTCCGCCGACCAGGTTCAGCCGCACCTGCTGCAACTGCACCGGTTTGCAGGCAGGCGCGCAACCCTCCCCGCGCCCCGCAACAGCCGGTCACCAATTATTGAAATTTTCCCAAGTCTCGCGATTTCATTCGCCTGAGCACCTTTTTTGTCCCCCGCGGCCCGTCCCGTCCGCGGCCTCTTGAGATAATAGGATCGGGAATATGGATCCGAAAGGTGCATTCACTAAACCGGCTCCCGCAAGGGTACTTTTCCACAGGACCCGGAACGATCGCTCCGTAACCTATTTACTAAGTGCCTCGTTTTCAATAATGCGACATCCGATTCCGGAACGATCGTTCCGAAGATCTCCCGGCGCACCGGCCCTTTCGCAAGAATCCCCTCGCCGGCCTGTCTCACCGCCGCTCACTGGTACAAGCGTCCGATGTTGAATTTCCGCATGCGGGATTGCAAGGTTGTCCGCTTCAGCCCGAGCCGGGCGGCTGCCCCGTTCGCCCCGCCAACCATTCCCTTGGCTTCCTTCAACGCGTGCAGTATGCGCGCGCGCTCCGCGGCTTCGGAGCTATGCGAGATCCTGCCGTAGAGAGGCGCTGCGTTCCGCCCAGCGATCTCCGGCAGCGCCACCTGGAGCTCCGGCCCCTTGCTCAAAATCACCGACCGCTCGATCACGTTCTGCAGCTCGCGGATATTGCCCGGCCAGTCGTAATTCGTGATGGCCTCCAACGCTTGTGTTGGAATTCTCTCGATTCTCCGGTCCATCCGCTGGGCGTGCTTCTGGACGAAGTAGCGCGTGAGCAGCGGGATGTCCTCGCGCCGCTCCCGCAACGCCGGAACATTCAACGGAAAGACGTGCAGCCGGTAGTACAGGTCCGAGCGGAACCGGTTCTCGTCAACCATCGCCCTCAGGTCGCGATTCGTGGCGGCGATGAACCGCACATTGGTCCGGATCGTCCGCGTGCCCCCGATCCGCTCGAACTCCTGGTCCTGGATGGCGCGCAGCAGCTTCGGCTGCAGCTCGAGCGGCAATTCGCCGATCTCGTCGAGGAACAGCGTGCCGTTGTGTGCCAGTTCGAAGCGCCCGATCTTCTGCGCCACCGCTCCCGTAAACGACCCCTTCTCGTGACCGAACAGCTCGCTTTCCAGCAGGCTGGCGGGAATCGCGGCGCAGTTGACTTTCACGAAGCTGCCCTTGCGCCGGTTGCTCAACTCGTGGATCGCCCGCGCGACCAGTTCTTTTCCAACCCCGGTTTCACCCAGAATCAGAACAGTCGAATCGGTGGGCGCGACGATCTGAATGCTCTTCAAAATGGACTGGAACGCCGCGCCCTGGCCGACCATGTTCCCGTTGTTGTTGTCGAGCCGGATTTCGTCTTCCAGGTACAGCTTCTCGGTCGCAAGCCGCTCCTTCAGCTCGTTCAGTTGCCGGTACGCCAGGGCGTTCTCCGCGGCGATGGCGATTTGCCTCGCGACCTGCGCCAGAAACTCGACGTCTTCCTGCGCCCAGCTTTGGGCGGAGGTCCTGACGATTTCCAGTGTTCCCAGAGTGCTGTTGCTTGTGACCAGCGGAACTGAGCAGACCGACTTGCACCCCAGATCCACGTAATGGCGGAATCGCGGAGAGGGATAGCGGTCCATATCAGTATCGTGCGCAACCACTGGTTTGCCGGTTGCAAACGCTACTTCAGACGGCATCCCCTCCGGGCTGACCCGTTCCTGTTCCTTCTCAAAAAACGGAGACGCGGTGAAATGAAGACCGGCCATTTCCACGCTGCCGGTCTCGTCGCGCAGCATGACTGCCGAGAAATCGTGGGGAATCACCCGGGAGAGCTGCGTTGATATCGCAGAGACTAACTCGTCCACCGACAACTTCGAGACGAGCGCATTCGTTATATCGAACAGCGTTTGTAGCCGGTCCCGTTCCCGGACTGCTTCCTGCCTGGCCAGGAAAGACTCAACCGCAACCGCGAACTCGCTGGCCACTCGCTCCAGGAAAGACATTTCCGCCGGGCTGGGATCGAGCGGCGCTACGGAACCGAACCCGAATGCCCCCAGGCGATGGTTGCCCGCTGTGAGCGGGACCAGGATCGTGGTACTGATCCCCAACTCGCGAGCGCGTCTGACGTACTCCGGCCAGCGCGTTTCCGACTGGATCGAGATTACGAGCGGCTCTTGGTTCAGCAACACCCAGCCGGCGGGATCATTCTCCAGCGGCAGCCTTAGCTCCATGAACACAGGATTACCGGGCGCATTTAGAATGTGCCCCTGCATCGTGTTGCTGACGGCATCGTACAGAATCACTCCGAGATGATCAAACCGGACAATGCGGCCGAGAGATTCAGCCACTCCCGAGAGCAGACTTCTAAGGTCGGTGCAGCCCGCAATCGAATGCGAGAGCGCCACAACCGCCTCGTAAATATCAGTGGAGGAGGCCCCTAGAGCACCAGTCATAACCAAAATTCTTCTCTGGCGCTATTTGTGGCAAAGCAGGGGCCAAAAACTTAGTTGATTAATTCCAACCAGTTACGCGCTACCCGCCGAAACGATTGGGCCGGTGCCGAATTCGTTTTCGGCAGGTGCCGAAGTCACCTGCCATTCGATCACGGCCTGTTTCGCCGTGCTCTGCTTCGAACCGCATCGGGAATTATCTCAACCATTGATAAAACCAGACTGACGCCGACTAACGTGCTAAGAGACCAGACAATCCACATTTGATGTTCCTCGCATCGATTCAGTGCATGTCGTCCTCCCGGGGAAGGTGTGGATTCTATTAGCTCCGGCGCGCCGCTGCTACGTCTCCTGCCGGGCAACTGCCGGAATTCGTCGCGCAAGCTACGTTTTCGGCACACGCGAATTCGGCACAAACGTTGAGAATACAGGCGTTCCTGCCACTCCGTTGCTTGGAACGGCAGGTGCCTCTGCAGTAGCCAAACGTCGCTTTGGCGTTGAAAAACGAAAACACGAAGGAGGAAGGGAATGTTTCAGAGAAACCTATTAACGATTTTGGCAGCCGCCGTGGCTCTTATCGCGGCGCCCGCTTTCGCGCAGTCGGATGAAGCCGGCCGGCAGGACGTGGCCGTCCAGGCATCTGGCAGCTTCGTCAGTAGCACCACCCATAATGGCGTCGATAACAGCGCGACGAAAAGCGGCGGCGTGCTCGCCAGTTACCGGTTCTTTTTCAGCAAGCATCATGGCGTCGAAGCCAATTACGGCTATGCTCTCAATACCCAAAGCTATGGGGCGCTGGGTGTGAAGACGAATTCTCATGAAGTCTCCGGCGCGTATGTGTTCCGCATGCCGTTCGGCAAGGTTACCCCATTTGCCCTGGCTGGCGCGGGCGCGCTGGTCTTCAACCCGAAGGATTTCCGAGGCGCCAGCACGCAGGCCCGCGCCGCATTCGTGTACGGCGCCGGTGCTGACATCAATCTCACGAACCACCTTTTCATGCGCGCGGAGTATCGGGGCTTTGTCTATAACTCGCCAACCTATGACATGGCGGCTCTCAACCGCCTGGACCGCGTGACTCATCGGGCCGAGCCTTCCATTGGTTTCGGTTACAGGTTTTAGCTGGCGTTGACGAAACCGGCCGCCCGAAGGCTGGAGCCTCGCGGCCGGAATCCAGTTGGAGGATACGAACATGTTCAGACACTTTCATTCGAAGATCGGCGGTGCATGGTGCACCTTAATCCACAGGTCGGTTCAGTGGCCGATACACGGCTCTTACCAGTGCCGTACTTGTGGACGGCACTTTCCCGCCTTCGCCGAGCCGCGGATTGCAGGCCGGATGAGCCGCCCGGCATTGCAGCCGGCAGTATCGCTTTTGCTCGCCCTCCTTGTCATACCGGTTGCCCGTCCTTTGCATGCGGCCGAGCTCCAGTTGGACACCTTGAGCGCTTGGGACGCCTACGTGACGAAAGCCGATGTCGCCGCGCAGGACCGTGTAGTGGGCCGCCGTCCCTTTTTGTGGACGGACGAATCGCCCGACCGCGCAGCTCGTCTCCGGCGAGGCGAAGTGATGGTTGCTCCCGCGGCGGGGCAAGGCACGGAGGCCGTGCCCCATGGGCTGATTCACGATTGGATCGGTGCCATCTTCGTCCCGGGCGCCACGCGCGACAGCCTGGCGGCAGTGGTCCGCGACTACGACAACTATCAACGCATGTACCGCCCGGTGGTCACTTCATCCAAAACCCTCGCGTGCAACGAGGAATTCCGGATGGTCTGGCAGCGCAAGGTCCTGTTCGTCAGCGCCGCTATGCAAGGAGATTACCAGGCGCATGATGTGGTCCTAGACGAACACCGGGAGTACAGCTTAGCGGACGCGGTTGAAATCCGGGAGATCGAAGGGTACGGCCATCCTGGCGAGCGCCTGCTGCCGCCGGACACTGGAAACGGTTTCATTTGGCGCATCCGCAGCGTGGCGCGGTATGAGGAGCGTGACGGCGGGGTGTACCTGGAACTGCAGGCGACTGCTCTGACTCGCGACATTCCGGGCTCGGTGGCCTGGTTCGTAAAACCCGTTGTCAACCACCTGTCGATCAATTCGCTGACGACGACGTTACGCCAGACCCGCGATGCTGTGATTGCGTCGCAACATCGAGTCCAAACCTTGGCCTCTTGCCCGCTTCCAGCCCACACCGCCGATGTCGCGAAGGCGGGTGGGGAGTAAGCGGGCAGGCCTCAGGCCGCCCGCCACTCGTCGGCTTGCTGCCGCTCCAAACCTTCCTGGCAGCCGACGCAGCGCGGCGCCCAAGGCAAAGTCTCCAACCGTTTCAGGCTGATCGGCTCCTCGCAATCGATGCAGATCCCGTATGACCCTTCAGAAATAGCCTGCAGGGATCGATCAATCTCGGCGAGCACGCGCGACCGCCGGCCCAGGTGGCTGGCGGATTCTTCGCGCAGGTTCATGCTCTGAACCTGGTCGATCGGATCATGCTCATTTTCCTGTATAACGATCTGGCGCGTTTGTGAATGGATTTCCTTCACGAGTTCCCGGCGGTGGTTCTCGATGGCCTTCTTGAAACGGCTCGTCTGTTCCTTCGTCATGATAAGTCTCCCTAATTTCTGCGGTGATTCCATCGGAACCTCATACTTGAGAATTCCGGAACGGCGGAGTAGTAGCATTTGAGATTCCAAAGTGTGAATGAGAGAAGTCGGGAACATTTAGCGGCCATCTCGCTTCCTTACAAGCGCGAAAATGACGTCTGCCGATGACTAATGCCGGACTTGGGCATTTCTTGGAGTCCGCGGCGAAGCCGGAATGAGAGCCGGCGGTCCCATCCTGAAGAAATTGCGTCTGGCTGCTGAATTGCCCTCGAATTGGTATGACGGAGAACCTTTTGCCGCCGTGCCGAGATAGCGGCACAAACGTCGAAGGAGTCTTAAGTGCGAGTATGCGGTAGGCGTGAGAGGCAGCAGGAGGGCCGGCGAAGGAAGGTCATGCAAAAATATCTAGGGTTCTATTTGATCGTGCTGGCATGGTCGCCCGTGATGGCGGCCGAGGCGGCGCCTCATACGGGTGTGGCGACCCGGATTGTAGTGACCGCCAACTCCTACTATCAAAGTCCTCCCATACTCACAGCAGACGACGTGATCGTTACCGATGGGTATAGGCCTCTGCCGATCACCGCGTTGGTTCCTCTTCGAGACGCTCAAGCTGATCTCGAGATTTACCTCCTGATCGATAATTCTTCGAATTCGGACATGGGTCAAAGATTCATCGAGCTGCGCGATTTTCTTGCTTCTCAAGCACCGACAACTTCTATTGGGGTCGCCTACATCCAGGACGGACGACTGAACGTGGCACAAAGACCGACCCATGATCGGGAACGAGTGCTGCAGGCTCTTATGCCTCCCAGTAGAAGCACACCTTCAAACCCGTTCCGGCCGCTGGCGGAATTGATCGAAGGATGGCATCCAGACTCATCCCGCCATGTCGTTTTGATGATCAGCAACGGTATCGATCCTGGCGCCAGTGGAGTAAACAACGAGTCGGTGGACACTGCGCTCGGGTTCGCCCAACGCGCTGGAGTCATCGTCTACAGCGTCTATCATCCTGCCGCAGACTACTTGACAGCAGGCTTTATGACTCTGTATGCGGGGCAGATCCAACTCGCGCACCTTGCGACCGAGAGCGGCGGTGCGGCCTACTTCCAAGGCCTTGCGCCCCTACCATCGTTTGCCCCTTTTTTAGCGGATATTGCCGACCATCTAGCGAACCAGTACGTGCTGGAGTTTCAGGCGAATGCTGAAACACATGGCGCACTGCATGATGTAGCCGTCACAAGCAAGCTTCGCGATGTTCACCTTACGGCCCCTTGGCGGGCATGGATTGCCGCGCGACCAGCATTGGGATCAGATTCGCCGATGAAAAGGGCCGTGATCGCGAGCCAGAAGAAAACACGGAGGCAAACAATTTGAGAATTGCGGCTGCGCTGTTCGCCTGGTTGCTGTTCCCTCTGCCGCCGGCCCATGCCGCGGTATGCGACCCTAAACGCTTACAGGGCGCCTACGGCCTTTCGTTGACGGGCAGTACTACGATTGGCGGTACGACACGGCCCGTCGCCGTTCTAGGCCGGCTGGTTTTCGACGATTCGGGAAATGTGAGCGGTACCGTCTCCGCGAGCTTTACCGGACTCATTCTCGGAAATCCGGTTACTGGGAAATATGACACTCATGCGGATTGCTCGGTTACGTGGAGCTTACAGGATGACTCCGGAGGTTTCCAGCACTTCACGGGAACGATGAGCGCCGATGGCGGGCGCGTTGGCTTCCGGCAGACCGATCCGGGCGGCGTTCAGAGCGATATTCTGCTCCGGACGATGGGTCGGTGTTCCGAATCCACCCTGGCGGGGAACTTTCAATTGACCGGATCCGGCAGCAGAGTAGACATCAATACCGCAGTCGAGTCCACTCGCGTTTCGTTCAGCCACGTGATGATAGCCGATGGCGCCGGCGGGCTTTTCTACGATGCGGGGCCCGACGAACCGGTATTGGGGGCGGGAACTTACGATGTCCAGGATGATTGTTTCGCGGAGTTTGGGCTGGAATTGACAGAAGGAGGAAGCGAGAAAGCGACGCGACACTTTCGCGTCATTCTGGTCGAGAAAGGCCGTGCGCTGGGAATTCAGACGGATCCTGGAATGATCGTTGCGCTGCAGTTGATCGGCGCGAATTAGGAAGGGCTCGTCCGAACTTCTTCAGCAGTTCTGAAGAGGGGCGTCGTCGGCGAGACGAAACTTCGGATCTCATGGAGTTGAGAATCCAGCCTCTTCCAATCGGTGTGACGCGCCGCGAGCCGTGCTTGAGTAACCGAATTCAGTCGATCGACAGCACTTCTCGTGGCGCCATCCAGCTGGGCCTTCGCAGCCAATAAATCGTGCAACTCGCGATTTGCGGCGGATGCCGGCTGGTTTATGGAATTCTCCTGCCCCTCGATTGCTGCTATGGCCTTCGCAAACTCAAAAGATAACCGGACGATCTCCGTAGTGATCGGCCGATTGGTTTCCAGAAACAACAGGTCCGCGGGCTCCGTTCCAATTCGCGGTGAGGCCGGAAGGTGCCGATACCAGTCGACGGTATCGGCGAGAAACGCGAGGACCTGCTGTTCGGAATCCTTTCGGTTGACCGGCTCGGCGGTCGAATACGTTGTGAAAACGGCCGCTGCAAAGAGAGCCGCGGCGGCCAGTTTACGCAGAGGGAGCGCGGTCATGTTCCTAGTTTTTGCGCACGCCGGGCGGATAGTTCTTGAACAGCTTGGCCATCGCTTTTTCGAGCGTCTGATAGTTCTTGTCCGGGTCTTTCTTGAGGTCGAGCGTCTTGGATGCGAAGCCGCGCCAGACCAGCTGTTTGTTAGCCGGGTCGAAAATTCCGATGACGAGTTTGCCAATGTCGATGGTCGAAGAGGTCACCCGGTTGTTGCCCCAGCTGCCCCAAGGTCCCCACCACGGTCCGCCCCAACCCGAGCCCAAGCTATCGAACTCTTTTTCCTGGGAGATACCCGCGTCATAGCCAATGATCAGATCACCGCCGCTGTCTACCCGCCGCAGACCTTTCCCGGCGAGTTGCTCGTCAACGGCGCGTTTAATGTCCCGGTCCAGAAGCTGGTCGCCAACATCCACTTTTTTGTAATCGACCCATTGGTATGTCTTGTAAGCGTTGAAGTTTACGGAACGATCGTAGTCGAATCGCACGTCCTGGGCGATAGCGGATGCACCCAAACATATCAGTAGAGTTGAATTGACGAGCTTCATTTGGTAGTTCTCCTCAAGAGTTGTTTAAAAATGTCGAAGTGAGACGTCAAAATCAGTGCCGGTTTGGCGCCGGTTCGGTTTTCGAATCGGTTTGTTGCTCTTCAAGCTCGCGCTCTAAATAGAGAAACTGCCCGGCGCGCTCGATCTGCACGACTAAGGGCCTGCCCGCCGTCACTTCGTGAATGGCGCGGCGCAACTCCGGAATGCTCGGAACCGGGATGCCGTTTACGGAAACGATCACATCGCCCGACAGCAGCGCACTACCGGAGGCTTCATTGGCAGCGGTTGCCGCCATCACATAGATACCCGCGTCTGACCGGAGGCCGCCGGCCAGGGCGAGCATGGAACTGACACTCTTTCCGAAGATGCCGAATTCGGGAATGAGGCTTTCGCGCGGGTCAATAGAAACATCTCTATAATCCCGATCGTCTACCGCAAGCGCCGGTACCTGGAATTGAAGAGTCTGCGCTCCGCGCAACACCCCCACGGCGACGGGAACGGCAGGATCGTGCAGATACATTAAGGCCGTGTAGTACGGGAGCGCGGAAATGGAAGCGCCGTCAACTGTAGTAATCAGGTCGCGCGGCCGAAGTCCGGCGATCTCGGCGGGACTACCGGGCACCACATCCGAGATCATGAGGCCATATCCCCGGCCTAGGCGGAGGCCCTCGGCGAGAGCGGGCGTAATTGTTTGGACGCGGACGCCCACCAGGCTCTGCCGCACGACGCCGTGAGTTCGCAGTTGTTCGTAAACATAGCGCACGACGCCGGCGGGCACCGCGAACCCGAGGCCTTGATTGCCGCCGTGCTCGCTAAGCATAAAGGTATTGATCCCGATCAGGTCGCCGTGGACGTCGAGCAGAGGACCGCCGCTGTTTCCGGGATTAATGGCGGCATCGGTCTGGATGTAGAGCATGGGATAATCCGGATACGGCAGGCGGCCGACGGCGCTCACGATGCCGATGGTCATTGTATTGTCGAGGCCTTCGGGGCTGCCGATCGCGAGGACCACCTGTCCCTGGCGAGGGCCGCGGGCTGCCTGGCGAATCGGGATTGCCGATAACCCGGATGCCTCGATCTTGAGGAGCGCAATGTCCGTTTCCCGGTTTGCGCCGACAACGGCGGCATCCAGCAATTCCCGTTTTCCTATAGGATCGCGGTTTGAGTCCATGACCACCGAATCCAGCTCTTGCCGCTTGACGGGCGGCACCAGTCCGTCGCCGGCCGGTTTCGACGCCAATAGCACGCGGATGCGGCGCGCATTCCGGACGACGTGCTCATTGGTGATGATGTAGCCAGACGGATCAACGATGGCGCCGGAACCAACGATCCGGCACGGCGTTAACGTCGCCGGATTTTCACGCGAGGTTGCTTCCGGCGCACACCAGGCGGAAACCTGCACCTGCACAACGGCCGGCGCTACGGCCGCGGCGAGGCGTTCCAACTCCCCGCTGAACTCGGCCAGCGATCTCGATTTATCCTCCCCAGCCCAAATACAGGTGGCAAGGCAAAGCAGGACTATAAACCGTTGCATGTTTTCCGCCTTATTGATTGCCAGTAAGCCGCGCGAGGTCCGCGGCCGCCACACTACGGTCGTATTCCGCGCGCAAGAGATCAGCTTGCGCCGTCAACATCGAGGCCTCCGTATCCAGGGACACGGACTGATTGGCGGTGCCGGCTTCCCATTGATCGCTCGCGACACGGTGCCCTTCAGTTGTGGCCGCAACCAATTGGCTGGCCGAATTGACGCCGGTTTCGGCGCGATTCAGCTTGCGAACTACTTTCTCCACATCGATGCGTACCCGGTTGCGAAGCCGCGTGAGGTTCTCCTCGGCCTGGGCCACCTCCGCGGCGCGTTCGGAAACCTGCCCGCGACGTTTGCCGAACTCAAACATGGTCCAACTCATGTGGAAGCCGGCCACGCCGTTATTGTGGGAAAGGAATGGGGCCCCATTCTGATATTCGTGCTGGGCGAAAACGCTGACCTCGGGTATGTATTCAGCGCGCGCAGCCCGCAAACCGGCGCGCGCTTTTTCAAGCTGATGAGTGGCGGCTTCGACTTCGGGATTGTGCTCCAACGCCGCGGTAACGGCCGCTTCGACTTCCGGCGCGGCCATCGAACCAGAGCCGTCCAGCAGCGACAGCTGCAGTTCCGTATCAACCGGCAAACCGCAGAGGTCCGCCAATTCCTCCTTCATATCGGCGACGGCGTCCTGCAGCTGGCCGTGAACGTGTTTCGCCTGTGCGATCTGCGAACGTACTTCAGCAGTCTTTACCTCGAGAGCCACGCCCGTCACGACGGCATTCTGCGTTTCCGTAATGCGCATCTCGGCGGCGCGGATCTGTGCATCCACCGCGTCGCGGCGGCGCTCGGTGGCGAGAATGCCGTAGTACACCTCTTTCACTTTGTAGGCCACCTCGTCTTGCGAGCGGCGCAGATCGGAGCGGGCGCCCGCGGCATCCGCACGGCCGGCATCCACCCCGGCCCGGGTCTTAAAGTATTGGGTGAGCGGCAGCGACAGCGTCGTCGTGCTCAGTCCGAAGTTGGACTTACCCTGTTCGATTGATACCCCGGCGCCGGGGATGGGCCCGATTTGTGGGTACACGCCGAGGGCCCCTTGTGAGATATCGATGTGCTGCTGGTTTGCGATATGAACGGCGGTGGAATCGTTCGTCAGCGAAGGGAAGAAGCCGGCGCGCGCCTCTTTGACGCGCGCGTCCATCTGCTTCACCTTATCGCCGGCGATCTTAACGGTCGAGTTGTGCTGAGAGGCGAGCGCCACGGCTTCGTCGAGCGTCAGCCTATGGGGTTGGGCGTGCGCAACAGCGCCCCACGCTAAGGCCAGGAGCACAGCCACAGCAACCGGCGCCGCGACCTTGCGCTCGCGAACCGGAGCAACCGGCTCAGGGCCGGGCTTGTCCCGGCGCTGGTTAATTAAAACGTACAACACGGGAATTACGACGAGAGTGAAAAACATAGAACCAACCAATCCGAACGCAATTGCGCTCCCCAGGGGCGACCACATGGTCGAACCCGACAGAATCATAGGCGTGACACCGACAGCCGCCGCCATAGTCGTAAGAAAGATGGGCCGAAGCCGGCGCTCACCGGCTTCAATGGCGGCCTGCTCGACAGAGATGCCGTGCTTAATCCGCTCTTTGGTGTAATCCACGAGGATGATGGAATTGCGCACGACAACGCCGCCCAGACTGACGATTCCCAAGAACCCGGTGAACCCGAACGGATTGTGGGTGACCAGCAATCCGAGCGAGGCGCCCAACAGACCGAGCGGGATCGCGGCCATGACGACCAGCGGCTCGACGACCGACCGGAACTGGAACATCAGGATGAGATAGATGGCAATCGAACTGATCAACAGAGCGTTGACCATTTCGGGGAAGGTGTCATTCTGGTTCTCGAGCTCCCCGCCGTACCACACGCGATATCCCGGGGGCAGCGGAAGTTTATCGGTTACCGGCCGAATCTGCTTCAGCACCTCGCTTGGCAGCTTGCCTCCCTGGGCGCCGGAACGAATAGTTAGAGTGCGCACTCCGTTGCGGCGCACGATGCGGCCGGGATCCCATACCGCGGAAATGTCGGCGATGCTGTCTAAGGGCACCCGCGCGCCGGTTACCGGTGACATGACGTAGGTGCTACCGATGTCGCTGAAGTTCTGGCGAAGTTCCGGTTCGAGCCGGAGGGTGACAGCGATGTCGCGCTCGCCTTCCCAGTAGGTGGTAACCGGGTCCCCTTCGAAGCCCGCTGCCAGCACCTGTCCAACGGTGGCATTGGTGAAGCCCAGCCGGTTCGCGACTTCCTGGCGTAGATTCACCTTCATGCGGTACGCATCTTCGCGCCAGTCGCTATAGACGTCCAGCGATCCCGGGGTGTTCTGGAGCAGGTGCTGGACCTGGTCTCCAAATTGCCGCAAGACCGTCTCGTCATCGCCGGTAAGCCGGACTTCGATGGGTGCTAACTGGACCGGGCCTTGTTGCAATTCGCTTAGGAAGACGCGGGCCTCCGGAGCCGCTTTCGCAAGCCGCGGGCGCAGCTCTTTTACCAGCGACGGGGTGACCTCGGCGGAAGTGGTGGATACGAGGAACTGCGCGTAATTTTTGTCGGGCAACTGCGGGTTCACGTTGTAGTAGAAGCGCGGGAAACTCGAGCCGACAAAGGCGGTGTAATTGACCACCTCCTTGTCCTGACGGAGCACGTCTTCGATGCGCTTCACCGCGGACTGCGTCGCTTCGATTTTCCAGCCTTCCGGAAGCCAGACGTCGATGACGAACTGATCGCGCTCGGCAAACGGGAAGAACCGCTCCGGAACGTTGTGGAGTACGAGCGCGCCTCCGACGACAGCCAGAACGCCGCATGCGATGGCGACCGGCTTGGCCTTCATGGCGGCGCCAATGATCCGGTTGTAGGCCAACTGCATGAGTTCCAGCGGCGAGCGGCGTTTTTTGCCGGCAGCGCCGCCGGCCTGATGCAGCCCTTGCTTGATAAAGAACTGACTCAACATGGGGGTCAGCAGCATGCCGACGATAAAAGATGTCGAGAGCGCGATGGCCACGGTCAAAGGCAGCGCGCGAATAAATTCGCCGGTGGCGCCCGACAGGATCAGGAATGGCAGGAACGAACAGATGATGGTCGCAGTCGCCGTGAGCACAGGGATTGCGAGTTCGCTGGCGCTGCGCCATGCCGCTTCCGGCCGGGGTACGCCCTCATCGAGCAGCTCGATATAGTTGTCGGCGATCACAATCGCGTCGTCCACTACCATCCCCAGGACCACAATCAAAGCGGCAATCGAGACCTGATGCAGTTCGATGCCGAAAGCGTTGAGCAGGCCGAAGGTGGCCGAGATCGTCACCGGAATGGCGACCGCGGAAACCAGCGCGACACGGAATGGCAGCAGTAACATCGTCACCACAATCACCGAGGCGATGGCAGTCCCGAACTCGCGAATAAAGCCGCGCACGCGCTCTGCGACAACGGTCGGCTGGTCCGCCACGAAATCAATCTTCAAGTCGGGCGGCAGCAGCGGGCGCATCCGGTTCAGGGCAGCGTGAACGTCCGTGCCGAAATCCACGATGTTGTTGCCTTCCTGCATCTCGATGGAGAGCAGAATGGCGCGCTCACCACGGGACCGCGCATATTGCGTGGGGTCCTTGTAGACACGGTCCACGCTGGCGAGGTCGCCGATGTAAACCGGTTGTCCCGTTTTAGAGACATCGACCATGACATGCCGAATCTGATCCTCGCCTTCAAACGCGCCGGTCGTCTGGATAGGCGGCTTACCGGTCTGGGTTGGCACCGCGCCGGCGTAGTGGACGACATTACGGCCTTGCAAGGCCTTTTTGACCTGCTCCGGAGTTACGGAGTACTGCGCCATGCGGCTGAGGGAACTCGATACATCGATCTCCTCCTTTTGCTCGCCGATGCGCTTGATCTTCGAGACCGCGCGGATGCGGCGGATTCCCGCTTCGATCCGCTCGGCATAGTCTTTCAGCTCACGGTAGCCATAGTGGTCGCCATGAATGGCCAGCAGAACCGCGACCGTGTCTCCGAAATCGTAATCCACAACCGGGCCGAGGACTCCCTCGGGAAGGTCCGTCTTCTTCAGCTCCGCCATATCGAGACGCAGCTTGGACCAGAACTTCTCGGTGTCCCAGAGATTGTCCTCCAGGTTGAGATTGATGAACATGACTCCGTTCATGCTGGTGGAGTACGTCTTTTCCCGCCGCACGCCTTCGATTTTGAAGAGACGCTGCTCGATCTTCTGCGTGACCTGATTCTCAACCTCTTTGGCTGACGCGCCGGGATAGAAAGCAGCCACGATTCCCTCGCGCACGTGAATCTTCGGATCCTCTCTCCGCGGCATCCGCAGCAAAGCCAGAACGCCGGAGACGACCAACATCAACGTGAGGGCAAGGGTGACTTGCGGATAACGCAACGATGCGCGGACGGGATTCATCGGGCGCCTCCTTCGATCTCCACGAGACTACCCTCGCGGATCTTCTGCTGGCCCACGACTACCACCTGCTCGTCTCCGCGCAGACCCGAGCGGATCTCGACTTCATTTCCAACCGGCAGGCCGACCTCAACCCTGCGCCCGTAGACACGCTTGCGGTCCGGAGAGTAGGCGTACACAATGGGCGCACCTTGCGGGTCGGGCACCACCGCTTCGGCGGGGATTGTCAGCGCGTGGACTTTGGCGGGTCCGAAGATCCGGGCCTCCGCGACCATGCCGGCCAGCAGTACCGGTCCGGGGTTTGGAACCAGAATTTTTACGGTGTAAGTACGGGACGCCGGTTCCGCGGCCACGCCGATGATCGCGACCTTGCCCTTGAAACACCGCCCTCCCAAGGAAGGCGCGGAGACCTCCGCAGTGGCGCCTTGGTGGACTTTTCCGATTTCGGCTTCAGGTACCCCGACACGAACCTTCACCGGGTTGAGTTCGACAATGGTGAAGACCGGGATTCCCCCGGAGACTGTCTGGCCGGGATCGACTTTACGCATAGCTATGCTGCCGGAGATCGGCGCGAGGAGGCGTGTGTCACTCAGCCGCTTGTTTTCCTCGGTCGCCTGGGCGTCGGCCGCGTGTGCCTGGGCGGTAGCGGCGGCGCGGTCTTCCTTACGGGTCCCCTCCTGGGCCTGGGCATAACGTTCTCGCGCGTTGTTGTAAGCGGCCTCGTACTTCTTGAAGTCATTGGGGGGAAGGCTCTTTCGATCGGCGAGGAACTTCATGCGGTTGTATTCGTCCTCGGCGCGTTCAAAATCGATGCGAGCCTGTTCGAGTTCCTGTTTACGAAGGCCGGCGTCGGCCCTTTGCTGGACGGCTTGCGCGGCTGCCTTCTGGGCCACCGCCGCATTGAACGCGTTTTGGTAATCGGTAGGTTCAATTTCGGCCAGCAACTGCCCTTTGGTCACATGCTGGCCTTCTTCGACCAGCACCTTGGAGACTCTGCCGCCGACGAGGAAGGCGACATCGGCTGTTTCCGAACCTTCCACAGAACCGCTGGCATTCACTGATTCTGGGCGCTCCACGACGGCGGGGACGCGGACCTGAACCGGGAGCGCCGTCTGCTCGGTAGACGCGTGGGTTTCGTGACTGCACGAGGTGAGCCCGGCAGCCCACCCAAGCAGGATCAGAGAAGGGAAGAAGTAGCTTCGCATTGATTACTCCTAGTGAAAAGTTCTGAGCGCCGCCAAACGGTGGAATCCAGCCTGGCGGCCAACGTGAGGCGCGGGCACGTCACCTCTTGGTTCTCTTCTCGCTTGAGGTGTTTCTCCGTGTTCATCGCGCTTCATTCATGAATGCAGATGGCGTTAGCATTTTGCATTCTCATGCCGCTCCTGATTCGCATGCGACTGGCCATTCCCTGCCGAGCGCGGGAGTGCCCCGCAACCCTCTAAACACATGAGAGTTGCGCGCCATGGCGCCGCGACAAGTCAGATGCCGCCCCTCCGGCATCAGCAAGTGCCGATGTCTCCTGCCGTAGTTCGGCGCGTTGCAGCGTGATCTCGGCTCGTCTTTCGTGTAGAGGGGTGCCGAAATGTTTCGGCAACATGAATGCTATGCAAGTGCCGGAGAGACGCGAATCATGTCGGGAGAAACATTTGAAGCCTTGCTGGCTCCGACCTTAGGAGGGGTCCGAAGGCTGGTAAATCGCAGAATGCGGAATTCGTCCCATGCGGAGGACGTGATGCAGGAAATCCTGCTTCGCGCTTTTACTCGCAGGCACCAACTCCGCGCGGCCGAGAAATTCGGAAGCTGGATCTGGTCTATTGCATCGAACGAAATTCACCAGTTCTTCCGGCGCGATCGAGGCATGGTCTCGCTGGATGAGTTTCCGAATCTCGACGCGCGCGATACGGCAGCTTCTCCCTTGACGAGATTCGAGGAAACCGAAAGGCGCAACTGGGTTCATGCCTGCATCGCGACGCTTCCGCAACGCGATCAAGCAGTGATCCGCTTGCGGGATATCTATGGTCATAGCGTTCGCGAGACGGCCGGAACGCTTGGGATTACGCAGGCCGCCACAAAAAGCATACATTTTCGGGCGCGGAAGCGCCTCGCCTATGTACTCCGCGCCCGCCGTTCAGGGCGAATCTCCGGATGCTCCAAACAGAAAGTGAATAAGGAGAATTGAAGTGACCAACAAAGACAATACCCAGATTGCGCCTGCCAACGGCACCCTGGGCATCCTTCTGGTCGGCCAGGGGGCGGTGACAACGACATTCATTGCCGGCGTGGAAGCAGTAAAGCGCGGGCTGGCAAAGCCGATCGGCTCACTCACACAGATGGCCACGGTGCGGCTCGGCAAGCGCACCGAGGGCCGCAGCCCGATGATCAAAGATCTGGTTCCGCTGGCCGGGTTAAATGATCTCGCCTTCGGCACGTGGGACATTTTTGAAGAGAACTGTTACGAAGCCGCGGAGCATGCTGGCGTGCTGGAGAAATCACTTTTGGAGCAGCTCAGGAGCCCGCTTTCGGCCATACGGCCGATGCCGGCGGTTTTCGATCAGTCGTATGTGCGCCGCCTGCAGGGTCCCAACGTCAAGCCGAAGGGATCAAAGATGGATTACGCCGAGATGGTGATGGAAGATATCCAGCAGTTTCGCGAGAAGACTGGCGCGGCGCGTCTCTCGATGATCTGGTGCGCATCGACCGAGGTGTTTCATAGACCCGCGGCCGTACACCAGTCGCTGCGCGAGTTCGAGTGCGGGCTACAGAAGAATGATCCGGAAATTTCGCCAAGCCAGATCTATGCGTATGCGGCGCTGAAATCGGGCGTGCCGTACGCCAATGGGGCGCCGCATCTTTCGACGGACATGCCGGCACTCATGGAACTGGCGCGCGAGCGACAGGTGCCCATCTCGGGCAAGGATTTCAAAACCGGCCAGACCTTCATGAAAACGCTGGTCGCCCCGGGCCTGAAATCGCGCATGCTGGGCCTCGCGGGCTGGTTCTCGACCAATATCCTGGGCAATCGTGACGGGGAAGTGCTGGACGATCCGGGCTCGTTCCAGTCGAAGGAGGAGAGCAAGCTGTCCTCGCTTGAGCACATCTTACAGGCCGAGCTCTATCCCGACCTGTACAAGCATTTCAACCACAAGGTGCGCATCGAGTATTACCCGCCGCGCGGCGACGCCAAAGAGGGATGGGACAACATCGACATCTTCGGGTGGCTCGGCTACCCGATGCAGATCAAGATCAACTTCTTATGCCGCGACTCGATTTTGGCGGCGCCGCTGGTGCTCGACCTGGTGCTGTTCATGGACCTGGCACAGCGCGCCGGAATGCGCGGAGTGCAGGAGTGGCTGTCGTTCTATTACAAGGCCCCGATGACGGCTCCCAGTCTTTACCCCGAGCATGACATCTTCATCCAGTTGATGAAGCTGAAGAACACGCTGCGCTGGATGCGGGGCGAAGAGCTGATCACGCACTTGGGGATGGAGTACTACGACTAGTGGGCTCGACAGCCGGTCCATACAGACGAACCCTGTTCCTGAATTCAGCTTCCCTCCTGGAGACTCCGGGCCAGGAGGGAAACTGCCGTGCAGCCGGTTTGTAGTGAATCGGCCTGGGGAGTTCGCAACTTAGGCCCGCAATTGAAGCGTGGCCGAGACCGGATAGTGATCCGATGCGTGAATGTCATTGTGGACGCGGCCTTGCGAATCGGCGGTATCGGAAACAAAGATCCAATCGATAGTGCTGGTGGGATGGGAAAGGCCGTGCGCGACGGAGGTCGGCTGGGCTGGTAATCGGACGGCATCGTGGAGGCCGGCGTCGGCAAGGATTGTGCCCGCACCAGCTTTGCCGGCGTTCAGGTTGAAGTCGCCTGCCACGACCAATCCATGCTGACGCGGTTGGCAGCGGCAATCCGACAGTACTTGATTCAACTGGCGGAGGCGCAGCTCGAGGGGGCCTTTGCTCTCGAGGTGAAGGTTGTAGCTGATCAGCTTGCGGCCGTAAATCGCCGCTTCCGCTACTAACGCGATCCTGCCGCCAATCCGGCGCTGGAAGACCGGCAAGTCCGGCACAAACCACCGTGGTTTCCAGAATGCGGACTGGTTGCGGAAATGAATAATCCTGGGGTTGGAGAGCGGCCACGGAGAGAGCGTGGCCATCCCATGATAGGCGGGCCGGGCCCGGGTTCCCTCGCTCAGTTCCTGGAACTCCACGCCGAAGACGTAATTGAAATCCAGAGTGCGCGCCAGTTCCAAGGCCACGTCGCGATCGTGCGTCCGCCGGGCGTTCAGGTCCACCTCCTGCAACAGCAGCAGATCCGCTTGTACGGCGCCAAGGAAATCGCAAACCTTCGAAAACTGGAATCCCCGCTCGATGTTCCAACTCACGATACGGATAAAGTCGCGCGACCACGGCCTTACCGGTCCGGACCGGAATTCCCGGTGAACCACCGCATTCATAAGCGTGTCCGGGCCGGCTGGAAGGTGAAATAGGAATAGAGCGCGATCGGCCAAACGATGTTCGACCCGACGGCGGCGCCGATGAATGCCATGTAGGTCCCGCCGAAGATCGTGAACGCCAGGACCAGATAGGGCATGCAGCAGCGGCGAATCAGGAATTCGGTGTGACGCCCGAGGTAAAGAAATGGATTCGAGGGCCGTTTGGAGGCCTGCGCCTGCCAGAGGCTCAGATACTGCTCGGTCCGGGCTCCCGCCATTCTGCGCCTCTGTAATGCAGTGGCGAGAAAGCTGGCGAGTGCTCCGACGCAGAGAACCACTCCCCAAATCAGGTAGACGGGGCCTCGGCGCAGTAATCCGATCATCATCCCGGCGAACAAGAAGACGTAATAGAGGTAATCGCAAACCGTTTCCAACCAGCAGCCGAACGCGGACTCCTGAAATGTCAGCCGCGCCACCTCGCCGTCGGAGCCGTCCAGAATACTGGCGAAGACGGACAGGAGCGCGCCGATCAACATGTTTTCGCGGCCTCCGAGCGCAAAGAACACGCCGGCCAGAAAGCTCACGCCGAGCGTAAACAGGCTAACCATGTTGGGCGTAATCGGGAATTTGATGAGCTGGCGGCTGATCGGGATGGACACCTTGCGGTTCATTCTCGCAAAAACGCCATCGGTGGGTTTGACGAGCCATTGGTCCAGCTTTTGTTCAGCGAGCAGGCGATCCTCGGACGAGGAGACGCGCTGCCACTGGATCGATGGAACCGCCTCACAATTAATAACAGCGAGTGTGGTAAGCCACTGATGCAGCTCCTCGAGGGTCCGCGTTTCTCCCGGGCATCGTTGGAGCAGATTGACGGCTTGAGGAGAAGCGAACGCGTAGATGCCGGCCGGCTGTCCGCCG
>CAZKVF010000388.1:0-10746 GCA_964556085.1 uncultured Solibacteraceae bacterium
CGATCGAATTTGATCAGCGCCGCGAGCAGCGTAATCGAAACAGGCGCCTCGGGGGACGCCACCGGCTCGAGCACGCGAAACAGGACAGAGTCGCCACGAGCCTCCGAGATTTCCGCAAGGTAAGCGCTCCGGCTGTCGGTGACTTCGTAGATCTGGCCAGGCTGGACGCGCAGGACGCGGGTGAGGTGGCGCGCATCGTCGCCGCGCAGTTCCGCAGTGCCGCCGCGGATCGCATCCACGAAGAATCGCCTCCTGGCCATAGTCCTACAATACGAGTTTATGATCGCGTTGCTGCGGGGCGTGTTGGTCGAGAAGCATCCTAACCAGGCCATTGTGGAAGCCGGCGGCGTGGGATACGACGTTACCGTCCCGGTCTCCACGTTCACCCGATTGCCGGATAGCGGTGCTGAGGTACGACTCAGGATTTACACCCACGTGCGCGAGGACACGCTAGCGCTCTACGGCTTTCTGACGCAGGATGAGAAAGCGCTTTTCGAAAAACTGATCGGGGTCAGCGGGATAGGCCCGACTCTGGCCGTGAAAATCCTCTCCGGTCTGGCGGCCGCCGACTTGATTCACGCGATCAGGCGCGGCGAGGTGGAGCGGTTGGTGAGGGTCCCGGGCGTGGGTAAAAAGACGGCCGAGCGGATGGTATTGGAACTGCGCGACAAGCTACCCGCGGCGAGTGCGGAAGAAGAAGCGCAGCCGGCCGCTGCCGCGCTTTCGCCGATTGACCAGGACGTGCTTTCCGCCCTGCTCAACCTGGGCTGTGGCCGTCCCCAGGCTGAAGCCGCAGTGCGCAAGGCCAAGGCGGACGGCGCTCCAGCGGACTTCGAAATGCTCTTTCGCCGCGCCCTGGAGTTGGTACGTTAAGCTGGTACACGGATGCTTGAGCCGCGCTTGATTTCCGGGGATCGGCAGCCCGAAGACGCCTCGTTTGAAGTTGGGCTGCGCCCACAACGCCTGGCAGACTTTACCGGGCAGAGCAAGCTGAAGGAGAACCTTTCCATCGCCATCGAGGCGGCGCGCATGCGCGGCGAGGCCATGGATCACGTGCTGCTCTACGGCCCGCCCGGCTTGGGGAAGACCACTCTGGCTTCCATCATCGCCGAGGAACTGGAGGTGGCGTTTACGGCCACGTCCGGTCCGGTGTTGCAGAAGAAACTGGATCTCACGGGTATTCTGAGCAACATCCGGGCGCGACAGGTGTTTTTCGTGGACGAGATCCATCGCCTGCTGCCCGACGTGGAGGAGATGTTCTACTCGGCGCTGGAGGATTTCCGCGTGGACATCCTGGTGGGCTCGGGACCGGGTGCGCGCACGCATTCGCTGCCTATGCCGCGGTTCACTGCGATCGGCGCCACCACGCGTCAGGGGCTGGTGAGCGCCCCGCTGCGCGGCCGGTTCGGCCTGGTGCTGCGCCTGGAGCCATACACGGTGGACGAACTGAAGGAGATTGTGAAACGGTCGGCGCGGCTGCTCCAGGTGGAGATTGCCGCCGCCGCCGGCGAGGAGATCGCGCGGCGCTGCCGGGGAACACCGCGCATCGCGAACCGCCTGCTCCGCCGCGTGCGCGATTACGCGCAAGTGCGGGCCGATGGGCATATCACCATGGCGGTGGCGCAAACCGCCCTCGACCTGTACAATGTAGACCGCTACGGGCTCGACGAAATCGACCAGAAAATCATGCTGACGATTTTGGAGAAGTACCGCGGCGGACCAGTTGGCCTGAATACCATCGCGGCTTCGATCTCCGAGGAGCCGGGCACGATTGAAGAAGTATACGAGCCGTACCTTATCCAGCTTGGGCTGTTGAACCGGACGCAGCGCGGGCGCGAAGCTACCGCCCGGGCCTTCGAATATTTCCAGATAGAACCGAAGGTGCGGGGGCGCGACCAGCCGGCGCTGTTCTAGACCGTATGAAAACGGTGTACCTGTCGCTCGGTTCCAACCTGGGAGACCGCGAGCGCAACCTTAGAGCCGCCCTGGAGAAACTGCCTGCGCGTGACTTTTTGATCGAGCGCGTCTCTTCGGTTTACGAAACCGAGCCGGTGGACACCGACGACCAGCGCTGGTTTCTAAACCTGGCGGTCAAGGCCGCGACCGATCTGTTTCCCATGCAGCTCCTGTGGCGGATTGCCAAAGTGGAGCACGAGTTGGGGAGAGTACGGACGGTACCCAACGGCCCGCGGACAATTGATATCGACATTCTGTTATATAGCCGGGCCGTAATCCGGAGCGCTGCGTTGGAGGTTCCCCATCCACGCATGGCGCAGCGGCGGTTCGTACTGGCGCCGCTGGCGGAACTGGCGCCCGACCTTCGCCACCCCGTCACGCGCAGAACCGTGCGCGAAATGCTGGATATGGCGCCGGAGCAGACTGTGCGGCGCCTCTCTCGGCCGGTCGGGATTGGGAACGAGTAGCCGAATTGGGACCGGTGGTACAGGAGCCTTATACTGAGAGCTTGTCCACGCGCCGGCCAATCCGCTACCGGGATGCAGGTGTCGATATTGACGAGGCAGATCGGGCCGTCAGCGCGATCAAGAAGTTTGCGCGGCAGACGTTTACGCCCGGCGTGCTCACCGATATTGGCTCCTTTGGCGCTGCCTACCAGCTCTCTGGCCTGCGGCGGCCGGTTCTGGTCAGTTCCGCCGACGGTGTGGGCACCAAGTTAAAGGTCGCCTTTCTCACCGGGCGTCATGACACGGTGGGCGAGGACCTGGTCAATCATTGTGTCAACGATATAGCTGTTCAGGGCGCCAGGCCGCTTTTCTTTCTCGACTACTTCGCGACCGGTAAACTGGATGCCGCAATCGCAGGCGCGGTCATTTCCGGAATCGCGCGTGGCGCACGGGCCAATAACTGTGCGCTCATCGGCGGCGAAACTGCCGAGATGCCGGGAATGTACGCCGGCGGCGAATACGATCTGGCGGGATTCATCGTGGGTGCGGCGGAGCGGTCGGAGTTGCTCACGGGGCGTTCGATCAAGCGTGGGGATGTTCTCCTCGCACTGCCTTCGTCCGGCCTTCACACCAACGGTTATTCGCTGGCTCGGCGCCTCCTGTTTGAAGAAGCGGGCTACGGACCGGAAACGCAGCTGCCCGAGATCGGTGTTGCTTTGGGGGACGCTCTGCTGGCCGTCCACCGCAGTTATCTCAAGCCGATTCAAGCCCTGCTCAAGGCTGGAATTTTGAAGGGCGCCGCCCATATCACCGGAGGCGGTATTACGGACAACACGCCTCGCATGTTGCCGCCCGGGCTCGCGGCGGCCATAGAGACAAATAGTTGGACGATTCCGCCGATTTTTGAAGTTTTGCGCCGACTAGGCCGTATGCCCGACGACGACTACCGCCGTACCTTCAACCTGGGCGTGGGCATCATATTCGCTGTCCCAGTGCGCGCTGCTGCAAAAGCCGAACGCGTACTCCAGCGCGTGGGTGAGTCGCCGTTTCGGGTGGGTGAGGTGGTGGAGCAGAGGCGCGGGCGGCCCCGGGTAGAGTACCGATGAAACGCCTGGGGATTCTTCTCTCCGGACGAGGCTCAAATTTCGAGGCGATTGCCGAGAATGCTGCCAACCGTTCGCTCGAAGCCGAAATCGCCGTAGTTATCAGCAACCGGCCGGAAGCCCGGGGATTGCTGTTGGCGCGCGAACGTGCCTTAAATGCGGTGGCCCTGCCCTCCCGCGGTATGGATCGGGAAACTTACGACCGCGCGTTAGTAGACGAGCTGCGGAAATCTGAGGTGGACCTCATCTGCCTCGCTGGGTACATGCGCATGCTGAGCGCCGGATTTGTCCGCCAGTTTCCTAACCGTATCCTGAACATTCACCCCTCCCTGTTGCCGGCCTTTCCAGGCCTCGATGCGCAACGCCAGGCGTTGGAATATGGCGTCAAAATCAGCGGCTGCACCGTACATTTTGTGGATGAGTATCTGGACGCCGGCCCGATTCTCCTGCAGGCCGCGGTTCCGGTTCTGGATGACGACAGCGTGGAATCCCTCTCGGCGCGCATCCTGGAGCAGGAACACCGGATTTACTCGGAGGCGATTGGCATCGTGCTGCGGGGAGAGTGCCGGATCGAAGGCAGACGCGTAGTTCTCAAGTAGTCTTGAGGCGGCGCTTCGTGCGCAAGGCCAGAAACTCCGAAAGTTTCATGGGCGGGCCGGGGCCGGTTTCCATTTGCTTCTCCACAGCCCGCTGATACTGGCGGAGGAGATCAGGCCGCCGCCGCGGCTCCAATTGGCAGTCGGTTGCATCCAGCAAGATCTCCACCTCCCAGGGCTGGAAGTCGTTACGGGTAAACGTGCCGCGCTCCACATCCGCCATAAGCCGCCGGAAGCGGTTCAACATCAGCTCTAGAACTACCAGTTCATCATCCTGGTCCTGCATCATTTGGATCATCGGCCGTTTTACGCAACGCGATTAGGTCCTATAGCAATGTAGCGCACATCGCGGCAGATGAAAACGGGGTTGCGTGGCTTACAGACCCGAAACTCCCGGAGCTGTGGCGTCGGTGGCTGCCACTCAAACCGCTTCCTGGCGGCTGAGGGTTCGGGCCAACTTGTTCACGCCGTTAAAGGCCGCCTGCTTGTAGCACTCCGCCAGCGTCGGATAATTAAATACCGTATCGATGAAATAGTCTACCTTGCCCTGCAGGATCATCACTGCCTGGCCGATGTGCAGCAGTTCCGACGCGCCTTCGCCGATCACGTGGATTCCCAGAATCTCGCGTGTTTCGCGGTGAAAAATGATCTTGAGGCGCCCGGTAGTATCGCCGCGAATCTGGCCGCGCGCGGTCTCCCGGTAATAGGCCACGCCGACTTCGTAAGGGACGTCTTCGTCGGTCAACTGCTCCTCGGTTTTGCCGATGAAGGAAATTTCCGGAATGGTGTAAATGCCATACGGGTAAGTGGCCGGGTTGGAGTGAGTCTCGATATCGAAGGCATGTGCGGCCGCCAGGCGTCCCTGCTCCGCCGAAACCGAAGCCAGGCTGGGGAAACCGATCACGTCGCCGACGGCAAAGATATTCGGCACCTTTGTGCGGTATTGCGCATCGACGGCGATACGCCCCCGGTTGTCCGCTTCCAGCCCGGCCGCCGCGAGGTTCAGCTCCTCCACGGCTCCCTGGCGCCCAATCGCGTAGAGCAGCGCGTCAGCCGAGATGCGCTTATTGCTTTGCAGATTGGCCACAACGCCGCCATCGGAAATCTCTTCCACGCTGGCGACCTCTTCATTGAGACGCATGGTAACGCGGCGATCGCGCAAATGATATGACAGAGCTTCGACTATTTCCGAATCGGCGAATTCCAGCAAGCGCGGCCGCTTCTCTACCAGGATTACGCGCACGCCCAACACGGCAAACATGCAGGCATATTCCACTCCGATAACGCCTCCGCCCACGACGATCAGCGTCTTCGGGATTTCCGGCATGTGCAGGATCTGGTCGCTATTCAGAATGTTGCGCCCGTTGACGGGCACCAGCGGGGAGAACGCGGGCTTAGTCCCGGTGGCGAGGATAACGATCGGCGCTTCGAGCTCAAAGCTAGCGGAACGGCCGGTCACCCCAACATGTGTGTTGTCGAGAAATGTGGCACGCCCGCGCACCACGTCAACCCCGTTCCGCGAAAGCTGGGATTCGGTGACATCGGCTTCGGTCCGGATCACAAGGTTGACCCGAAAACCCAAGTCGGCCATCGTGATCTTTTCTTTTACCCGGTAGTTGGACCCGTAGATACCGTGGGCGGAAAAGCCGGTCAGGTGCAAAACCGCTTCCCGCATGGTCTTGCTCGGAATGGTGCCGGTGTTGATGCAGACACCGCCCACAATTTCGCGCTGTTCGACCACAGCTACACGGCGGCCGCATTTCGCCCCTTGAATGGCGGCTCTCTGCCCAGCGGGTCCGGAACCGATGACAATGAGATCGTATTGTTGCATGAGAAGTTTGGCGGGGCTGGCACCAAGGCTGCCCCGCCCCAGGCTCTATTTTGACGCGTTGAACCGGTCTTCGACTTCCGGCCAGTTCACCACGTTCCACCAGGCCGCAATATAATCCGGCCGGCGGTTTTGATACTTAAGATAATAGGCGTGCTCCCACACGTCCAGGCCCATCACCGGATACTTTCCTTCCATCACCGGACTGTCCTGGTTGGCAGTCGAATAGATATCCAGCTTGCCGCCGCTCTTCACCAGCCACGCCCAGCCGGAGCCGAAACGCGTCGCGGCAGCCTGGTTGAATTTCTCCTTGAAGGAATCGAAGCTGCCGAAACTGCTGCTGATCGCCTGGGCCACATTGCCAACGGGTTGCCCTCCGCCAGCCTTTAGGATCTTCCAGAACATGCTGTGGTTGATGTGGCCGCCACCGTTGTTGCGCACCGCGGTGCGGATGTTTTCAGGCACGATACCGCAATTGTTGGCCAGCAGTTCTTCAATCGTCTTGTTCGCAAGATCGGGCGCCGATTCCAGCGCCTTGTTGAGGTTGGTGACATACGCTCCATGGTGTTTGTCATGGTGGATTTCCATGGTCATCTTGTCGATGTACGGTTCGAGCGCATCGGATGCATACGGCAGGGGTGGTACTGTGAAAGGCATATCGTCTCCTTGTCTCCTCGTGTGTAAGTCAACGCCGGGTCAAGCTAATCAAACTCAGGCAGCCCCACCGGCCCGCTCGAACGCGTCGGCGAGCCGGAACATCGTGGTCTCGTTGAAATGCCGGGCCAGAATCTGCATGCCCACGGGCAATCCATCGCTGGTCTTGCCGCAGGGAACGCTCATACAGGGAATGCCTGCCAGGGAACCGGTAATCGTATAAATATCGGAAAGGTACATGGCCAGCGGATCATCGACCTTCTCGCCCAGCCGGAATGCCGGAAAAGGCGAGACCGGGGCCACAATCGCATCCACCGATTGAAACGCCTCGTTGAAATCGCGCGCGATTAAGGCGCGCACCTTCTCGGCCTTCAGATAATAGGCGTCGTAATAGCCCGCACTCAGCACATAAGTTCCTAGCATGATGCGCCGCTTGCATTCAGCGCCGAAGCCTTCACCACGCGTATGGCGATACATATCGGCAAGTGTTTGCGAGTTCGGCGAGCGCATGGTATACCGCACACCATCGTAGCGCGCGAGATTGGAGCTGGCTTCGGCTGTAGCGATAATGTAATACGCGGCGATGGCATAATCTGTACTGGGCAGGCTGATGTCATGTACCTGGCAGCCCAGTTTCCGCAGCACGTCCACGGCGCGAGCGATCAGGTCGCCGGTCTCGCTGGCCAGATCTTTCAGATATTCTTTGGGCAGGCCTATCTTCAAGCCGGCCGCTTTGCCATCGAGCGTCGAGAGGTAATCGGGCACGGGCGCACCGGCCGAGGTTGAGTCCGCAGGGTCGCGGCCGGCGATCACCTGTAAAATCCTGGCCGCATCGCGCACCGTGCGAGCCATCGGGCCGATGTGGTCGAGCGAACTCGCAAACGCTGTCAGGCCGTAGCGCGAAACACGGCCATATGTAGGAGTGACGCCAGCGATGCCGCAGAATGAGGCCGGCTGGCGGATGGAGCCGCCCGTATCGGATCCGAGGGCTGCGACCGCGGTCCCCTGGGCCACCGCCGCTGCCGAGCCGCCGCTTGATCCGCCCGGCACACGGTCCGGCGCCAGTGGATTGCGCACCGGTCCGAATGCCGAATTCTCATTCGACGATCCCATCGCGAATTCGTCGCAGTTGGTTTTGCCGAGAATGACTCCACCTGCCCGCTCGAGGCGCACCACGGCGGTCGCATCATAGGGCGGCACATAATTCTCGAGCAGACGCGAGCCGCAGGTGGTGGTGAGCCCCTTGGTCACGATGACGTCTTTAATGGCCAGCGGCACGCCGGCGAGCGGGCCGGGATCTTCGCCACGGGCGAGCTTTTCGTCCACGGATTGCGCAGCCGCCAGGGCGCGCTCCGGCGAGAAGCGCAGATACGCGTTAGTTTTCGGGTTCTCGGCTTCGGCGAAGCGTAACGCTTCCTGCGCCAGCTCTCGAGCGCTGAACTCGCGCGCGCGTAGACCGTTTTTGACGCCTTCGATGGTGATAGACGAAACCCGCATCGCTTACCGCTCGATGACTTTGGGCACTTTGAAATAGCCAGCGCCCGGTTGCGGCGCATTGGCCAGAGCTTCGCGGCTGCCTAGCGGCGGTATCGGCATATCGGCGCGAAGCGTGGCGGTCGCGTCCGCGGGATACAGTACTTGCGCCATCGGTTCCACACCAGCCGTGTCGATCTCATTCAGCTTATCCATGTGCGTCAGGATCTCGTCGAGATCGGCCCCGAATTTGGCCACTTCGGCTTCGGTCAGATAAAGATTGGCGAGAGCCGCGACGTAGCGGACTTCCTTCTCGGTGATCTTCACGCCCCTGCCCTTTGACGGGACGCCTGATAGATGGTGCGCAGGACCGGATCGGCGATCGATTCCGCCTCGTCCGCGGCGCCAGGAACCGCGCGAGCGGCTCGCTGGGGTTCTTTGCGTTGGAGGTCCGCGGTGGACGATTGCCTGGCCATTATGCGGAATTCCAAATCCTCAACGACACCAGGGCCGATTCGCGCCGCCAGATTTGCCAGGATCTGCCGAGAGAGGGCGAATAATTGCCGCCGCCAGATATGATCCTCTACTTCCACGATAAGTCGCGTACGCACCATGCGCGCCGCGCGCGTGTGCTCTGCAATCTTTGTGCCTACCGCGTCCGCCCACGCACTGCACGCGAGTTCTTCGGCTGAGATCGTCTCGCCTGGAAGTCTCAGCCTCCGAATGAGCTTACTGGCGCGTTCCATGTTCGGCGGTAGAGGTATTTTAGCATGAGGGGTGGCTTTCATTCGGCTGAACGGCCGCGGCCTCCGCGGCCTATGCTTGTCCGCCGTTCCCTTCCAGATCGCTCAACCGGCGTTCGTGGATTTGAGCGATTCGCACGAGAGCGTGGATGTGCTCCCCATCCTGTTTCGAGGCGGCCCTGAGTTCCTCGACGGCTCCCGTCAACTGTCCTAGCGCTTCACAACCTGATCGAAGCGCTCCCGGTACTCCCGATCACTGTCCAGGTGGATCTTGATCAGCATATCGAGATTGCTTTCGATGCGTTCGAATCGCTCTTCTACTGTCACACGTTTCTATCCTCTCTTTGCCGCCCGGCTGTGGATGCGCTCACTTTGAAGTTGCCACCCCCGCGCTACCTTGTCAAATAGGCAACGTCTGTCTCCGCGCGGCGAGCTTCCACCTCACTCGAACTGGATCTTCGACAGGTCCGCCACGGGCTTGGGGTACTGCAGTTTCATCCCTTCCAGCGTCTCCACCAGGATCTGCGCCACCGCCAGGTTGCGAAACCATTTGCGGTTGGCCGGAATCACGTACCAAGGCGCGTAATGGGTGCTGCATTTCGTCAGCACTTCCTCGAAAGCCTCGATGTACGCGTCCCAGTATTCGCGTTCCTTCAGATCGTCCGGCGAAAATTTCCAGGCCTTTCGCTTGTCTTCGATGCGTTCCCGGAAGCGCTTGGCTTGTTCATCCTTGCTGATGTACAGGAGGAATTTCACAATGCTCACGCCGCTCTCGCACAGCATGCGTTCGAAATCGTTAATTTGGTCGTAGCGCTTCGACCACACCGACTTCGGCACGAGGCCGTGCACGCGCACCACCAGAACATCCTCGTAGTGCGAGCGGTTGAAGATGCCGATCTGGCCATATTCCGGCAGGGCTTTGTGGATGCGCCAGAGGTAATCGTGGCGCTTCTCCGCTCCTTCCGGCACCTTGAAGGGCATCACGCGCACCCCCTGAGGATTAAGCCCGCTCATCACGCGGCGAATGGTGCCATCCTTGCCGGCGGCATCAATCCCTTGCAGTACAACCAACACTGAACGCCGGCCTTCGGCATAGAGCAGGTACTGAAGTACGGAGAGCCGTTCCAGGTGCTTCGCCAGGACGGTCGCTGCGTCCTCCTTCGTCAACCCATGCGTGTTGCCGGGATCGATATCGCCAAGCCGGACTTTCTTGTCCACGGGCACTTTCAGTTTGTCAATGGCGTGATTCATGTGAGCCTCATTCTACACTGGAAGAAGTGCTGGTCCTGGCCTCGCAATCTCCACGGCGTGCGGAAATTTTGCGCCAGGCAGGTATTCCTTTCGTGGTCCGCAGCGCAGCGGTTGACGAGGCTCCGCGGGCGAATGAGCAGCCCGAAGATTACGTACGCCGGCTGGCCGAGGAAAAGGCCATGGCCGTAGCCGCTGCCCCGGATGAAACCGTCCTGGGTGCGGATACGACCGTTGTAATCGGCCACCGCTTGCTCGGCAAGCCCGAGGATGAAGCCGGCGCTGTCCGCATGCTCGAAGTGCTTTCCGGGCGCTGTCATCAGGTGCTCACCGGAATCTGCCTCCGCCGACCCTCCGGGACGATCCGCGATTTCGCGGTGACGAGCGTGTGGTTCACTCAAATGACAGCGCGGGAAATCGAGGACTACGTCGCCAGCGGCGAGCCCATGGATAAAGCCGGTGCTTATGCCATTCAAGGCCTGGGCTCCAAATTTATCGAACGCATCGAAGGCTGCTACTTCAACGTGGTTGGGCTGCCGGTATCACTGGTATATAAGCACTTGCGCGCCTGGTGAGGATCCCCACAGGCGAAAAGGCTCGCGGCAAGCTTCCGCTTCCGAGTGCCCCACTCTTTTTACCCGTGGATTTTTACGACAAACAGGTCTTATAATGGTGTTTCCAAAAAAGGAGGGGAAGTTG
>CAZKVF010000389.1:0-6236 GCA_964556085.1 uncultured Solibacteraceae bacterium
CAAGGTGACCCGCTCGGCGCTGCAAAACGCGTCGTCGATCGCGTCGCTGATGCTGACCACGGAAGCCATGATCGCCGAGATTCCGGAGAAGAAGCCGGCGCCGATGGGCGGACCGGGCGGCCATGGGCCGGAGATGGATTACTAAGAAGAAGAAGTCAGAAGACAGAAGTCCAGAAGTCAGAATAAGACGCCGCGCTTTCCGGGTGACCGGGGAGCGCGGTTTTTTTTCGGCCCGCAAGCCTGGAGGCCCGCGCTACTTCAAAATGCTGAACATGTTCGAGAAGTCGTCCGTCCAGATGCGGAAGGGGCGCTCCGGCTTCAGCAACTTCGCGTCCTTCTTCAACTCCGGATGGGCTTCGAGGGTGGCGGGGGCCATGATCAGCGTCCAGGAACAGCCGAAGCAAACGGTGTCGTCGTCTTCAGGGGTGAAGTGGTAGGCAAGGGCGGTTTTGCCGTAGGCGTTGGCGGCGCGCTCCATCACGGGCTCCAGGTCCAGATAACTGTTCGAAATGTTGACGGCCAGGATTCCGTCCGCCTTCAGGTGGTCGAAGTAAATCCCGAAGGCCTCGCGCGTGATCAGGTGTACGGGGACGGAGTCGCCTGAGAAGGCGTCCATCACCAGCATGTCGAACAGCCGGCTTGGCGGTTCGTGTTCCAACAGCATGCGGCCGTCGCCCATGGCGATTTCCACCTTGGCGGGCGTGTCTTTGAGGTACGTGAATTCGGACTGGGCGATATCGAGCACCTGGGGATTGATCTCATAGATCTTCAGCGTGTCGCCGGCGCGGCCGTAAGCGGCGAGCGTGCCGCAGCCGAGGCCCAGGATGCCGATTTGCCGCGGGTGGCCTTCCTGGGCATGCATGCCGCGGCCGATGCCGGCCTGAGGGCAGAAATACGTCACCGGCTGGCGGCGAAGCTTCTCGCTCTTCATCTGCTCGCCGTGATTGATCGTGCCGTGGATCAGTTTACGGTTGGCATCGTCGTCGATGCGCGGATCGCCTTCGTCCCGCGTGCGGAGTTGGCCGTAGAAGTTGCGCTCCACCACACGATAGCCACTCACCATATGCTGCATGATCCCGCTGAGAAAGTAGCCATAGCCACCGAGGAGGAGGAACAGCACGGCGATTCCGGCGGCTCTCATCCGCATGGGAAGGCGCCAGAGTTCGCGGGAGAAGACCAGGAACGCGACTACCGCGCACAAGATCAGGCCGATGGGGAATTCGTAGTAGGCGTGAAACAGATTGGGCGCCGCCAGGCCGACGAACAGGCCGCCCACGGCGCCGCCTAGGGAAACCGTGACGTAGAAGCCCGTGAGATAGCGCGGGTGCGGCTTGAGACGCGCCAATTCGCCGTGACACACCATGCAGCATATGAACAGCGCCAAGGCGAGCAGGCCGATCACCAGCCGCGGCGCCATACTCGCGTGTTCCGGCCATAAGCGGTACGCCATGAAGCCGAGCGCGGCGATGAGCAGGGGAACGAAGACGGCGCGGTGATAGAACCGCGGCGACTCGAAGCAGATGATGAAGCTAAGCAGGTACACGCTGAGCGGTACGATCCACAGAAATGGGATGGCGGCGACGTCCTGCGTGAGGTGCGTGGTCACCGCCAGCAATAACACCGAAGCGCTGGCCGCCAGGCCGAGCCACAGAAGCCGCAGTGGAAAAGGGGGAGGCGGGCCGTCTTCTTCAACAGCGGTAGCGCCGGCATCCGGCAGCGTCGCCAGTGCGGAAGTGCGCCAGGCAGTGACTCCGCAGAGCACCGCGAAGCAGACGAACGCCACCGACCAGACGATCCCCTGCGTGTGCGACGCCAGGTTCGGTTCCACCAGGAACGGGTAGCTCAGCAGCGCCGTCATAGAGGCCAGGTTCGACAGCGCGAACAGGCGGTAGGGCAGGCCGCCCTTATGGCTGCGCGCATACCACGCTTGCAGAAGCGGACTGGTGGAAGAGAGCAGGAAATAAGGCAGGCCGACGGTGAGCGCGAGCAGCGCCAGGATGGTGAGCGAAGGCTGGCCCACGCTGGCCGATTTCCATCGCGCGGCGGGAATGATCGGCAGCGTGGCTAGGCTGGCGGCCAGCACGGCGATGTGTACGATGGCTTGTTTTCGCGGCGCCAGTTTCGAGTGGAGCCAGTGGGCGTATCCATATCCCAGCAGGAGCACCATCTGGAAGAACAGCATGCAGGTGCTCCACACAGCCGAGGAGCCGCCGAACCAAGGGAGAATCATCTTGGCGATGATCGGCTGCACCTCAAAGAGGAGGAAGGCCGAAAGGGAAATGGTGAGCGCGTAAAGTAACATCGGTATCGGTTAACTCTTTAAGCTAACCGATTTGTGGGGCAGGTTGTTAACCGGCCCACAACTACTGGCAGCGGAGCGTGATCGCCGGGTCCACTTGGGCGGCGCGCTGCGCAGGGAGCACACCAGCCAGGATCGCGGCTGCGGCCAGTACGGCGGCCACCACGGCGAACGTGGCCGGATCCGTCGGCGTCACCTGGAAAAGGAACTTCTTGAGCACACCGGTGACTGCGAACGCGCCGGTAGCACCCAGCAGCACACCGGCCATCGACAGAACGAGTGTGCGGCGTAGTACCATGCCCAACACAGCGCCCCTCTCGGCGCCAAGCGCCATCCGAATGCCGATCTCGTGAGTGCGCTCGGCCACGGAATAGGCCAGCACGCCATAGATGCCAATGACTGAGAGCAACAGCGCCAGTCCCGAGAAGATCGCCAGCAGGCGGCCTTGAAAGCGCGGTTCGGCGATGGTGGCGCCGACCACGTCTTCCAATGTTGCCACCGATTCCAGCGGCTGGTCCTTGTCGACCTCTCGCAGCGCCGCGCGCATGGCCGGCGCCAGGCTCTGCGGGCTCGATGGTGTGCGCACCAGGAAGGACATGTGACTGATGAAACCCGGCCGCGTGATTTGCGCATACGGCTGGTAGACGGTGGCGCTGGGCTTCAGCTTCAGGTCGGATTGGCGAATGTCGTCTACCACGCCGACGATAGTGAGCCAGTCCTGCGCCTTCGGGTGATCCTCCATCGAAATCCGTTGGCCGATGGGATCCTGGTTGGGCCAGAAGCGGCTAGCCACCTTCTGGCTGACGATCGCGACTCCGGGCGCCGACGCGTTGTCCTGTTCGGTGAAATATCGACCCTTGAGGAGTGGAATGCGCATGACGCGGAAGTAGCCGGGACTGACACCGGGTTTGTCTGCAAACCCGTGCGACGACGGCTGGCCTTCGATTTGAAAACTGCCCATCATCAAGGCCCCGGCGAACGGCATCCAGCTCACGGCCCCAGCCTCCTCGACTCCCGGCAGACTGGCCAACTCCCCCAGGGTCCGCGTGTGAAATGACTTCACCGCATCCGCTGTGCGATAGACGGAATCGGGCAAGTCCACGGTCATCGTGAGCACATTCTCAGGCCGGAAACCGGGATTCACCGACCGCATCCGCACGAAGCTCTTCAGCATCAAACCCGCTCCGGTGAGCAGGACCAGCGCCATCGCAATCTCGAGAACCACCAACACGCTGCGCAGTCCTTCGCTACGGGCAGTGTTGGTTCGGCCGCCGGCATTGAGCCCGGCGCGCAGTGGGTTGCGGGTGGCCTGGAAGGCCGGCGCCAGGCCGAACGCGATACCGGTCAGCAGGGCCACGCCGAAGGTGAAGGCCAGCACCCACCCATCGATATGGATTTCCTCCATACGCGGAATCCTACCGGCGGGCGCCATGGAGAGCAGCAGGGGAACGCCGAGGCGCGACAGAATTAAGCCGGCCATTCCACCTGCCAGAGCGACCAGCAAACTCTCGGTGAGCAACTGGCGGATGAGCCGCCAGCGCCCGGCGCCCAGCGCGCCGCGGACTGCGATTTCCTGCTGACGGGACGCCGCCCGCATGAGAAGCAGGTTGGCGACGTTGGCGCAAGCGATCAGCAGCACGAACGCCACCGCGCCGCAGAAGATCAGCAACGAACTGCGGATGCCGCCGACCAGCAAATCCTTGAGCGGCAGAGTCTCGGCCAGCATGCTATCGCGGCTCTGGCCCCGGTCGGCCGGTAAGTTCTGCACCCAGGCATCGAATTCCGCCCTCGCCTGCTGCGGCGTGACACCGGGCTTGAGGCGTCCGACGACGGGCCGCGAGAATGAATTGTGGCCGTCGGGCCTGGGATCGAGAGGCGTCCACAGAGCGGCATCGTGGGGGAATGCGAAGCCGGCCGGCATCACGCCGACGACCCTGCGGGCGACGCCATCGACGGTGACGGTTTTGCCGAGCACGTTCGGGTCGGCGGCAAAGCGGCTGCGCCAGAGGCTGTCGCTGAGCAGAGCCACCTGGTCGAGGCCTTTCTGATTTTCGTCGGGCAGGAATGTTCTGCCGAGGGTCGCGTTCACGCGCAGGGTTGGAAAAAAGTCCGGAGTCACCGTGGCGGCCTGCAGGCGAACGGGGTCGCCGGCGCCGGTGACCGTCATGGTCTCTCCCGCGAAGGTGGCCGTCCGCTCGTAAGCCTGGTTCTGGACCCGGAACGATTGATAATGGGCATCGGCCATACTGGGCTGGTACTGGAAGGGACCACGGGTGGGCCGGTAGGAGATCAGCGTCAGGCGCTCGGCTTCGGGGAACGGCAGCGGGCGTAGGAGCACGCCGTTCACTACGGTGAACACTGCCGTATTGGCGCCGATTCCGAGGGCTAGCGCCAACACCGCGGTTGCCGTAAATCCAGGACTCTTGCGCAGGCTGCGCAGGCCATAGCGCAGATCCTGGCCGATGCTTTCGAGCGAGACGACGATGTCCATTTCACGAGCCCGCTCTTTGGCCAGCGTGCGGTTGCCGAAGCGGCGCCTGGCATCGCGTTCGGCGTCAAGCGGGCTCATGCCGGCGCGGATGTTGTCGCGAATGCGGGCCTGGAGGTGAAACTCAAGTTCCTCATCCAAGCCGCGGCTGAGTGCGTCGCCGCGAAGCAAGTTGGAAAAACGTTCGATCCAGGACAAAGCGATCCCTCCTTATACGAAACGCAGCACGCGCGCTACGGCATCGGTCAATTCCGCCCAGCTTTCTTCCTCTTCCGCCAGTTGTTTGCGCCCGGCCGCGGTAATGGAGTAGAAGCGTGCGCGGCGATTGTTTTCCGAAGCGCCCCACTCGGCTTTGAGCCATCCCGCCTGCGTCATGCGATGCAGGGCCGGGTAGAGCGAGCCTTCTTCCAGGCGCAGCACATTTTCCGAGATCTGCTCCACGTGCAGGGTGATGGCATACCCGTGCATTTTGCCGCGGGAAGCCAGGGTTTTCAGCACCAGGAGGTCGAGCGTGCCTTGCAGGCGGTCGTTGGTGTGCTTGGGCATACCGGTTCCTATAGCCAGCTATATGAGAAGCGTACGCCTCCTCCCCCGCCAATGTCAACAGGCACTCACAACAGAAGCCCCGACCTGGTACCGGGTGGGCCCGATCGCTTGACATCCCTCCCCCAGAATCCTACCCTAGATGAATAGGGGAACGCATGGCGCGCGCTGACAGCTTGTTGGGCACACTCGAACTCCTGGTTCTAAAAACGCTGGCGCGAGGACCCAATCACGGGTTCGGCATCACGCTTCACGTCGAGATCGTATCCGAAGGCCTGCTGCGCATGGAGGAGGGTTCGCTCTATCCAGCGCTCCATCGCCTGGAGAAAGCCAAGCTGGTGCGCGGCGCGTGGAAGCAAACCGAGAATGCCCGCAGGGCGCGTTTTTACACATTGACCGCCGCCGGACAGCGCCGTCTCGCCGAGGCGGAAGACAACTGGGCGTCGGTTTCGAAGGGCGTCCAGAGAGTGCTGAGGTTCGCATGAAGCGCGAAGACGAATGGCGCGAGGAACTGGAGAGCCACCAGAACCTCCGCGAGGAGCACAACCGGGAGCAAGGCCTGGCCCCCGAAGCCGCCCGCAACCTGGCGCGGAAACAGTTCGGCGGATCGCTGCGCGCCCTGGAGGCCGTGCGCGCCGTTCACATCGCCGCGTGGCGCGACAGCCTGGTGCAAGACTGCCGCTATGCGTTCCGCGGATTCCGCAAGTCGCCGGGCTTTTCGGCCATCGCCATCGCTACCATCGCCCTGGGCATCGGCGCCGCCACCGCCGTCTTCAGCGTGGTCGATCCCCTGCTCTTCCGCCGCCTGCCCTATCCCAACGATCAGCAGTTGGTCTCCGTGGGCTTCCTGGCGCCGGTCGACGACAACGAATTCAACGTGGTCAGCAGCTATCTGGACTGGCGCAG
>CAZKVF010000390.1:0-5584 GCA_964556085.1 uncultured Solibacteraceae bacterium
AAGACCCGGCGGCGCTTTCCCGCACTGTAAGGCAACTGATGGCCGAAGGGCATTTTGAAGAAGCTATACAGATTTGTGAACAGCTCGTCAAGGCGATGCCCGGAAATTCCGGGTTGATTCTGAATCTGGGATTGGCCCAGGAAATGGCCGGACACCCAGGCAAAGCAATCCCACTATTTGAAGAAGTTCTGAAGGCCGAACCCGGGAGTGTGCCCGCGCTGACCTCGCTAGCAATGTCGCAGCTGGAATTAAATCAGCCCAGGCTCGCCTTGGTTCCGCTCAAGAAACTGTTGACGCTGCAACCATCGAATCATGACGCGCGTGGAATGTTCGCCGGCGCGCTGATGAGCACGGATCAGCTCGACGAGGCCGCCGCGCAATTTCGCAAGCTCACTTCCGAGAATGAGTCGGACGCGAAGGCGTGGTACGGGCTGGGCAAGGCTTACGAATCTTTAGGGGCGCGCCTGCTCGGGCGCCTCTCGAAGAATACTCTCCAGTCTCCCTACGTAGCTGCTCTGATTGCCTACTCGCGCCTCAGCCAGCAGCAATATCGCAGCGCTTTCTTTTTCTTTCATCAATCGGAACAGAAGCTGCCCAAGTTGCGCGGGCTGCATGCCGGATTGGCCAAGATCTATCAGGAGACGGGCCACGCCGACTGGGCGGCTATTGAGGAGAAACAGGAAGAGAGCCTGCCGCCACCGAGTTGTGCGGCAAACCCTGCCGAGTGTCACTTCGTGCAAAATCGATTTCTCGAAAGCGCGAAGGCCGCCACCACGAATCCGGCTGCGCCCTCCCTTTTTTGGGGCGTGAAAGCATACAATCAGCTTGCCTTGGAGGCGTTCGCCCGCTTGGGCGGCCTGCCGGAATCGGTGGAATTGCATGCGCTAAAGGCGCAAATCCTTCACGGCCACAAGCAAGACCTCCAGGCCGCCGATGAATGGCGCGCCGCGTTAAAGCTCGCTCCGGGCAACCAACGTTTGGAAGGCGAATTGGCCACCTCGCTTTTTCTGGCTCGCGATTACAAAGCCGCAATGCCTCTGATTGAGGAATTGTTGCAGACCGACAAAAGCTCCGCCGACCTGAATTTCATGATGGGCGAGAGCCTTCTTCGCACCGAACAGCCCGACAAGGCTGTGCCGTATCTGGAAACGGCACTGCACGCGGATGGCAAAATGCTGCCGGCCCATGCATCACTGGGACTCGCCTTGTCCAAGTTAGACCGCGGCGGCGACGCAATCCCACATCTCGAGAAGGCGTTGGCGCTGGATGACGATGGCAGCCTGCATTACCCACTAGCGCGTGCCTACCAGCAGGCAGGCAATACGCAGCGTTCTCAAGAGCTGATGGCGGCGTATCAGCGCATTCAGAAGCAGAATCGCGAACAGAAGGACGAGCTCGCCAAGGACACGCAGATCGCTCCGCCGCGGTAAAATTAGCGTCGTTGCCCGTTATCCTCTCTTCTTCACCGTGCTGACCGGCGATTGCACCGACCTACTACCGATATCAGTGATTAAGGTCAGCATGCTCAACGCCTCGGGTACTCGCCTTGGAAACGGATAACTAACTCTATACTTTCGAGGCTTTGCCCGATTGAACGGAAACCGGCTTCCAGCGAAAATCGAAACCTGTATGCTCATCTGTTCCTAAAACGCCAGCAGGCAATCTTACCGCCGTCTGCAACTGAGCAAAACACCCAAAGCTAGGAGGACCGGAGTTGATTCGACGAATCGTATTGCCAGTGGTTTGTTTTTGCGGTGTGTGGACCGCTGCGAGCGCGCAGTCAGTTCCGCCGGCATCCGAGACAGGTATCGCGAGTTGGTATGGGGCGCCCTACCATGGGCGGCGTTCAGCGAGCGGAGAGATCTACGATCAGGAGAAGTTGACGGCCGCGCACCCTACGCTTCCGTTCGGCACGAGAGTGCGGGTGCGCCGCCTCGACAGAGATGGGAGCGTTGTGGTTCGGATCAACGATCGCGGGCCGTTCGTGAAATCGCGGATCATCGACCTTTCTCACGCTGCTGCCGAGCGATTAGGAATGGCGGGCGGCGGTGTGGCGCCGGTCATCTTGGAAGTGGTGGATACGCCAGCACTCAATCCACGTCCCCTCTAATTTCTCAGGGCGGGGTAATGGCCGGCAAACCCCGTTCGGGACATCAAGCCGGCCCGTTCAGACGGGCTGCACTCACTACTAGATCAGTGGTGTCCTCGTTTAATTCAGGCCTCCTCCGCGTGATCGCCAATATTCTGTCGAGCTCCTGCCAAATCCGGCCGTTCTTCGTCATATACTCATGCTCGTGCGCAAGGGTTTTCTTTTGGTCGCGCTTCCGTGCCTGTTTGCCGTGGCGCTTACCGCTCAGATCGATCCGCAGTATCAGGTGTGGATGAGGTCCATGTTTCCCTCACTCGTGGCGATTCAAAACGCCGCAGACGATGCCGCCGCAGACGATGCCGCCACCAAACTGGCCGGCACCTTCGACCAGGTGGCCGCGTACTGGAAGCCGAAGCAAAGCCCCGACGCAGTAGGTTTCGCGGAAGCTGCGCGTGACGCCGCAAAAGCGATCGCCGCGGGTGGTGACAAAGCGTCCAACTTAGGGAAGATCCAGGCCCAGTGCAATGGATGCCACGTGGCCCATCGGTCGGACGACGACCCGGACCGTTCAGTCGGTGGGGGGAAGATTCCCGCAGGTTGGAGTGTGCGCCCGGATCGCGGGACGTCAGACCAAATCAATTTCACTTCTGCCGGCGACGTTTACCACTTTGCCATGGGGCCCGCCGGAACGTTCTACCGCAGCGACTGGACCAAGTCCGGCAATTACGGATTCTCGGCGCGCCTGACCCAGAAGCAAGCGCCCTCCCACCCTGTCTCTTATGGACTTAGTTTTGGCGGGAGCGATCAGGCGGGCCCCAATCAGACCTACTCTTACTTTCTAGTGCGAAGCCGGGGCGAGTACTTCATCGCCAACCGCGAAGGGGACCGCACCTGGTTCTCACCGCGCATTTTTTCCATCAAACCGCCGCTGACAGTCGTGGAATGGACAGCACATCCGGCGATCGTCAAGCAGGGGGCGGACGGCCGGCAGACTAACACGCTGGGCATCCAGGTGCAAGGCGATAGCGTGATCTTCACTATCAACGGCACGGAAGTTACACGGCTGCCCAAGAGCAAACTTCACACTGATGGAATGTATGGTTTCCGGATTGGGCATAATCTCGACGTGGATGTGGACCAAGTGAACCGTTGAGATGCCAGGTAGTGGGTATATTTGAAACTGACCTGCTACTGACCTATTCCGTCCTTAAAATCCGAACCGGGTCACACTTCACCGCGCGCCGGGCCGGGACGTACGCTGCAATCAGCGTCACCGCCGTAAGCAGGAGTGTCGCCAGTGCCATCGATAGGAAATCGTTGGGTTCCACGCCATAAAGTTGCGTCCTGGCAATGCGGCTCAGGGCGGCGGCGCAGGGCAAGCCTACGATTACTCCGGCGAGCACCAGAACCAGCAGCTCGCGCATCACCAGCCCGACTACGGCGCCACTCTGCGCACCGAGTGCCATCCGGATGCCAATCTCGCGAGACCGGCGGGCCACGGTGTAAGCCGTAACGCCGTACAGCCCCAAAATCGCGAGCACGGTGGCAAGAACCCCGAAAACCGTGGACATCGTCGCAATCATTCGCTCGGTTACGAGCGACTCGTCGACTTGGCGATCGAGTGTTTTCAGGTTAAAAATCGGCAGACCGGGACCGAGTTCTTGTATCGCGGAGCGGATCGCGCGCTGGGCGCCATCCGGATTGCCCTCCGTGCGAACGTGCACAAACGACCCGTTCCGCTGCTGCTGCAACGTGCACAGGTAGACCTCGGGTACAACTTCGCTGCGTAGGCTTTCGTAGCGCGAATCGTTTACCACACCGACGATTTCGCTATCCGTGGGCGTTCCGGGGTCGGTCCCCATGCCGATGTGCCGCCCTATCGCCAGGCGATTCCCGAAATACTTCGTGACGAACCTGGCGTTCACTACCACCACTGGCGGCGCGGCGCTGTCATCTTTAATGGTAAAGTTACGGCCGGCAAGAACGCGCATCCCCATCGTCTCGAAATAACCGGGACTGACCACATCGAAGTGCGGTTTCATGACCTCTCCGCGAACGGCACGGTAGCCTTCAACCGTGATCCTCCTATCGAATCCCGTATTCGAAAGCACCGCCATCCCGGCCAAACCCGCGGAGTGCACACCCGGCAGCGATTGCAGCCGCTCTTCCAGATTCCGATAGAATGCATCGGTTCGATTCGCATCGTAGCCCGCCGAGCCCGGGGCCATGGAAAACTGGATAATATTACGGGTCCGAAAACCCGGATCGACGGATCGCAGGTTGGCCAGGCTTCGAATGAACAAGCCGGCTCCGATCAAGAGCAGAAGGCAGAGCGCGACTTGGGCAGCTACCGCGAGCTTACGGAAATTCAACTGCGCTCCGCTTCCCAATGTGATTCCGGCCTCATCCTTCAGAGCCTGCGCCAGATCCGGCTTGGTGGATTGCAGTGCAGGCACGAGCCCGAACCCGATTCCGGTTGCGAGGCAGAGCGCCAACGTGAAACCCAAGACGCGATAGTCGGGTGAACTCGAGATGGTGTACCCCGCGATGCTGGCAGGCAGGAACGTGAGCAGTCCGTTCACCATGAAAACGGCCAGGCCAATTCCTGCAATACCGCCGCCGGCTGCCAAAATCAGGCTCTCCGCCAGAAGCTGCTGGACCATGCGGAAGCGACTGCAGCCCACCGCCAGCCGAATGGCGATCTCCTTCCGGCGGGAGGCGGCGCGCGCCGTCAGAAGGCTGGCGAGATTCGCGCACGCGATCAGAAGAACCAGCCCCACTACGCCCATCAGCACCCAGAGGGCCCGTTCATACTGGTTGCGCAGCATGGAATTGCCCTGCGAGCCCGGCAGCACACGCAAGCTCATTTTCAAAAACTGGTCTTTGTCGAACGCGGTGGCATTCCGGAATGCGGGCTCGAGCACTTCGCTCTCGAGGATTTGGTGAAACAGCGGCTGCAGCCCAGCTCGGGCCTGTTCCATACTGACGCCCGGCTTGAGGCGGCCATAAACTGTGACCCAACGGTGGCGCCGGTTCAACATATCCATGAAACCAGGCCGCACGGCGGGAGCTACATTGAGCGCCACAAAAATTGAGGCCGGTACGCCGGGCTCCATTCCGTCGAAGCCCCGCTGCGAGACCCCGATAATCGTCACGGGGTAGCCATTGACACGGACTGTTTGGCCGATCACGCCGGGGTTGGCCGCGAATCGCGATTGCCACCAGCCATAACTCAGCACTGCATACGGATGCGCACCCAACGGGATATCGTCGTCGGCGGTGAATAGGCGGCCTGCCGCCGGTTGGATACCGAGAAGGGGGAAATAATTCCCAGAGACAAGCTCGCCTCCCACGACCACTGTTTCGGTCCCCAAGCCGACGCTCGGATTGACGCGGTAACGGCACATGACGCCGCTGAAAACCTGGTTGTGATCGCGTATGTCCTCAAACATGGGATACGACAACGGATTCCGGCCCATGTCGCTTCCGTAGTGC
>CAZKVF010000391.1:0-12936 GCA_964556085.1 uncultured Solibacteraceae bacterium
GTCGATAATGGCCGGTCCATGCATCAGATCGACGCGTGTATCGGCCAGGACATTAGAGACCATGCGGATGGCGCTTCCCTCGCCCAGTCGAAGGAAAACACCCGGGGTCAGCAGGACTTCCGCACGACCGTCCTCTAAACGGAGTTCCGAGCCGGGTTTGATTTCCTCGAATCTGCCGGGCCTTGGCTCCACGGGGCGATTGTCAAGAAAAACCGACCCTTCGGCAACGTGGATCACGCCGGAGTACACGGATATCACAGACTGGCTCCAGGCTGGAAACGCCAGGATCGGCGCCAAAGCACACACTAAGCGCGAGCGATGGGACATGGCAAGCTCCTACGTCCAAGAATCCATCCTTTGGCTGGACCGTGTCAAGCCTAACTGTGGCTTTACGCCTCTTTCCGAAAGTACTTTTCGCCCGCAGTCGGGTCCAGGACGCCTGCCCGGTCGGCGGCGGTCACGTCCAGAGCCGGTGGCGAAACGCCTAACTGGCGTAGGAACATGGTTACCTGGCCGCGGTGGTAGGTCTGGTGGTTGGCAACGTGGAGGAGCGAGCGCCAGACAGGGTATGTCCAAGTCTCACCCTTAGCATTTGTAAACCTAAGCCTGCTGGAGTACGTTTCGTCGGTCAAACCACCCAAATAGTCACGCACTCCGAGTTCTACCGGCCGCCAGGCCTCCTGGAGCGCCGCCAGAGTCCGATAGTCTGTCGCAGACGGCAGCTCTTGCGGCGAGCGTCCTCGCCAGCGCTCCAGCCAGATCCACTCTGCGCCTAGCAGGTGTGCCAGAGTGTCCCGGAGCGATGGGAAGCTGTTGCCCAAAGATCGCAGAAACTGCTCGTCGTTCAGGGTCGCGCAGGCCTCCAACTGCCGGTCCCGCGCCCAATAGTTGTATACGAACAGTTCCTTAATGGTGTCTATAGATACCATTCCCTACCCCTTATCGTGCGAGCGGATCGGGCCGGACCTGGAATTTCACGACCTTGCCCTTGGTTCCCTTGCCACCTTCGATGTGCCATACGAAGTGGGTGCCATAATTGGCCCATAAGGCGCGCCCCTTCCACCCGGCATTCGGGTCGTCGATGCGGCCGTCCATACCGCGCGAGTAGAACCCGAGCGGGTAGGGCACACGGAGGTAGGTCCACTGCCGGGTTTGCGTGTTCAGCGCTATCAGCGAATCGGAGTTGGACCCGGTCGCAAAAGGCGTGTTGGCGCCGAGCCCCGATATGTTGAAGCGGTCCACCCAGTTGTAATAGTGGAAGTCTGCCGGAACGTCGGTGCCCTTCATTTTGGGGCCATCGGTCTGATAGAGCGTCCAGCCTTCCTTGCACTGGCTGCCGTCAATTTTGGCCGGACCCTTCAGGTCTTTGCACTTGCGAACATCGAAACTAGCCAGGTGGCTGCTGGCGGCGAGGGCCGTCCAAACGACGCCGTTGGTATCGATATCCACGCCGCGGGGATCCAGGCCCGGCTCGGGAACTTTGAAGATTTGCGTCTTGCAGGTCGAAGGCGGGTTGTCACCGCGCTGCAATCGTACGAGGACACCGGGAAAGGTCTCAGAGATGCCCCAAACCGAATCGTCCACTGGGCTCGGGATGACCGAGTACATGCTATAGCTGACGAGCGTATCGAGCTTGGGATCGAAGGCAGCCCCCGCGCCCCGCCCACCTGACGATGGATTAGTCCCGCCGGTGGCCGTGTCACCCTGATAGAGGGCCGCATCCTCGCCGCCACGTCCGGGCCGCAGCACATTCCACGGCTTGGTGATCTTGCCATCGCCGTTGGTATCGAGCACCTGGCCGCACCATCCGGCAGCTTTCTGTTCATCGTGTGTCTGGTCGTAAACCTTGGTGTCGATCCAGCCGAAGATGGGGCCGGTCAGCTCGTTGAAGTACAGCGTCTCATCGGCGTCGTTGTCGAATTGCAGGTGGTGCGTGGAAAAGCACGTATCGACGAGCGTGAACTCGCGTGTTTTGGGATCGAAGTATGAAGCCTGGCGGCCGCTCCTCTGGAGCGGGAACCAGTCGGCGTACTTGTTGGAGGGGTCCTTGCACCAGTCGGGGTCTTTGCTGTCTCGGATCTTCGACGTCATCCACACGCGACCCTTGCTATCGAACATGGGATTGTGCGGATCGGCGGGGTCGTACGGCGGGTTACCCCACAGATGCTCGTTGCCCCAATGCAGCGACGGACGGTTCGGCGGCGGGAATCGCGACGGGACTTTCTCCTTAGGCTCGCGGGTGGGAATATCGAGGGCGAAGGTGTTGTTCTCACGCGGATCCATCACCACGAGTTGGCCGTGCCCTGCGGAAACCGCATATACGCGCCCGTACCCGTTCACCGTCGGGTGCTGCTTATCGGTGGCGATTTCGTCGTGCATGAAGGAATGGTCGTCGCCCACGTCCCAAAGCGTGACCACCACGTTGCGCTCGATGCCCCTGGGCCGTGACGGCGCCGGCGGCAGTTCACCTTTCGCGATTCGATCGGTCCAATCGGAGTACGCCTTGAGCGATGGGTCCTTGCCCTGCGTGCTCAGCACGCCGTACATGGAGTTGCCGCGCACGCCCGTGCCCAGTCGCCACTCCCAAGCGTCGATCGACGTTTTCAGCTCCGGTTTCGCGGCGAATACGTGATCCAGGTTGCGCGTCTCGGCGTTGCCCAGTTGGTGGCAGAAATTGCAGCCGGATTTAAGCTGATAAATCCAGTGGTTCTGCGTCAGCATGGTGGTCCCGATTCCGTTTCCCTTCGGACCGGTGCCCGGGAACATGCTTTTGGCGGGCGGCTCCAGCAGCGATAGCCAGTAATTGCCGGGATAGACCTTGGCGGCCTCGGCCGGAGTCTTGGCCGGAGTTGCCTTCAGCGTAATCGCGGCGGTGGCGGGCTTCATCTCGATAGGCGTGGAATCCACCAAGCCATAGCCGCGCACCCAGACTTTATAGTTCGCGGCCGGCAACTCCGGCAGCATGAAGCGGCCCTGATCGTCGGTAACCACGATCTTGATGAAATTGGTCGGCAGATCCTTCGTCTCGGCGATGACCCACACGCCCGCCTCGGGACCCTGCGCGCCCTGGACCGTGCCCGTAATGTACCCAGAGGGGCTTGCCGCCCCCTGCGCGCTGGCTGTCAAAGTCACGAAGCAGGCCGCCAAGCAAACGAGACCGGCGCGAAGCGCGGCACGCCACACCCTGGAACTCTTCATGGAACTCCTCCTCGTACACTCACTGGAACTGAATTTGATTCTGCGAGTTGTGTAAGGAACAAGTATATAAACCGCGGTCCGCACCGCGCAATGCTTGGTGAGCGGCTGGCCGGCTCCTGGGACTGGAACGAAGAACCGGGAGGCGATGGGAAAAGCGTGATCAGGGGTTTGCCGGAGGGCCGTGATCGGGCAATTTTCCACGTTGGGTTTGTAAAACGGTCTTCAACCTTGCCCGGCGATTTCGCATGTCCTAGTGAGGGCCAGCGCGGCCCGTCGCGACGTGCCGCGGTTGGCTTCTCGAAGAACGAAAACCAACGAAGGAGAATTATGACATTTACCAAGGTATTGGAAAAACGGACACCCATTCGAACCCAGATTACAGACCTCCCGGAGATTGCAGCTGAATTATCGGAGAGGGAGATGCGAGTCGTATCAGGAGGCATCGCGTCAACTGCGCGGGCGTGTACCACGCTCGTCTACCCCGCCGCCTCGGCTTGGCCCAGCGGCACGACTAACGATGGAGACCACGATACCGACTGGCCACTGGCTTACTAGTGGCTGTCCGCCGCCGTCTTTGGACGGCGGCGGCAGGTTCGGCCGCGTCTCACGTAACCAGGCGTATTTCTTTCCGTGGCTGGAAGACCGGAGGCTGTGATGATTCTCATTTTGACCGAACGATTCGATCCCCACGCGGACCACGTAGCCCAAATGCTGAATGCGCGCGGCGCGGAATTCACCCGCTTCGATCCGGCCGACTTTCCCGCGCGGGCCAGCCTCTCGGTGGGCTATGGTCCCAGCGGGCAAATGACGTCTTTCTTGCGCCTCGGGGACACGGCCATCGACCTGACGCAGCTCCAGGCCGTGTGGAGTCGCAGGCCCCGTCCGCCAGTACCGCATGAGCAAATTCAAGATGCCGCGATCCGCAAATTCGTCGAGGTTGACTGCAGGACGTTCGTGCAGGATCTCTGGAACGCGCTCCCGTGTCGCTGGTTGCCTGGCCACCCGGAGGCGCTGCGGCGAGCTTCACTCAAGGCTTCGCAACTCCGGGTGGCTGCCGAGTTGGGCTTCGAATTGCCTCCCACCCTGGTCACCAACTGCCGCGAAGAGTTTCTGGAGTTCTACGACCGGCACAACGGTAACATCGTCAGTAAGCTACTGGGTCCTGCGTTTGACTGGACCCTGTCCGAGCCCCTCAGAATCACCCGTTTCACCGAAGTGGTCTCGAAGCGCGATGTTGCTCATGCGGCGTCGGTTCAGTACTGCCCGACGATTCTCCAGGCCTACGTCCCCAAGCGGCTGGAGTTGCGGATCACCGTAGTCGGCCAGAAAGTCTTCGCAGCCGAGATACACTCCCAGCAGACGCACCACACGCGGGTCGACTGGCGCCGCTATGACCTGAAGAACACTCCCCACTTCCCGCACTGCTTGCCGCCGGAAGTCGAGGAGCGTTGCTGCCGGCTGGTGGAACGGCTCGAGCTTTGCTATGGCGCCATCGATATGGTTCTTACCCCCGACGGCCGCTACGTATTCATTGAGATCAACCCCAGCGGCCAATACCTCTGGATCGAGGATGAAACCGGTCTACCAATCAGCGCGGCCATCTGCGACTCTCTGATGGCCGGCCAAGGAGCTATTGCATGAACGATATTTTTGGAAAAGCCGTCCAGGATACGCTCGAATACCTTTTGGCCCTGCAACACAACGGTGTTCGACCTCGTGAAGCCCGTGCCTGCCTTCAACCCCTGCGCAGACGCCATCCCGGTTTCGAGATCGACCTGCTCACGGAAGAACAGTCCTACGATCAATCAGTCCACTACGATGCGCTTATTCGGCGCCCCGGCGAGGGTACGGTCTCGCTGAGCTACTGCCCGGACCGAGTTGTCCCCTGGCCGCTGCGAGGCGTGCACCGCTGGAATGAGGGCGACCTGGTGCGCGTCAACACCCATGTTTTGCAGGTGGAGGCGGCCATCGCCTGCCTCGACTTCATCTGGGATGAAGCGCCGACTATCGAACGGCTGCTGAACTTGTGCATCATTCGGGAAGAACTGGACAGGCAGCCGATCGATCTCACCGATGCCGAGTTGCAGGAGGCGATGGACCGGTTCCGCGCGGCGAAGAAGCTCTTTAAAGCCGAAGACACGCTCGATTGGTTGGACCGGCACGGCATGAGCCACGAAAAGCTAGAAAGCTACGTGGCTGAGAGTGCTATTGTGCCCAAGCTCCGCGACCGGGTTGCCGACGGGCATGTCGAAGAGTACTTTTGCCGCCATCCAGGTGATTTTGATACCGCGAAGATTGCGCGGTTCGATGTGGCGGATGAATGGCAGGCCCAAGAATTGGCCAACCACATCCGTGCCGGAGCACTCAATTTCTACATGGCCGCCGAATGCCTCTTCGAGGAAGGGGATCGATGCAAGCTTCCGAAAGCGGATCTGTTCGCCACCATCGAGCGCCGGCACGCCGAACCCGAGCTCCGTGACCGGCTCTTTTCCGCCTCCCCGGACGAATTGGTCGGGCCGGTCGCAACTGAAACCGGCCATGCCCTGATCCGTGTCCTGGAAATCCGTACCGCCCAACTGGACGACCGTACGCGCGCCGCGATACAGGACATCCTCTTTGACCAATGGCTGGCCGGCCGCCGGCAGGCCGCCGAGATCGAATGGTGTTGGGGGAATGCCGGCAAAATTACAAATCAGACGCAAGAGCACCCCGTTCCCGTGGCGGCGTTATGAGGTTGCGCCGCATTCCGGTCATCCGCCAGATGACCGCCGTCGAATGCGGCGCCGCCTGTCTGGCGATGGTCCTCTATCACTTCGGCAGAAGGACGCGCCTGGCGGAATGCCGCTCGAAGTGCGATCCCGGGCGAAACGGAATTAGCGTCCTGAGTATCGTCGAAGCCGCCCGGGAATTTGGATTGCGCGCAAAAGCGTTCCGGCTGCGGGTTCCTGACTTCAGCGAGGTGCCTCTCCCTGCCGTCGTTCACTGGAATGGCAGTCACTTTGTCCTGCTGGAGCGGTGGTCCCGCACGGAGGCCGAGATCGTCGATCCCGCCGTGGGACGCCGCCGGCTGCCCGTTGCGGACTTCGAAGCCGCGTTCAGCGGTGTCGCGGTGATATTCGAGCCCGGCGACGAGTTCAATCCCCGGACCTCGCCGGAGCCGGGCCTGTTGCGAAGCTGCTTTCGCGGCATCCTGAGTACCCCGGGCACAAGGACCGTTCTCTCACAGATCCTGGGTGCTTCTCTGATCCTGCAATGCGCGGGCTTCGGGTTGCCCCTGCTCACCAGAGAAGTGATCGATCACGTTATTCCCAGTAGCAATGCCGGCGCGCTGAACATGCTCCTCGGAGGCGCATTGCTGATCGCCTTGACTAACGCTCTCATGGCGTATAGCCGGTCGGTCCTGTTGGTCCGCCTCGAGGCACGCCTCGATTCGCACCTGATGCTCGGTTTTTTCCGGCATCTTCTGTCTCTGCCTTATCGTTTCTTTCAGCAAAGAAGCAGCGGCGACCTGCTGATGCGTCTCGCGAGCAACGCCAGCATTCGCGAAGCCCTGGCAAGCCAAACCACGACGGCCGTTCTGGATGGCGGCTTGGTGGTTGTGTTTCTGGCGGCGCTGCTGTGGATCTGTTTGCCGTTCGGACTACTGGCCCTGGGCATTGCCGCGGGCGAGGTCGGTCTTCTGTGTGCCTCCGCGCCGCGGCTGCACTCCCTGATGGAAGCCGGCCTGGTCTGCCAGGCGGAATCGCAGAGTTACCTGGTGGAATGCCTGCTGGGGGTTTCGACCTTGAAAGCATCGGGGAAGGAGCAATCCGCGCTGGATCATTGGGGTGGTCTGCTGGCCCGCCAACTCGAGACTTCCGCGGAGCGGGGCCGCGCGTTCGCGAAGGTAGATTCGGCCCTTACGTTTATCCGCGCTTTCGCTCCCCTGCTCCTCTTGTGGATGGGCAGCAGAGGGGTGATGAGCGGGGGCATGACGCTCGGCACGATGTTCGCCGTCAATGCGCTGGCGGCGGCTTTCATGCAACCGGTCGGTTCGCTCGTGTCGAGCGCCCAGCGTTTGCAGTTGGCCACGGCCCAGCTCGAGAGGATTGCCGATGTCATGCAGGCGCAGCCCGAGCAGGATGGGCTGGCAGCGGATCCCCCGACAGCTGGGGGCCGGATCGAATTGCGTAACGTCTCGTTTCGCTATAACGCCAATTCCCCCACGGTGATCGACCAGGTTTCTCTATCGATCGATCCGGGACTGAAAATCGCATTGGTGGGTAGAACCGGTTCCGGCAAAAGCACGCTGGCGAAACTCCTGCTTGGCCTGTACCCACCCAGTCAAGGCGAAGTGCTGTATGACGGTGTGCCACTCCAGTCATTGAACCTCCAGGGTGTGCGCCGGCAATGGGGAGTCGCTTTGCAGGAACCTTTTCTCTTCCATTCGTCGCTGCGTGACAACATCTCGTTTTACGACCGGCGGATGTCGATGGAAGAAGTGACAAGAGCGGCGTCAATTGCGGAGATCCACTCCGATATTCTGCAAATGCCCATGGGATACGAGACGCGCATCGACGAAGGTGGGGGAAGTTTGTCGGGGGGCCAGCGCCAGCGGCTCGCGATCGCCCGCGCTATTGCCAAGAGACCGCGCCTGCTTCTGCTGGATGAAGCAACCAGCCACCTGGACGTCATCACCGAGCGCCTGGTTGACCGCAACCTGGACACTCTTTCCTGCACGCGCGTGGTAATCGCCCATCGCCTGAGTACGATCCAGAACGCCGACCTGATAGTGGTGCTCGAAAATGGGTCGATTGTCGAGCAAGGTTCACATCACGAACTGCTGGCTCTGGGCGGTCACTACGCAGAATTGGTCTTAACTCAATTCGCGCGGGAGCAGAAGAGCGGGATTCCGTTGGCACGCGATTTATCGGTAACAGCAGTTTGAATCCGCGGCTTAACAAGCCGGTTAATTGGCCGCGAGTTCCCAGCTCAAACTCAAATGTCTATCTAGCACTAAAAAGTGCTCGAATAGATCGACCTGACAGCCCCTGTGGCGTCGACAGCTTCAAAAACGACCACGCCATTCCCGGATGCGTTCACCGCCGAACTGTCAATCGACGCCCCATTAGGCAGAAACCCCGCCGAAATGGTCTGCGGCGCCGTCCATGCGGCCAGAGCACTCGGGCGGGAAACAGCCCGGACTTCAAGGGCTTGGACGTTCGGGGGTGCCGCAACCGTCCAACTCAAAACAGCAGCCCCTGAGCTGCTTACGGCGAATCCGAACGCCGTGCCATAAACGTAGTCGGTCCCGGAAACTGTCGTAAGCGCACTCCAGGTGTTGCTGGCAATGTTGCCTACAGATACAACCACTCCACTGCCTATTGATTGTGCCAGCGTCAGATCCCCGGCGGCATCGGAAGCCGTATCGATCATGACGGCGGTCCCGGAGGAGATCACGGCCGGTGCGCTCCACGGCAGACCGGCGCCTTGCTCGACGATCGAGACGGTTTCGGTAACGCTGCCCGCGGTCATTTGATACACGACCGCGGCCCGGCCCAACATATCGGCCGCAACCTTAATGCCATAGGCTAGTGCCGCACCGAGTGAGCCGGAATCCTGCCAGGTGAGCGAGCCCTTCATTTCGCGGGAGGCGTGCAAAACAATGTTGGTCTCCGAGCATGAGTATTTGCCACAAACCAGGCCATAGGTGTGCCAGGCCACGATGAGATCGCCGTTATCGGCGAGCACGGCATCGTCAAAAGCCGCCCAAGTATTCTGAGCGACAGTCTGCTGAGGGCCCCAGGCTTGGCCGGCGCTGCGGCGGATGGCGTAGATCTGAGTTGGAGGCGCGCTCTTATTTCGCGCGATCCCTTGGCTCGGCCACAAAATCGCGGCGTCACCCTGGCTATCGATTACGAACTTGATCGGAGCAACGGTATTGTATACGCCGGAAACAACTAACGTCGGCGAACTCCACTTCCCATTGGATGAGCGATCGGAACTCCAAATACCAGTGCCGCTACCGTCTTCCCAGACGGCAGTGGCGCTGCCGGAGGTCGTAGTTTTGACTTGAAGAAACAATGGAAAGGTGCCTGATAGCAGACTGGGAGCGCTCCAGGGCCCCTGCAATGCATGCGACGCGCTCGAAATCTGACCCGATCCGTTCTCCCACAGGACCAGTGAGTTGCCAGCTGCGTCAATCGCGGCTGAACCTTGGGTATTGCCGGTCCCGGTACTTATGGCAACGGCCTGCGAGAAGGTGCCTCCGGCCTTCAAAACCGGTGGAAGGATTGTCACGCCTGCCATTAAACACAAGGCTGCGGCCCGCCTCGCAATCTGTTGCGTCATCGATTGGTGGTCCTTTCTAGTGGCTAGAACATTCGACCCGCGAGCTTTTCCTGCCGAAGGCAGGCCGTCACACGCCGCCAAGCCAGCCTGGATCTTACCAGAATAAGATTGCAAAACCATCGCATTCGCAGGCGATTATGATAAACTCGTCAGGACCGAAAACTCAGCTTTGGCCGATCAGCTCTGGAGTACGCCGGTTTACTTCACGGCTATCGTCACGCCCGATTGGCTGCTCAGGCCGCCCGCTAAGAAGTAAATGGGCACATGATCGCCAGTCACTCCCGCAGGCAGTTGTACGTTGATTTGAGTTACCGCGGAGATGGTACCGGGGGATGGGCCGGCATAGAGCACGGAAAAGCCGAGACACGCCACGGAATGGCCCTGAACGCCGAATGGACGCCGCTTGCCCCGAAAGCGCTCATTCGCGCTACAGCGTCCTGCTGGGCCTGTATCCCGGGCGGGTGTGCACGCGGAATTTCTTGCCAGGGTCGCTCACGATCTCGACTAAGATCTTGCGGAAACCTTCATTCGGGTTAGGGGCCGGGTAATAGGTGATCGTGTAGGAGTTTCCTAAGTCTTCGCGGATGCTTTCGAAGGCTTCCACTTGCTTCTGCCACGTCCGGGCCCAATACGCCTTTCCGCCCGTGCGTTGCGCCATGCGGCGGAGCGCGCTCGAGGAGATGGTGTCCTTGTTCACCTCGTTGGTAGAGATCGTGTAAATCGAGATGCCCTCGTCCTCAGCCACTGCGCGCACGTCATCGGGCGCCACCATGCTGGCGTTGTCCGGACCGTTGGAGAACACGATCACGACTTTCCGGCCGGGCACTTTGGCGGCATCCCGGAGGGTGAGCAGGAGTGCGTTATAGAGCGCCGTGTCATCGCCGGCCACCGACCGGCGCAGGCCGCTGATAGCGTCGTTGTGATCGCGCGTGAGGGACGCAGCGCGCGAGAGATTCCGGCTGAACGTGTAAACGGCCACTGAATCGGCGCGATCGAGGCCGCGCACGAAATCGGCAATAGCGTCTTCGGCGTATACGAAGCCGCGGTACATGAAATTGCTGGTATCGAACAGGACGAATACGTTGGTGCCAATAAAAGCATCCGGACGGTCGAGCCCTGGCGCGGCGCCCTCCTGCGTACCAGCCGCTCCCGGCGTGTCCACTAGGGGCTTGGCAGTGCCGTCATCAGCAATCAGCAGCGGCGGTTTGGTTCCTTCTCCGAACGTGTTCAGTTTTTGCAGGATTCCGTCTTCGTAAATGCGGAAATCCAACGGCTTCAACCCGTTGATGTAGTGGTTCTTACTATCGGTAACGGTGAACGACAGCACCACCATGTCCACCTTCACCCGGAACACGGGCCGTTGGCCCTCCTGGGCGCTCAACCTGGGTACCTGAAGCACCGCGCCCGCTGCCAGACTGAAAAGTTCTCTGCGCGAAACGATCATGGTCTACAACCCGATGGGACTCTGCTTATAAGGCGGCCTTCTGTTCCGTTGACAGTGCCGCGCGGTTTTTTGCCCGCACATCTTCCCCTACCAGCCGGAGAGATTTTAGCACAGCCGGCCAATCCTCCAGATGGGAGGCAAAGATATGTTCCACTACCTTTCCGGTCCACTCCGGGATACGGATATTGAGCTCCGCCGGGCGCAGTGCGAGCTCATCAGCCAGAGCAGCCCAATATAGGGCGTTCGATTCCCAACTCTCCGCCATGATACGGCTGGAATATCCCATGAGGGTCGGGAAAGTGCGCAAATTCATAAGCTCCGGCTCATAGGAGTTGGCCAGCGTCGGCTTGGGCGAGCCGAACGCATGTGAAATGACTTCGTAATTGACTTCGTTGGGCGAATCCTTGGCCAGTTCGCGGATCCTGGCGGCCAGGGGGGAATCATCCAGCGGCCGGCGGTCGGCCGTCTCACGCGCCAACAGGAACAGCTCGGATGGCGTGACCCGGTCGATTGCCTCCTTGGCATTTCCGGATTCGAGCAGGCTGGCTATATTTTGCGTGCGAACCGGCGAGGCCAACTGCGAAAGAGTCTCGCGCACGCGCTCGCGCAAGTCGGAGTCGAAAGCCGATTCCGCCAGCAGTTCGCGCCCGTATCGGATGTGGAGTCCGACCCAGTGCACCTGAGAGGGAGTCACATTCCACCAGCGCGGAATCTTAGCGCTGAGGATCATCTGCGGGACCAGGTCCGTCCAGATAAGCGCCTGAGTTTGCGCCGGCACCAGGAAGTTCTGCTCGGCTTCGGCCAGAGCGTAGGGCAGGGTCGAAAGCGATCCGACCAGGCGACCGCCGGCGCTTGAGGGCCAGCCGGAACCGAGCACCTCCGTGGGGCGCCACAGGTGGTTCGAACCTTGCGCTCCGATGAAATCGTGACTGCGTACGAACACTGCATTGGTGTACAGGATTTGCGAGCCCGGGGGAGCATAGTAAGCGTAATTCGCGGCCAGTAGCGTGTCGCGCAGCAACGGCGCCAGCTGCCCCCGCGCATCCTTCAATTTTTCGGCGTCATTGCCGGCGCGTTCCACGATGGCACGCAGATTCAGCCGGCGCTGATCCTCGATATGCTTGTCCACCCAATAGCCGAAGGCGACCGTGGTCTTCTCAGCTGTCGAGAGGGCAGGCCGAGGCAACTGAATCTCTGAAATGCGCCCGGTGAGGCGCGCAATGAGAGTGTTATTCAACTTCTCGCCGCGGGCCGCTCCTTCAAGCTGTTCTGCAAGCTGGAAAAGCGTGTCCAGCGAGATAATACGCTGCGCCTCAAAAACGCGGAGGATTTCCCCGGCCACCTGGTCACGCGTCTCGGCGTCCGCCGATGTTGCCGCGCCAGCCAGCAAATCTATCAAACGTTCCTGGGGCTCGCCGTCTTTGGCCGTGCTTTGCCCCGGAGGAATCGAGCTCAGAAGGAGTTTGAACCCACTGCGCCCGGCATCGAATAGCTCGCGGTTATTGCGGACTTGCGTGAAAGAAGCGGCCAGGGTGGAAAAGACCGGATCGGCCTTTGCAGCCGGCAGCGATTGCTGGCGAACGAAGATCTGCCACAGGCCGATCAGGGAATCGTATATACCGGCCGTATCGGAGCGGAATTCGGCATCACGGATCCGCGAAATGGCTTCGGCGGTATCGAGGTACTGGCCAATGGATTTATCACTGAGGCCGCGGAACTCGCTGAAAATCGCATATTGGCTGCCGTAGGCGTGATACGCACGTGCCAGCCGGTCAATGGTCGCCGGTTCCAGGGGCTGCGGCCGGTTGCGATCCAGGTCGCTCAAAGCCATGAAGATTTTCAGCGGCTCGTTTTCCGCCATCTTACGGCACAACGCGAACAGGGCCTCGATCACATCATCCGGCTCTTTCCAGTTGACCGCCAGCCGTTGCAGTCGGAGGTCCGTCTTAGCCTGGGGGCTGTTC
>CAZKVF010000392.1:0-8199 GCA_964556085.1 uncultured Solibacteraceae bacterium
ACCAAGAAGCTCGTCTCGTTTTTACCGTAGCGGTGGTTGGCGGAGTTTCGCGGAATAGCACGAACGACAGGCGAAAGCGCCTGTCCCACCACACCGACAGGCGAAAGCGCCTGTCCCACCACACCGACGGGCGAAAGGGCCTGTACCACGACACCGACGGGCGAAAGCGCCTGTCCCACATAATGGAGTTATGCAATCAGGCGTAACCGTGGTGATCCTGGCGGCTGGGCTGGGCACACGCATGAGGTCGCGCAAGGCCAAGGTCTTGCATCGCGCCGGCGGCCGGACGTTGATCGAGCACGCTGTGGCTACGGCGCGCGAACTGGCGCCGCCTGAGCGCATCTTCGTGGTGGTCGGCCACCAGTCGGAAGAGGTCCGCGCGACCGTCGTCACGCCTGGAATCCGATTCATTGATCAGGGGGAACAAAATGGGACCGGCCACGCCGTGCTGGTGGGGCGGCCGGTCCTCGAGTCGCTGGGCGGGTACCTGGTGATCATCTACGGTGATGGCCCGCTGCTGCGCGCGGCAACGCTCCGCCGGTTGATTGCGAAGGCAGACGAAAACGGGAGGCAAGGCAGCTCCGCGGGTGTGCTGCTCAGCGCCATGATGGACGATCCCACCGGATACGGCCGCGTGATCCGCGACCGGGACAGCTCGGTGGCGTGCATCGTGGAGCAGAAAGCGGCTTCGCCCGAGCAGCTCGCCATTCGCGAAGCCAACATGGGTATCTATTGCTTCCACTCGGACCTGTACTGGAAGCACGCCGGGGAGATGCGGCCGGATAACCCGGCCAAAGAGTATTACCTCACGGATATGGTCGCCATCCTGCGCCGCGCCGGCCACTCGATGGGCGCAGTTGTAATCGAGGACGCGCGCGAAGCGCTGGGCATCAACACACGTCTCGAGCTGGCCGAAGCCGACCGGTTGCTGCGCGAACGCAAGCTGCGCGAGCTGATGATCGCCGGAGTTACCATCGAGAAGCCTGAAACGGTGACCATCGACCCGGACGTATGCATCGGCGCGGATACGGTAATCGGGCCGTTTACGCAAATCCTCGGCAAGACGCGCATTGGCGAAGAATGCGCGGTGGGTGCGTGTTCCATTGTGCAGGATTCCGATATCGGCGACCAAGTTGAGATCGGCGCGTTCACCCTGGTGGGCAGCTCGCGCGTGGAGCGCGGCGCTCACATCGGCCCGTATGCCCGGCTGCGTTTCGGCAACTATGTCGAAGAAGGCGTCCACATCGGCAACTTCGTCGAGCTGAAGAAAGCCCACCTGGGCGCGGGCGCCAAGGCGAACCACCTGGCGTACCTGGGCGACGCCGAGATTGGTGCGCGAGCCAACATTGGCGCGGGCACCATCACCTGTAATTACGATGGCCTGCACAAGCATCAGACCACCATCGGCAAGGAAGCGTTCGTGGGAAGCAACTCAACGCTCGTAGCGCCGCTCGAGATCGGCGACGGCGCGTACCTCGCAGCGGGCTCCGTGATTACGGATCCGGTGCCATCCGATGCCCTGGCGCTGGGCCGCGCACGCCAGGTGACCAAGCCGGAGTGGGCCGCCAAGCGGAAAAAGGCCGCCAAAGGCCAATAACGTGGGACAGCCCTCGTGGCCTGTCGTGGGCAAAGCGCGCTTGCAGCCGTGGACCAGGACGTCGGCCTCACGAAATACGCTAGGCAGCGGTATGTTCTTTGAGGAAGGCGACGGTTCGCGACCAGGAATCGCTGGTTGCCAAGGGATTCCCCGCCAGATCCTGAAATTCGAGGAAGCCGTGCGTGGCATGCGGATATACGTGATACTCGAAAGCCTTCCCCAGCTTTTGCATGGCCGCCTTGGTAGGCTCCGCCGCGGCCGTGACGCGAGCATCGTCCTCGCCGTAGAAAGCCAGCACGGGCGCCTTGATCCTGGCCAGCAGGTCCTCGCCCGGAGTACCGCCGTAGTACACCACCGCCGCATTTAGCTCTGGAATTTCGGCTGCGAACCGGAAACTATTGCCGCCGCCCATGCAGAAGCCGATGCTGGCCACCTTGCCATTCCAGCGCGACAGTTTCCTGCCCCATTCCAATCCGGCTTTGTAGCGGCGCTGCATCTCGTCCTGGGTGAGGCGGGCGATGGCTCGCATCACCTCATCGGTGCCTTCGAACGAGTCATAGTTCCCGCCGTTGGGACCGAGACCTGAATGCAAATCGACGGCGATCGCGATGAACCCTTCTAACGCGAGCTGATCCGCGAGAGCGCGCTGCCAATCGTCCATGCCCGGCCCATGCTGCATCACCATCACGATGGGCGCTTTGCCGTTACCCTCCGGATACTCGACCCAGCTGTGCAGCTTGACGGTGCCCATGGGGATATCCACGAATTCCTTCTGCAAACGGGAATGCAAAAGCGTGGAGCGTGCGGTAAAGACGCCGGCCGGCAAATTCGGCAGCTTATTTTGCGGGTATCCACCGCGGCCGCCGGGAGGCGCCGGAGGCGCTGTCTGCGCCATCGCCATCCCGATGTGCATCGAATGGTCCTCGGGCAGATTGGGATTGCTTCCGGAGATCGGGTGGTTGTCGGTCTGCTGTGCCAGAAATGCAGCCGCTTGCCGCCATCCTCGAGGACTCAATTCGAAAGTTCGGGCCAGCTTTCCATTTGCGTGCGCCTGCACTTGCGCTTCGATGCGGCGGCGGTCTGGATCGAGCACCAGGCTGGCGCTGCGGCCGTTCGCGGCGGGCAAAGCCAATGCGTAGTCCCGGGCGGCGTTGGTGCGCCGGGCGATTTCTGCCGGAGTCATTTGTCCCAGGGCGCTCCCGATCGCGGCGACGTTCGGAAAAGAATCGCCATCGCCGCCGTTAGGAGCCATCCCCGAAAGGAGGTCGGGCACTACGGCAATATAGCCCTCGTCGGCAGCGCGGATCGCAACCGCACGGATCCACTTGCTGGCGCTCTGGTTTCGGGCCGTGATCATCAAGGCGGGGGCTCGGTCCGCGCGCCCGGGATAAACGACAAAGACGCGCAGGCCGGAGGGCGTGACGGGGACGTTGACCCACTCGCGATGGCGTTGAGTCGTATTGAGGATTTGTCCCGCCTCGCCGGCCACGGGCAGAATCGAAGCGGCGACGTTGCCGGCGCGGGACTCGGGTTGCCGCTGAGATTGATGATACGCAACAAAGCCCGCTGCCAGGGCGATGACCGCCGCAATCGGAAGGAAAGGCACTCGCATGATCTACCTCCTCGCCGCCTACATAGGCCGCAAGCGGCGCGAATATTTGAGTCTAGCGCTTGCTCACTATACCGGCGGCAAGACCGCCGGCGCTACCGAGAAACAATTGGCAGGCGGAAACGCCTGCCCCACCTGGGAGGGCTAGTATCCGATTTCGCGGAGTTTCTCCACCGTGAGCGGCGCCTTGAGGTCGAGCTTCCGCAGCAGCTTCTCCACGTGCTTGGCAAGGATGTCGCACTCCAGGTTCACGCGCGCACCGGGACGATACGAACCCAGTGTGGTGTTGCCGTAGGTGTGTGGGATGACGGCCACTTCCAGCATGCCGGATTCGATCGAAGCTATGGTGAGGCTGACGCCATCGATCGCGATGGATCCTTTGTAGACGAGATAGGGGTCCAGTTCCGGGGGCACGCGGACGCGCAAGCGCCAGTTGTCATCCCCCAGAGAGTCGAGCGAGAGGAACTCTCCCGTGCCATCCACATGGCCTTGCACGATGTGGCCACTGAGACGGCCGGAAAGGGAGAGCGGGCGCTCGAGGTTCACGCGTGAACCGGGCCGCAACCGGCCGAGATTGGAACGATTGAGCGTCTCTGGCGCCAGGTCGGCTGAGAAGGCACCCGCTTCCAGATACGCCGCTGTAAGACACACGCCGTTCACCGCGATGCTGGCCCCTTCCCGCAAATCCGCGCGCACCGTGGCGCAACGTATGGTCAGACGGGCGCCTGCAGCACCCGCCTGAAGCGCGGCCACCGTGCCCAGCTCTTCAATGATTCCCGTAAACATCTACGAAGCCCTCCACCGCAAATTCGTCGGGCGGAATGGGATGGACAGTTACACTGCGAACGCGGATGGCGTCCGCGCGCCGGCGCCGGCCGATGCCGCCCGCCAGCGGCAGGGCTTCCAAACCTCCCAGAATCTTGGGGGCGTAATAGAAGAAAATGCGATCCACGCAGCCGGTTTCGAGCGCCGTCCAGTTAATTTTGCTGCCGGCTTCGATCATCAGGGACAGATAACGGCGGCTCCCTAGCCATTGAATAAGGCCGCGCAGATCGGTACGGCCGCCCGGGCCATCGAGCGACAATACCTCGACGCCACGGGCCTCCAGCGCCTTGCGACGCTCCGGCGAGGAGGCAGAAGTCGTGACCACTACGACGTCGCGGGCCGCCGAGAGAACCATGCGCGAGTTCAGAGGCAAGCGGAGTTGCGAGTCGAGCACGATGCGCAGTAGGGGCCGGCAGCGCGGCAAGCCGCTGCGGTCGGTAAGCAGGCAATCGTCAGCCAACACGGTACCGATGCCGGTGAGGATGGCATCGTGGTCGTGCCGGAGTTGCTGGACATGGGCGCGAGCGCGGTCGCTGGTAATCCATCCGCGATTGTCGTCCGGCGCGGAAATTTTGCCATCCAGCGTGATGGCCGTCTTCAGGGTCACCAGCGGACGGCCGGTGCGCATGAAATGAAAAAAGGGCAGATTCAGTTTTTCAGCCTCGGCAGCGTGCGTGGGATCGATCTCCACAGAAATCCCGGCCTGGCGAAGTTTTTCAAAGCCACCGCCGGACACCAGCGGATTGGGATCTTGAAACGGAGCGACCACGCAGGCGACGCCGGCATCAATGATCGCATTCACGCAAGGCGGGGTGCGGCCTTGATGCGAGCAGGGCTCCAGGGTGACATACATCGTGGCACCGCGGGCGGCTTCGCCGGCTTCCCCGAGCGCGACGACTTCGGCGTGTTTCACCCCGGCGTAGGTGTGATAGCCGCGCCCGACCACCGCACCATCGCGCACCAGCACCGCGCCGACCATGGGGTTGGGACTGGCCATGCCGAGCCCCTGGCGAGCCAGGTCCAAGGCCTCGCGCATATAGTCGGCGTTCATTTTTCGAAGATCGAATCGACGAAGAATTCCGGATCGAAGGGCAGCAGATCGCCGCGGGCCTCCCCCACACCCACGTAGCGGATCGGCAGGTTTAATTCACGCGCGATGGCAACCACGATACCGCCCTTGGCGGTGCCGTCGAGCTTGGTGAGCACGATGCCGGTGACGCCGGACGTCTCCGTGAACTTGCGCGCCTGTTCCAGGCCATTCTGACCGGTCGTGGCGTCCAAAACGAGAAGGACCTCGTGGGGCGCATCGGGAATCACTTTCTTGGCCGTCCGGCTCATCTTCTGCAGCTCGGCCATCAGGTTTTCCTTGGTCTGGAGTCTTCCGGCGGTATCTACAATAACGTAGTCGAACTTGCGGGCGCGGGCGGATTGCAGCGCGTCGAACAGCACCGCGCTGGGATCGCTGCCGGCGCTCTGGCGACTGACCGGCGAGCCGGTGCGCTCGCCCCAGATCTCGAGCTGTTCAATGGCCGCGGCGCGGAATGTATCCGCAGCGCACAACATCACCGAGCGCTCGTCGAGTTTGAAGCGGTTTGCGAGCTTTCCAATAGTCGTAGTTTTCCCGGATCCGTTCACGCCCACGACGAGAATCACAGCGGGCGGCTCGGCCACGCGCACGGGGTCGCGTTCGCTAGAGCGCAACAGTTCGAGCAAATGCTCGCGGATGAGTCCCTTCAACTGCTCGGGATCGCTCAATTGATGGCGCTCGACGCGGGCACGGATAGTTTCCAGGATTTCATTGGTGGTGGCCACGCCGATGTCAGCCGAGATAAGCGTGAACTCCAGCTCATCCAGCAGATCGGCATCGATCTCCTTCTTCCCCTGGATCGCGTCTTCGAGTGCGGAGACCAGTCCGGCGCGCGTTTTTTGGACACCGCTTTTGAGTCTCTCGAGTAGAGAAGGTTCCTGCTCGACGGTACCGAATAGCGTCTGGATCATTCCGCATCAACCTGCGCGAAGATTTCCTGCCTGGTGAGTTCCAATCTCGGATCGCCGGTCGCAATCACATCGCCGCGAATTTCCTGGAGGGCCCCCTGGGAATAGACGGACATCATTTTGAGCCTGGGATCGATCACCCAGATATTGGGCACCCCTTTTTTCTCGTACTCTTCAAGCCTCTCGATCATCTGGCTCATCCGGTCGTCCTCCGATAGAATCTCGATCGCCAGGAAAGCCGCGTCCAACAGGTATTTAGTCCTTGGAGGATGGAGCAGGACACATACATCGGGAATGCGGTAGCGCGTTTCGCGCGTCTTTGAGCGCAGTTCTGGAAGCGCGAGCACATCCGGGTATTTGACTGTGAATGCGACAGTAAGGTTCCTTTGGACCAAGCTGTGGAAATAATCGCCCACGTTACGCTCCACGAGTACGCCATCCACATATTCCACGTCGGGATCGTAGGACGTATTCAGATATTCATCGACCGGGATCAACGTCTCGACAGCCATGTTTTTAAATTAGCACCCGCTCCTCTGATCACGGCGCATTGGAAACTTTGGTCGCCGCGGCTTCCTCTCCCCACTCGAGGGGCTCATCCCCGGAGAGCGTCAGGAACAGCTTGTAGTAAGACTCAGCCTGCTGGGGGTTTCCGGCAGCCGCGGCGACACGGCCGCGAAGGTAGAACAGCCGAGGGAAGTCGAAAACGCTCAGCTCTGGCACGCCGGCGGCTGAAGGCAGCGGGTTGAAGCGCAACAGCGCGGCCGCCTGCTTGGGTTTGCCGGTTTCGAGGTAGGCCCACGCGAGCATCACGCCGAAATTCTCAGCGGCATTTGCGGAGCCATGGCCGTAGAGCCGTTCGAGCAAGTTCGCCGCATCTGCAAATTGTTTGTCTGCGAGCAAGGCATAGGCGATGGCGGCTTGTTTTTCCTGCTTTTCGGCGGGCGCAGGAAAGGCCCGATCGGCGCGGGCAGCCCACTCCGAGGCCGGCGCCGAGGGCTGCGACAGGAACTGGACGGCCGTGGATGCGTTCCGAGCGAACCCCGCTGCCTTGCTCCGATCGCCGAGCGCCAGGCTCCAGATAGCAAGCTGCCCATAGGCCTGGGCGGCGGTCTGCCGTTCGGAGCCTCGTTCCGCGCTCTGGGCGAAAGCAGCCATCTGAGCGTACCCCTCTTTGCGCCTTCCCGTGATCCACGCCCATTGAGCTTTACGATAATCGGCAAGTGGGTCTTTAGGCGCTGGACGGGCGTCCGCGAATTGTTTGAAAAGCGCATCCGCGCCCGGGATATCGCCGCTCATCAGCCGCGCCATGGCCGCTTTGAAAGACTCGCCGCCGCCCACAAAGCCAGGGTCTTTTCGGGACGCTTGCAGATAGAATTTTTCCGCGTCGCGCAAACGGCCCAGAAGCAGATTCACGTCGCCCATGGAATCCAGGGGATTGGCATCCAGCGGACGCCGCGCCTGATACTGCTGGAGCGCGTTCATGGCGGTATCCAACTGGCCCGCATAGGCAGCGGCATAGCCCAGGCGATTGAGCGAATCGATATCGTCCGGCTCGACGCTCAGAGCCTTTTGAAACGCCTGCACGGCCTGTGTGTATTGATGGTGCGCCGCGGCCTCCTGAGCGAGAGTGCGCCAGACTTCGGGGTCACCTGGCGTCAACGCAGACCAGGCGCGCAGCGATTGGAGCGCGGCAGCGGAATCGCCGCGCAGATTCGCCGCCAGAACACCGGCTCGTACACGTTCCAGTTCCGGCGCCTTCGAGGACCGCGCCGCCGCTCTCGCCATGAGCGCGAGAGCGGCTGCACGATCCTGCCGGGCGGTTTGCCGTGCGAGGAGAAAATACGGCAGGAAATAATCCGGGTCGCCAGTGATGGCTGCATCGAGGAATCGGGATTGGGCGGCGGAATCGTCCGATTCTAGGGCCTCGCAGTAGTTTTGCAAAGCTTCGCGGCTGCGCGTGGGGTATGGTACCGCCGCCCGCGAAATCTCACGGGCGAAGGCATCAGCCGGTTCCAGAGGATCGGCTGCCGCCCCAGATTCGTTCAACACGCGAACCATCTTTTGCCGTTCGGGATCTTCGATTGTCAGCCGCGCCTCCAGCTTGCCGTTCCGAACCCAGTACTCGCCGTAGCCGAGGCGATTGGCTCCCGCTCCAAGAGCCAGACTGCGT
>CAZKVF010000393.1:0-6949 GCA_964556085.1 uncultured Solibacteraceae bacterium
ATGACAGGCCAGGAGGCCTGTCCCACTGATTAGCTTAGAGTCGGACTATTCATTCTCTCCAGGCAGATGTCCCGAATTACGCTGATGAGTTCGCTGAACTGATATGGTTTGCGGATGTAGAGCCAGGGTTGTTGCTCCCCGATAGTGTCCTGCGCCCAGTCCCGGCTGTAGGCCGATGTGATCAGCACCTTGGCATGAGCCTGAACGCAACGCAATTCCTGTAAGACTTCTCCACCGGACATTCCAGGCAAAGTCAGATCCAGAAGAACTACGTCGATCTCTCGCGCGTGGGCCCGGAAGAGATCGATCCCGCTCTTGCCGTCGGCTGCTTCGATCACGGTGAGAGCTTTTCTTCGCAGCATTTTGGAGACCGCCAGGCGAAGCGAGTCTTCGTCCTCGATGATCAGGACCGTTCCGGCGAAGATCCCCACTTCCCGGGCTGCCTCAGGCGCCGCGCCGCCACCGGCAACCGCTTGGCAGGCACAAGGCAGCAGGACCTCAAATCGGGAACCCTGACCGGGTACACTGGTGACGCTGATCGCACCGCCGTGGTTCCGGATGATTCCCTGCACGGCAGCGAGGCCCAAGCCGCGGCCGGCGAATTTGGTCGTGAAGAACGGATCGAAGATTCTGGCTCGGATCGCTTCCGTCATTCCACAGCCGGTATCGCTGACTTCCAATCGCACGTAATCGCTTTGCGGCGATTGAACCCGGGCCACGCTCACACAGATGGTTCCCGCTTTGTCGCCGAGGGCCTCCGAAGCGTTTGTAATCAGGTTCATCACTACTTGCTGGATTTGCGGAGTGTTGCCTTGGACGGCGGGAACGTTCTCGGGAAGTTCGACCTTCAGAACGGCGGTCTTGGAGATAGAGACCTTCAGGAGCTGGAGCATGTCGCCGACCAGCCGGGAAAGGTTGATGGTCTCAAACACGGCATTCTCTTGCCCGGCATAAGCCATCATCTGGCGAACGATTTGAGTGGCGCGAATGGCGACGCTTTTGATCGCTTCCAGACCGGTACGCGCCTGCCAGCCGAGGGGAAGCTCTTCCAACGCGAGTTCAGCGTTGGTGAGGATACCGCCCAGCAGATTGTTGAAATCGTGTGCTATGCCGCCGGCCAGCACCCCCAGGCTTTCCAGTTTCTGTCTGGCCAACGCCTCTTCCTGGGCGCGCCTGAGATCGGTAATGTCGACGTCGGAGCCGATATAGCCGGCAAATAAGCCGTCGGGTCCAAAACGGGGAACCCCGCTGCACAGTACCCAGCGGAACTCTCCATCCGCCCGGCGCACCCGGCACTCGATGTGGAAGTTCCGGCGCGCGTCGAAGGACGAATGAAAGATTTTGGAGCAGCGCTCCAAATCCTCGGGGTGAATTCCAGTGATCCATCCTTTGCCCAATTCCTGCTCCAGGGTGCGGCCCGTAAAGTCCAGGAAGGTCTTGTTGAAGAAAGTGACCAGCTTATCCGGGCCCGTCACCCAAATCATGACAGGCGCTGTGTCGGCCATGTTCCGGAAGCGCTCCTCGCTCTCCTGCAAGGCCGCCTCGGCCTGCCGGCGCGTGTCTTCCGCCCGCTTGCGCTCCGTGACGTCTTCGACGATGCCGTCGTAACACAGAACGCTGTCATCGGCTCCGCGCACTGCCCGAACGCTTTCGCGAACGAATAACACCGTGCCATCCCGGCGCGTCCATGTGGCCTCGAGCCCGCGCACCACACCTTCCGATTCCAACTGCTTCCGAAACGAGGCGCGGGAATATCCGGGCTCGAAGCCCTCCTCCTCCAGATTGCGTTCGCGCAGTTCGTCGAAGGAGTCGTACCCCAGCATGCTCAATAGCGCCGGATTGGCCATCAGGATGTGGCCTTCCGGTGTGGTACGGTATAGGCCGACCGTCGCATTCTCGAACAGGCTGCGGAATCGGTTCTCGCTCTCACGCAAGGCTTCCTGGGTCTCCACCAGGCCCACGTTTTGAAACCGCAGATTCAGCGACGAGTACAGCGCCCGATGCACGCGCCAGGTGGCTATAACCGTAGCCATACAGAAGAGAGCGGACAGCAGCCCCATGACAACGTGTACCTTGTCGCCCTCAAAAACGAAACGCGCCGCCAAGGAGAAGCCGGTTGGAATCATGAAGGCCAAATACGCCTCGGGTAGGGGCGCCAGCGAGAAGGCCGCGCCCAGCATCATGCCACCTAACACGAAAGCGAGAATCACCTGGTTTGCTAAATCCGCCTTCGGATAGAGGAGAACGCTGGCGGCGCCCCATCCCAACCCTGCAAGACCAGCGCCTACTGCGAAAGCCGCGGACCACTTTCGGGTCTCTCCCGCTGCTGGGGAACTGCGCCGGAAATGGCGCGCCAAAGCGAGCCGGGCCGCCGCCACTGCGACCATGTACAGCAGCCAGGCCAGCATTTTGGGCCGCGCGATGCGTCCGTCTAAGTAGCCTAAGACCGGGGCCACGACTACCGTTACCCAAACCGCTACATCGGCATTGGAATAGAGGAGACGAACTAACTCGGTACGTACTAGTTCTTCTCTTTTCTGATCGAGCCTGACTCGCTCCGTGGATGAACGAAGCAGGGACATGGTGGGAAGAATGGCCAGTCTAACATGAGTTTTCCACAATTCCGAGGACTAAAGCGTGCGGCCACCAAGCCGGATATAATTGGTGGGCCGGAATTAGAGAAGCCAGGAGAACAGTCATGTCCTTGATGCGGTTTTTCGTGGGAATCGCTGTGGCCGCGGCACCGTACGGCCAATTGAGCGCGCAGGGCGTGGTGATGCAGCGCAACGTATCGCTCGGGATGGCCAAGGCGATCGCCGAGGCGACCATCGCGGCTTGCAAGGAGAAGGGCTATCACACCGCCGCCGCCGTGGTGGACCGCGCGGGGCAGGTACTGGTGATTCTGCGCGACGAGGCGGCCAGCGCGCAGACCGCCGACATGGCGCGCCGCAAGGCGTACACGGCGCGGATGTTCCGCAGCACCACGCTGGAATTTCAAAAGCGCACCATGGAACCCTCGTATGCCGCGCAGCGCGACGTGGCCGACATCCTGGCATTGGGGGGCGGCGTGCCCATTCTTGTGGGCAATGAGGTTATCGGTGGCGTGGGTAGCTCCGGGTCCAGCCAGGAGCAGGACGATGCCTGCGCCAAGGCCGGTGTCGCCAAAGTCGCCGAGCAATTGAAATAAAGAGCCGGCGAGGTGCTGAAAGACTGAGTGTTAGAAGCCGATCAGGCTGGAAACTGTACCTACGCCGGCGACAAGATCGCCGGCGCCACCAAGATATACTAGTATTTTGGAATCTGGACATCGTGCTTGTGCAACCCTGCCATGGGGTTTCCGCACACGTTCAGGGAGGACCTGCGTTTGACTTCGCTGGCCACTCCCGCCGCTGCCCGCGCGGCGCACTTCTACCAGGCGGCCATCGGTAAGAAGGCCGTCATGGCCGTTACCGGTTTGATCCTGTTCGGATATGTCCTGGCGCACCTGCTCGGGAACCTGCAAATCTATTCGTCCGATCCCGAGCAGATCAATCGGTACGCGGCTTTCCTGCACGATCCCGGGCGAAAGTACCTGCTGTGGGCTGCGCGGATCTTTCTGCTTGCCGCAGTCGGGCTGCACATCACGGCTTCCGTCCAACTGTGGCTCCTGAAGCGCGAGGCGCGGCCCATCGGCTACTTCAAAAAGGACGATGTGCCCGCGGCCTATGCCGCCCGCACGATGATCTGGAGCGGTCCCATCATCCTGGCCTTCGTTATCTTCCATGTTTTGCACCTGACCGTGGGCAGCGTTTTCCCGTTGCGCGAACTCGGGCCCAATCAGCCGGACGTGCGCGCCAACGTTGTCGGGGGTTTCCAGCACCCCGTGGTGGCCGGCTTTTACATCTTTGCCATGGTTCTGCTCGCCATGCATCTTTACCACGGCTTGTGGAGCATGTTTCAGTCAATGGGCCTGAGCCATCCTCGTTACACGCCGGCCGTGAAGCGCGCGGCGGCGGTGTTCGCTATCCTCATCGGCGCCGGCAACATCTCCATTCCGCTCGCGGTACTGATGGGGTTGGTCACATGAGAAACGAATGATACTCGATTCCAAAGCCCCGGGCGGTCCCATTGAAACCCGTTGGGAGCGTCACCGCTTCAACCTCAAGCTGGTGAACCCGGCGAACAAGCGAAAACACACGATCATCGTGGTGGGCTCCGGGCTTGCGGGAGCATCGGCCACCGCCACGCTGGCGGAGCTTGGATACAACATCAAGTGTTTCTGCTTCCAGGATTCGCCGCGGCGCGCGCATTCCATCGCTGCGCAGGGCGGTATCAACGCCGCTAAGAACTATCACAACGACGGTGACAGCGTCTACCGGCTGTTCTACGACACGGTGAAAGGCGGCGACTTCCGCTCGCGGGAGTCCAATGTCTACCGCCTCGCGGAGATCAGCGTCGCCATCATCGACCAATGCGTGGCCCAGGGTGTTCCTTTCGCCCGCGAGTATTCCGGGTATCTCGATAACCGCTCGTTCGGCGGCGCCCAGGTCTCGCGGACGTTCTACGCGCGCGGCCAGACGGGCCAGCAGTTGCTGCTGGGCGCGTACCAGGCACTCGAACGCCAGGTAGGCGCGGGCAAGGTTCGGATGTATCCGCGCACGGAGATGCTGGATCTCATCGTAGCCGACGGCAAGGCGCGCGGCATCGTGACGCGCAATCTCGTTACGGGCACTACAGAATCGCATACGGCCGATGCCGTCGTGCTGGCCACCGGCGGCTACGGCAATGTTTACTATCTCTCCACCAACGCCAAAGGCTCCAACGCCACCGCTATCTGGCGCGCCCACAAGCGCGGCGCTCTGTTTGGCAACCCGTGCTACACCCAGATCCATCCCACCTGCATCCCGGTTTCGGGCCACTACCAGTCCAAACTCACCCTGATGAGCGAATCGCTGCGCAACGATGGCCGCGTTTGGGTGCCTTTGAAGGAACACGACGCGCGCCCTCCCGCGCAAATCCCCGAAAATGAACGCGACTATTACCTGGAACGGCGCTACCCCAGTTTCGGCAACCTGGTGCCGCGCGATGTGGCTTCGCGCAACGCCAAAGCCGTCTGCGACCAGGGGCATGGCGTAGGCGAAACCGGTCTCGCCGTGTACCTTGATTTTCGCGATGCCATCCAACGCCTGGGCAAACACGTGATCCAGGAGCGCTACGGCAATCTGTTCGAGATGTATGAGCGCATCACAGGCGAAGACCCGTACACGGTGCCCATGCGCATCTATCCGGCCATTCACTACACCATGGGCGGCCTATGGGTGGATTACAACCTCATGACCACCATCCCAGGTCTGTACGCGGTCGGAGAAGCTAACTTTTCCGACCACGGCGCCAACCGGTTGGGCGCTAGCGCGCTTATGCAGGGACTTGCGGACGGTTACTTCATTCTGCCCTATACCATTGGCGATTATCTGGCATCCAACAAATTCGAGCCGCTCAGCCTGGAGCATCCGGCCGTGCGCGAAGCCGAAACGCAAGTCACCTGCATTACCAAACGGCTCCTCGATGCCAACGGCAGCCGCTCCGTGGATTCGTTCCACCGCGCGCTGGGCAAGATCATGTGGGATCATTGCGGGATGTCGCGTAACGCTGAGGGGCTCCGCCAGGCGCTTTCGGAAATCCCCCGGCTGCGCGAGGGGTTCTGGCGCGATGTGCGCGTCACGGGCAGCGGCGAGGAGTTAAATCAGTCGCTCGAGAAGGCCGGGCGCGTGGCCGATTTCTTCGAACTGGCCGAGCTGATGTGCCTCGACGCGCTCCACCGCGCCGAATCCTGCGGCGGCCATTTCCGCGAAGAATACCAGACTGCGGATGGAGAGGCACAGCGCGATGACGCCCGCTTCTCCTACGTGGCCGCCTGGCAGTTTCACGGCATCGGCAATGCCCCCGAGCTGCAGAAAGAGGCGCTCAGCTTCGAATACGTGCACCCTGCGCAGCGGAGCTACAAATGAAGCTCGTTCTGCACATCTGGCGCCAGCCCAATGCCGCGGCCACGGGCCGCATGGCGCGCTACGAAGCTCCCAACGTCAGCCCGGACATGTCCTTCCTGGAAATGCTCGATGTGCTGAACGAAGACTTGATCGCGCGAGGCGAAGAACCGGTGGCCTTCGATAACGACTGCCGCGAAGGCATCTGCGGCACATGCGGCTTCATGATCAACGGCGTCGCGCATGGGCCCTTGCGCGCCACAACCGTTTGCCAGCTGCACATGCGGCATTTCAAAGACGGCGACGAGCTGTACCTGGAGCCATGGCGTGCGCGTGCGTTTCCAGTGGTTAAGGACCTTATCGTAGACCGCAGTGCCTTCGACCGGCTGATCGCCGCCGGAGGGTTCATCTCGGCCTCCACCGGGAGCGCGCCGGACGGCAACGCCATCCTGGTGCCAAAGGAGAATGCCGATGGCGCCATGGATGCGGCCGCATGCATCGGATGCGGCGCCTGCGTGGCCATGTGCCCCAACGCCTCTGCGTCGCTCTTCATGGGAGCCAAAATCTCGCATCTCGGCCTCCTGCCGCAGGGACAGCCGGAGCGCTCCCGGCGCGTCCTGGGAATGGTCGCGCGTGCCGGCCAGGAACGCTTCGGCGGCTGCACCAACATCGGCGAGTGCGAAGCTGTGTGCCCCAAGGAAATCAAGCTCGATGTGATCGCGCGCATGAACCGCGATTTCCTCAACGCGAGCCTGGGCGGAGCCGGCATTGCAGAAGACGATTCCGAACAGGTCCGGCCGGCTCTGGCAGGCGCACGACGGTAGAAGCGCTGAACTACGGTTAAACGCCTCGAGGCCTGGTTACTGCGGCGTCGCCAGGCGGTGAAGGGCGGCGCTGATCGGCAGAAATAGGGGGACTGCATGAAGCCTCAGAGCCTTGCCTATCGGCCAAATCGGAATGTGAAATCAGCGCTGTTGGAACTCCAT
>CAZKVF010000394.1:0-8361 GCA_964556085.1 uncultured Solibacteraceae bacterium
CGCGGCGAAGGATTCGGCGCGGGCGCGATAGAGGCACGTGACGAGGCCAATCCGAGGATCGAGCAGCGGTGCGGTTACGGCTTCCAGATAGCCGGGCTCGACTTCGATATCGTCGTCATTGATCAGCAGCAGCGGATGGCACGCCTCGGCGGCCAATCGAGCGAGCACACCCACCTTGGCATTGGGGGCTTCCGTTTCGACCTGGATCACGCGCATTTCGAGCGTTGGAAATTCGCGCCGCAGCCGGTCGATGTCTTCGAGCGCCGGATCGCCGGCGCTGCGGACTCCAAACAGAATCTCGAACTCCGGATACTTTTGAAGAGCGTGGGAGCGCAGGGCCTGATAAAGGCGACTGTCGCGACCATACATGGGCTTCAAAATCGAGACCGGAGGAAGAGGAGCTTTAGACAGGCTAGAAGCCTGTCCCACCTTCCATCGGAGGGCAGCGATGATGGCAAGAAGCTGATAGGCGGCTGCCGCCAAGGCGGGCAGAGCCCAAAAGCTCACAGGGAGACCAGCGCCACGCCCCAGACCACCAGCGATGCGCCAGCCCATCGCAACCAGCTCACCTGTTCCTTGAGCACGTACTTGGCGAGCACCGTTTCGAGCGCGTAGGTCACGGCGGTCGCGGGCACGGCGAAGCTCAGCTCGGCCACGGTCAGCAGTCCCAGATAGGCGAAGAAGGAAATCGCCATGGCAACTACCGATGCCGCAACCATCCAGTTGCGGGCCAGAAGGGTCACAGCCCGGCCCAGGGCGCCGGGCCGGAAGTCACGGATCTCGCCGTGACGCCGCATGCCCAGCGCCTGGAGTACTTCACCCATCGTGGTGGCGGCCACGATGATGGCTATCAATAGCCACTTCACTGGGCAGCACCCGCGGCGCCGGTGTTAGCCGTGGCTTGGCGCGCGACCGTCTGGGGCGCAGTGGCGCCACTGACGAGCGCAACGCCCGCCATGATGAGCGCGATCCCGGTCCAGCGGCGCGCCGTGATCTGCTCATGGAGCAGCACTCTCCCGGCCAGGGCCACGAGGACATATCCAACGGAGGTCACGGGCAGAACATAGCTCAAATCGGCCCAACTCAACAGCGCCATGCGCGAGGCCATCCACAGGATCAAGAGAATAACGCCCAGAGCTACGGCCGGCCGGAACAAAACGGTGATGTAATCGAGCGGAGTTTCGAGCTGCGGGGGAATGCCGCTCTTCAAAAAGAAGTTGCCAGAGACATTACTGAAGATGACTACCAGGGCGCAGATCCAACTCTTCAGGCGCAAACGCGCGTGCTCGGCGGTCATTGCGCGGCGTTAATCGCCCGAACCGGCCGCTACCGGCGTAGACTCGCGGGCGCTCCGAGTGTCGGCGATGAACTTTTTCCGTTTGGAGCGCAGGCTCATGTACTCGCGGGCCTCTTTGAAAAGGCGCTTGCGCTCGTGACCATCGAAGACCGCTTTGCGCACAATGCGCCAGGCGACGCGCGGCCGGAAGAAGTACTCGCCGTAGAAGCGCTCTACCCACTCCACCAAGTCGGCATGGCTGAGCCCAGGGTAGGAGAAGTTGGGCAGCTGGTGTCCCGACTCATCGTGCATGGCGCGATCAATGGTGATGAGATTGTTCTTCTGCAGATGGGCGTGGAACTCCGTTCCGGGGTAGGGCGCGGCGATGGAAACCTGGATCGTTTCCGTATCCATGCGCTTGGCGAACTCGATCGTCTTGCGGATAGTTGCGGGCGTTTCCCCCGGCAGCCCGATGATATAGTCGCCATGAATTACCAACCCGAGCTTCTTGCAGTTGGCAGTGAACCGCTCGGCCATATCGATGGTGGCGCCCTTTTTGATGTTCTTCAGGATCTGCTGCTCGCCCGATTCATAACCGACGATGAGCAGGCGGCAGCCGGCATCTTTCATGGCCTTCAGCGTTTCGTAATCGGTGGTTACGCGCGAGGTGCACGACCATGTAAATTTGAGCGGCTTCAGCTTGGCGCAGAGTTCCAGCGTGCGCTCTTTGCGGTAGTTGAACGTGTCGTCGTCGAAGAAGATTTCTTTGATGAAGGGAAACTCGCCGAGCGCATACCGCACCTCGGCAGCCACATCATCGGTCGAGCGCAGGCGCCAACGGTGGCCGGAGTGGGTTTGCGGCCAGAGGCAGAAGGTGCACATGGCGGGACAGCCGCGCGTGGTGTAGAAGGAGATGAAAGGGTTCAGCAGGAACGGGACGTTATAGCGCCTGATGTCGAGATCGCGCTTGTAGACTTTGGTCACCCACGGTAGGGCGTCCAGATCCTCGATGGCGGGCGCCTCGGGGTTGTTGACAACGCTCCCGTTGCGGCGATAGCTGACGCCGGGAATCTCTTCGAGCGCTTTGCCTTTGGCGTAATCGGCTATCTGGTGATCGAATTCGCGCCGCACCACGAAATCGATAGCTTTGCCCTCGCGCAGGCATTTCTCCGGTTCGATAGTGACCGGCGGACCGACGAATGCGACTTTCAGCTTCGAGTTCGCATCCTTCATCATCTCCGCCATCTTGACGTCAACCGCGAAACCCGGCGTGGAAGTGAACAGAACCAGCAACTCGAAGTCGCGGGCCATGGCGACGGTCTGCTCGATAGAAACCTTGTGCGGCGGCGCATCCAGCACTTTACTATCGGGCAGCATTCCCGCCGGGTAACAGAGCCACACGGGATACCAATACGACTCGATTTCCCGGGATGCCGGCCAGCGCGAACCGGCGCCGCCATCGAACCCCTCGAAGGAGGGCGGATTCAGAAACAGAGTTCTCATCGGGTCTCTCCAGAATTACTGTTACTGGACAATGGGGACGACCGCGGGCTGCGCGTCATCACTCGTTCGCAGCGGTCTGCGGCTCGTCGTCCGCTGAAAAATTACTGAAATCGATTTCGAGCTCGGCTGGTCCCCAAATACGCGTATCCACCGTGCTGGCCACCTGGCGCGGCACCGCCTTGCCGCCCCGGATTTCGAATCGTCTGACGAACGCAACCCGCTTGAGGAAGATAGATGGGCTCTTGACCCAATAACCGGATTCGAGGACCGGAAGATAAGTGGCGGCGTCGACCCACACTTCGCCCTTGAACAAGCCGACGCTCTTTTTCCGTGGTTTGACGTTGAAAACGTAGGCGGGGCGACCGTCCAACTCGGCCTTGCTCTTGTAGCTGAATTTATAGTTGGCCGGGGTCACCGCGAGACCAGGGGAGTTCTCGGTTTGCGCCTCCACCTCCGCCGTAAGATATCGGGCGATCACCTGATTCTTGATGGTGCCGTCGCCTTCAAATGCGAGGTGCTCATAGGTGATGCGGCCCAGCTTGGAGATGCGCCGAAGACCGTGCAAGCGCCCGTGCTTTTTCAGCTTGGGAAGGGAAGCCTGGATCTCCACTTCCATAGAGGAACCGTCCAAGGACTGTTCCTGATTTTCCGTTGCGGTGCGGTAATTTTCAACGATTTTGTCGGGCAACGTGCCGGCATCTTCCGCGATTAGCCCGGCACAACAGATTAGAAGAAGTAGTGCAACACGAACGTTCAAGAATCAGCCTCACCCCTTAGATGCGCGCAGAATGCCAAAGTGTACCAGGAAAGTTGACCCGGAGCAATCGAACAAAAAGGTGCGCTTTAGGAAGTACCGGGGCCGGGAAATGGGTTGGTTTGGCGAGCGCCGGCAGCCCGTCGGTTTCTGGCCAAGTGGTTGAAAAGATGGCTCTCTGAACAGATTTGGACGAGCCGAAATGGGTTCGTTTCGCAGGTGGCGCGGATGGTTTCGTCGGCCCCGGTGGCTGGGTACGAGTGCTCGCACAGGAGGTTGAGGAAGGCTCGAGCGACATAGCGAACCGGGCTGAAATCGGTTCGTTTCGCGAGATATGACGAGGCCGGCAGTGGCTTGTAATCGGCTGAAAATAAAACTGATAGTTGAGGCTGGGCAGGGGAAATTTCGGTTCGTTTTGCAAAAAGACATATGTCGGAGGATGGACACCTATTTGCGAAATTGTAGGCGCCGATAGATCGGCATGTGTCTGCTGCGAAACCGGCATGTACCACCTCTTAATCTAGCAGGGCAGCCGGTAGATTTGAGAGGTGTACCTCCGTAATTGAAGGGAAGAAAAGGGGAACGTTTAGACCAAGGGCAGGGAACGCAGAAAACGGCTCGCCGGTTTTAGGAACTGCCGATCAGTATTCCCGTCAGAAAAACCAGCGCGCCACCCAGGCCTACTTGCAGGGCTGCGGAGAGCGGCGGTGTTTCCATGTAGCGGTGGCGCACCCAGGTGATCACAGCTAGTTCGGCGACCACCACCGCAATGGCGGCGGCCATGGCCACACGGAAATCGGGAATAAGGAACGGTAAGGTATGCCCGATGCCTCCCAGGGCGGTCATCAAACCACAGATTGTGCCTCGCACCCAGGGATGGCCGCGGCCGGTCAGCGTGCCATCGTCGGAGAGGGCCTCGGCGAATCCCATGCTGATACCGGCGCCTACGGAGGCAGCCAGGCCCACCAGAAACGCATCGTAGCTCTCGCGTGTGGCCAGCGCCGCGGCAAACACTGGCGCGAGCGTGGAAACAGAACCATCCATCAGGCCGGCCAGCCCCGGCTGGATAACTTGCAGCACCAACAGGCGGCGGTTAGCTTGAGCCTCGCTTTCACGCGCGCCGGCGCTGAGTTTCTGCTCGCCCAATTCCTCGGCGCGGTCCTCGTGATGGCGCTCTTCGAGCGCCAGGTCGTCGAGAAGCTGCCGTACCTGCGCATCCTGAGTGCGAGCGGAGGCGTGCTCGTAGAACCTCCGCACCTCGGCCTCCATGGCGCTAGCCTGCTTGCGTACCGCCTCCAAACGCATGGGCCGCGTTAACCATATCGGCCGCCGCGTGACGAAGCCGCGCACATCATGGCGGCGGATCAGCGGAATGTGGTCGCCGAACTTTTCGTGATACAGCTCCAGAAGGCGCCGCCGGTGGCCTGATTCCTCCTTCTGCATTTCCGCAAAGACCTCTGCCGAGGCCGGAAACGACTCACGAAGACCCTCGGTGAAATCGGCGTAGATCCTCTCATCTTCCTCTTCGAGCGAGATGGCGAGGGCCAGAATCTCGCGTTCCGACAAGCTGTGAAAATCACGCATAGCTGTTTGTCACTTTGCCCATGTTAACCTTGATGCCGTGAGTTGGGAACCAGATTCGTGGCGTTACCGCCCTGTATCCCAGCAGCCGGAATACCCCGATGCCGCACGCCTCGAACAGGTGCTCGCCGAGCTGTGCCGCCTGCCGCCGCTGGTATCGAGTTGGGAAGTGCTGCTGCTTCGCCAGCAGCTGGCCGAAGCAGCCGCCGGCCGCAGCTTCGTTCTTCAGGGCGGCGACTGCGCGGAACGCTTCCAATACTGCACGCCTGACCGTATTGCCAACACCTTGAAGGTTCTGTTGCAGATGAGCCTGGTGCTTGTGGTGGGCGCGCAACGCCCGGTGATTCGCATTGGCCGCTTCGCAGGCCAGTACGCCAAGCCCCGCTCAGCCGACCTGGAAAAGCGCAATGGCATCGAGCTGCCGTCCTACCGCGGTGATAATGTGAACCGTCCGGAGTTCACGATGGAAGCCCGCACTCCCGATCCCCAACTGCTGTTGCGGGGCTATGAGCGCGCGGCGCTGACTCTGAATTTTATCCGGTCGCTGGTGAAGAGCGGCTTCGCGGATCTGCATCACCCAGAGTATTTCGACCTGGATTGGGTGGACCGCTCACCGCTGGCCGACGAGTACCACAGGACGGTGGAGACTATTGGCGAGGCGCTGCGCTTCATGGAGAACGTGCTGGGGGTGCGCGCCGGAGAGACCGATCGCATCGACTTCTTCACCGCGCACGAGGCGCTCCATCTGCCTTACGAAGCGGCGCAGACACGCTCGATGCCGCGCCATCCCGGCTGGTTCAACCTGGCGGTGCATTTCCCGTGGGCGGGTCTTCGGACCAACGATCCATGCGGCGGCCATATTGAATACCTGCGGGGCATCGAGAATCCCGTGGGCATAAAGATCGGATCTGGCTTCACTCGCGAGCAGGTTGCGGGCTGGATCGAAATCCTCGATCCCGGGCGGACGCCGGGGCGCCTGACGTTCATTCACCGGTTTGGGGCCACGCGCATCGGCGACGAGCTGCCGCGGCTCATCGAAATGGTTCGCGCGGAGGGCGGTGCAGTGCTGTGGGTTTGCGACCCGATGCACGGCAACACACGGACTACGGCGCGCGGAGTGAAAACGAGGCATTTTGCGGATATCTACGCCGAGGTCGAGCAGGCCTTCGACATTCACCGGCGCATGCGCCAGCAGCTTGGGGGCGTACACATTGAATTGACCGGCGAAAACGTGACGGAGTGCATCGGCGGAGCGGGCGGACCGGCCGAGGAAGATCTCGCACGAGCCTACGAATCGGAGGTCGATCCGCGGCTCAATTACGAGCAATCCCTGGAGCTGGCTTTCCTCATCGCGCGGAAGATGAAACGGGGCGACGAGGAGTCGCGCCATACGCAAGCCGAACGCCTTGGTTGACAGCGTGCCCGATCACTCTTTCGGGATGCGCGGCACTACCAGGTGAAACAGCTTCATCGAACCGCCACCGGCGGCTTTGAGGCTGGCGCTTTCCGAGGGGCCCAGATAGACACCCGCGCCGCGAGTCACTTCGTACTCCTGATTATCGAGTCGAATCGTCCCGCTGCCTTCCATCAGGTAAATGAGCTGGTGCTTATCCAGCGCTTCCGCCGTGAAGGATTCTCCCGACTCGAGCCACCGAAGGGCGCCGAGCACGTTCCTGGCGCCTGCCAAGGGGCCGTTGAGAATCTCCGTGACTTCGCCTTGGGGCCCTTTGACTCGCGGAAGTTGGTTGGTGTTGATGAAAGTTGTCGTGGTGTTCATGGATTTGTCATGCCGGGTTTTTTGACAGGCCAGGAGGCCTGTCCTACGTCTGGACCCACACGCGGCCATCGACGCGGTTCCAGCGCAGGTCGTCCGGTGTGCCATCGAGGATATGCGTCTTAAAGCGGTTTGGCGCCTGGAATTCGAAGTAGAAGAGGCCGGTATCGGTGGCCCGCAGGCGGTGCTTCGCCTCGGCTGGAATGAACACCAGCTCGCCCGGACCCACGGGGCGAACGCCCTCGGGTGTCTCGACCGTTCCGTTGCCTTCCATAATGAAGTAGAAGTGCTCGCATACTTCGTGATAGTGATACGGCGACGAGGCGTTGGGGGCATAATGCATGACGCCCGCCAGCATGTCGTCAATGTTAGCTAGCTCCTTGTTGACGAAGAAGGTGCGCACACGGCCGGGTACTACGGCTTCAAGCCTTGGTAAGTCATCCTGATGGAAGATGTATGCCATGATTTTGCCTCTCAATGCGGGCGGTAAGCAGTACGCGCCACCTCAGCGTATGGGACAGCGGCTACGGTAGCCCGGATTTGGATCTGTTTGTGACGTTCCACAGTTGGTTTCGAAGACCCGCCGCCTTCTTCACCCCATACCAGCGTCACTTCGGCGCCGGGGTCGCTGTGGGCGATATCTACGACACCGAGCGAGAGCATCACGCGCTCATTGTAAGTGTAGCCCGTGTATGTCGATAGACCAACGATCTTGCCATCTTTTAATACTTTATCGAAGGGCAAGGTGGAGTAGTTAGCCAGAGGTAAGTCGATATACTTGACGATGTCTCCGGCGTGAAATAGCGTGCCGAGGGCGCGCTCCACGTCCTGGCCGTTCCACACGAGTGTCACTTTCTTACGTTTCTGGTCGCCGGCGATTTTCTCCAGCGCGGCGCGGCCGATGAAGTTATGGTCGAATTTGACGAACTGACCGTAACCAAGATCGTAGGGGGTCAGGTAGTAATCCGTAATGTTATTGGAATAAAAGCTTCCGCCCAGAGAAGCCATGGCTTCGTAGCTCTTCGCAGTGAGCCACTGCCGGTAACCCTTCAGCTTCTCACCGGTGTAAATGGCCGGCAGGGGAGATGGGATCCAGCCCGATTCGAGGCAGGTTGTCGGATAAGTGCGCGCGCCCACCTGGCGAATACCAAACTCCTGGCCGGCCTCCACGATGGCTTCGCGGACGGCTTCGGCATCCTCCCACGGACCGAACAGCTCCCATCCAGGCTGCCCCACCATGCCGTGACGCAGCGCGCGGACGGGCCGCCTGGACACAACCAGCGTCTCCATGTTGAAGAAGCGGATGTCGGGAGCAGGTTTTCCTGTCGCCTTCTCCATGACTTTCAGAGCGTGGGGACCCTGCACCTGGTAGCGATATGTTTTCCGGCGCCCTTGATTCTGGGCGGATCGCTCGTCGCGCACCGCGGTAGCCTTGTACCCGCCGGTTTCGACGTTGTATTGCACCCAGTTAGC
>CAZKVF010000395.1:0-12700 GCA_964556085.1 uncultured Solibacteraceae bacterium
AATGTCCAAACTCCAGTGGACAGGCCTCCTGGCCTGTCATGTTCTCCAGCCCTACTGAATCGTCGCCGTAAGTGCCTGCGACGACCCTTGCCCGTTCACCAGCGTCACCGTGATCGATGCCACGGCCAATAACCAAACCAGGGATCGCGCCGGCGGCCGGCCTCTTGTTGCATGCTGGAAGGTTCCATGCTCGTTTACGCCATCGTTATTTTTCTTTCGGCTTTCCTCCTTTTCCAGGTGCAGCCGGTCATTGCCAAAGTGATCCTCCCGTGGTTCGGGGGCTCGGCCGCTGTCTGGAGCACTTGCATGCTGTTTTTTCAGGTCGTGCTCCTGCTCGGCTACGTGTACGCCCACTGGCTCTATCACCGCGTCCGTGGGCGCGGCCAGGCCTGGCTGCACAGCGTGCTACTCGCTGTCAGCCTGCTCGCGCTGCCCATCCTCCCTGACCCCCGCTGGCGGACGGCGGCTACCGGCGACCCTTCCTGGCGGATATTGGCGCTGCTTGCCCTGACCATCGGCCTACCTTATTTCCTGCTCTCTTCCACGAGTCCTCTGCTCCAGGCCTGGTACGCCAGGACCCACAAGCGCGCCATGCCATACCGCCTGTTTGCGCTTTCGAACCTGGCTTCCATGCTCGCTCTGCTCAGCTATCCCGTACTGGTTGAGCCGAACTTCGCGGTCCGGCTGCAGGCGGGGATTTGGTCATCGGGTTATGGTCTCTTCGCCGTTTTGTGCGTCTTGGCGGCGTGGAAGGGCAGTCGTGGGGGGCCCGGCGACCGAAGGTTCGTCCCGGGCCCTGTCGCCGGCCTTGGTGGGGCCGGTGATCTTGTCACCGGCCTTGGCGAAAGCCTGCCCCGCATTTCCGACCGCATCCTCTGGACTGCTTTCGCTGCCTGCGCCTCGATTCTCCTGCTGGCGGTCACCACGCATCTTTCGCAGGACGTTGCCGCCATTCCGTTCCTCTGGATTTTGCCTCTGAGTACCTATCTTCTGACCTTCATCCTTTGCTTCGAGTCCCCGCGGGTTTACCGGCGCGAAATTTTTCTGCCCTTGCTGGCGCTGGCCATCGCGTTTCTGACGTATGAGTTGTACCCCTTCAAAACTTCCCTGAATATTCGTCCCCTGATCACGCTTCTGGCGCTTTCCCTGTTCGTCTGCTGCATGGTGTGCCATGGCGAGGTGGTTCGCCGCAGGCCGGCGCCGCGGCACCTGACATCCTTCTATGTCTCCATCTCACTCGGCGGCGCTCTGGGCGGTATTTTTGTGGGCTTGGCTGCGCCGCGCCTATTCAACGGCTATTACGAATTCCACCTGGGACTGGCGCTTTGCGCCGCGCTGGTCGCTATCACCTTATGGAGAGCCAGTTCCGGCTTCGCTGCCAGGCCGAGGATGCTCGCTAGAGTGGCCCTGGCAACCACGTTTTGCTCTTATCTGGTTGCCTTAGGCCTGATTTTTCGAGAGTCTGTTAAGCCCTACCGCTACGTGTCACGTAACTTCTATGCCCAGCTTCGCGTGCGCGACCAGGGTGATCCCAAAATCGACCGCGACGCCAATCGCAAGCTGGTCCATGGCACGATCAATCACGGCCAGCAGATGCTGCGGGCCGAGTACAGCCGCTTGCCAGTAACATACTTTTGCCCGCAGAGTGGCATTGGTCTCGCCATGAGCGCACTGGAGGGCGCGCCCCGGCGCATCGGCATACTGGGGCTGGGTTGCGGCACGCTCGCGGCCTATGGCCACTCTGGCGACACCATCCGGATTTACGAAATCAACCCCCAGGTGATCCAGATCGCCCGGTCCCAGTTTACATATTTGAAAGATACGCCCGCGCGCCTGGAGTTGGCCCTCGGCGATGCGCGCCTGGTCCTGGAATCGGAGCCGAGCCAGCAATTCGACGTTCTCGTAATGGACGCCTTCTCCGGCGACTCGGTGCCCGTGCACCTTATTACTCGCGAGGCGTTCCGTAACTACTTTCGCCACTTGAAGCCTGACGGGATCGTCGCCGTGAATGTCTCTAACCGCTACCTGAACCTGCAACCGGTAATGGCAGCGGCGGCCGCTGAGTTCGGCAAGGTCGCCCTCCTTTACGAGTATTCTCCCGACGAGGACGATTTCCTGTGCTTCGCTTGCACCTGGGTCCTGATTATGGACCGGAAGACCGCCGACGCCCACCCAAGCCTCACCAAGGCCGGGGAGGTCCTGAAACCGCGGCCCGGCTTCCGCATCTGGACCGACGACTTCTCGAATCTGTTTGGAATCCTGATGTAACCGAGCTGTGGAACAGGCGCTTCCGCCTGCCAACCGCGCTGGTGGCGCCGGCGATCTTGTGGGGCAGGCGCTTCCGCCTGCCAACCGCGATGATAGCGCCGCCGATCTACACGCTTTGTGAGCGGCCCACCAATAGCTCGCGCAACAACGCCGGCATTCCAGCCGCGCTCTCCACAGCCAGCACCTCGAACCCTGCCGCTCGCCCGCTGGCAATACCGGGCGCCGAATCTTCTACCACCAATGGCTTCCGCGCCCCGATCAGCTCGGCTGCGAGCAGGTACGGATCGGGTTCCGGCTTGTGCCGTTCCGTGTTTTCACCTGTCACTACGGCATCAAAATAATGACGGATCCCGCCCGCTTCGAGCGGCGGCTCCACTTCAACGCGCGCGCTGGTGCTCACCACCGCCAGCTTATGGCCGCGCCGCAAATCGGACAGCAACCCGGGCAGCTCCTGCGGAAACGGCGGCCGCTCCAATCGCTTGCGCAGGCAGTCGCGTTTGTTGGGGTACTGCGCCCACAGCGTCCGCCAGTCCAGCGGAGGAACCGTTGATGCAGCGATCCGCGGAATCATGACGCGGTCGTCTACGCCCAGGTAGTGCTCGCGGTAATACTCCCAATCGAGCTTGACTCCAAAAGGCGCCAGCACTTCCGCCCAGCAAGCGCAGTGCAATGGCTCGCTATCCAGCAGAACACCGTCAAAATCGAACAAAATGGCGTCAAAAGGGGGCATAAAGCGGCAGGATTCAGGCTAACATGCCGCCTGCGATGTGTTAGAATCGGACGCCGCAACGCGAAAATTATGGCTAATGACGAAGATCTGAAGACAGAAAACGAACGGCTTCGCGCCGAAATCGAAAATCTGAAGAGGCCTCGCGGGCAGATGTCGCTAAAAGTCAGCGAGAAGGGCGCGCTTTCGGTTTACGGCTTGGGGCGCTTTCCCGTCACACTTTACCGGGAGCAGTGGGAAAAACTCCTCGGCATGACGGATGAGATCCGCAACTTCATCGAGCAAAACGATCATCTCCTTAAGAAAAAAGAGTAGCCGCGCGCCCGTCTGGATAGCGCCTCGGACCATTTGTGAAGAGACGTTTGAAGCCGCGGACGTGCGCGGCATCCTGCACCGGCCCGATAATACCAACGGGCACATACTGCTGCTGACGCACGGGGCCGGCTCCGATTGCCGCGCTCCCCTTCTGGTGCGTCTGGCTCGCGCCTTTGAAGACTCCGGCTATACGGTTCTGCGGTACGATCTGCCGTATCGTCGCGAGCGGCCCAAAGGCCCTCCCTTCCCTGCCGGCGCGCCGCGCGACCGGGAGGGCATCGAGCACGCGGCCCACGCGGCCCGGAAACTCGCGTCGGGCCGGCTTCTGCTCGGCGGCCACTCCTACGGAGGCCGCCAGTCAGCTATGCTGGCCGCCTCGCAGCCGGAGATCGCCGATCGCCTGCTGCTGCTCTCCTATCCTCTGCACCCTCCGAGAAATCCCGAAAATAAACGCACCGCTTTCTTCCCGGATCTCCGCATCCCCGCACTGTTCGTGCATGGCACGCGCGACCCGTTCGCCTCACTCGAAGAACTGCGCGACGCCATGGCTCTAATACCGGCACGCACCGATCTACTTCCGGTCGAAGGCGCGGGACACGATCTTGCCCGCGCCGCCGGCTTGGCCAGGGATATGATCGAGCGGCTGGAAGCGCTGGAGTAACTCGCACCTTACTTCAAAACCAACTTGCCGAGAACATCTGGAAAATCCATGGAGAACCCGATTTGGGCGCCGACCTGTCGCAATCCTCGCCTGGGTGTTCATCATGGCAGCAGTCGCGGCCTTAGCGGGCAGATACCGGAGTAACCGATGTCATCGGTGAGTACCTGATTGCCGGTGGCCATTCCAGGCACCATCGCACATAGGGCAGAACGGCTTCGCCCCTCCGCGACGCCATGGCCCTGATCCCGGCACCCATCGCTCCCTGACGGGCGCGGCTCCGCCTTACGTACCCCCTACGTCAAGTGATCCGCTATAATCTCCTCGGGTAGGCTTCTACGGCGAGTGGTGCACCTCGTGCTATTCGATAAAATCTCCATCGATCCAAATATCTGCCACGGCCAGGCCTGCGTGAAAGGCACACGGATTCCAGTCCATCAGGTTGTCCGCATGCTCGCCAATGGTGACACAATAGAGGAACTCCTCGAAGAGTACCCCTCGCTTTCGAAGGAGGACATCCTCGCTTGTCTTGACTATGCGGCTGATCTCGCCGAGGAGTTGGTCACGCCAATTGAAATCGGCAGCGCCTCAGAGTGAAGATTCTGGCAGACGAAAACGTCCCACGGATGACTGTGAACGGGCTGCGGGAACTCGGCCATGACGTGAGGGACATTCGAGGAACGCCTGAACAAGGTCTGTCCGACCCGGATCTTTGGCAGATGGCGAAGGCGGAAGCCCGCTTATTGGTCACGACAGATAAAGGCTTCACGGAATACCGCTCCTCGTTGCCGCACTACGGTATTCTCGTTGTTCGGCTCCGTCAGCCTAACAAGCGCAAGATCCACGCGGCAGTAATGGGAGCGATCGGTCGATTCCAGAGCGGCGAATGGCTGAACCTGCTTGTGGTGGTACGCGATTCGACACTGAGCACTTGGCGTTCCCCAGAGACCGGTATCCGGGAGCCATAGGATCGGTACCCCCGCCTTTGCCGCGCACGCTATAATCACCTGTGATGGACGTCTACGAGGAGCTGGTCCGCCTTCGCAATCTTGGCCAGAAGTGTGCGATCGCCACCATCGTAGACGTGCGCGGCTCGATTCCCAGCTACGAAAGCGCCAAGCTGCTCGTACGGGAGGATGGCTCGATGATCGGCACCATCGGTGGCGGCTGCGTCGAAGCGGAGGTTTGGAACGCGGCCCGCGAGGTGATCGAGACCGAAAAGCCCAAACACCTGAACTTCAACCTGGGCCAGGACGCGGCTTACGATAACGGCCTCATCTGCGGCGGCCAGCTCGACGTATTTGTCGAGCCAGTGCTTCCCCTGCCCCACGCCTTCATCTTCGGCGCCGGCCACATCTCCAAGAGCCTTTCGAAGGTGGCCAACCTCGCCGGATTCGCCACTGTGGTCATCGACAATCGCGAGAGCTTTGCCAACCGCGAGCGCTTTCCCGAGGCCCAGGCCGTCCATGCCGAGGAATACGAAGACGTGTTTCCCAAACTGGCCATCAATGAAACGAGTTACATTATCATCGTGACGCGGGGCCATCGCGACGATATGCGAGTCCTCAAGCTCGCCCTGGCCACTCCGGCCCGCTATCTGGCCATGATCGGCAGCAAGCGGAAAGTGATCAACGTGATCCGTGAACTGGAGAAGGAAGGCATGCCGCGCACCGCCTTCGAGCGCATCCACGCGCCGATGGGGCTGGACATCGGGGCGATCTCTCCGGAGGAGATCGCGATTTCGGTGGCCGCCGAGATGATCGCTGTGCGGCGTAAGGCGGCTTCCAACTGGCGCTCGCTTTCGATGTCGGTGTTCGCCGATGAATCGTTGCGCGCGATTCTAGCCCGGTGAGCGCCGCCGGACTGATTCTGGCCGCGGGCCAATCCCGCAGAATGGGTTTTCCCAAAGCCCTGCTCCAATATCGCGGCGAGACATTCTTAGATACCCTGATCGGCTTATTTGCCCCGCGGTGTCCGCAGGTAATTGTGGTACTCGGTGCAGGGGCGGAACAGATCCGTGCGGGCGTGGCGCGAACCGCCACCTTTGTTACCAACACCGAATGGGAACAGGGAATGACTACTTCCCTTCAGTGCGGCTTGCGCGCCGTCCCCGAAAGCTGTGAAGGCGTTCTGCTGACGTTGGTGGACCACCCCGCGGTCGCTCCCGCCACGCTCGACCTGCTTTTAGCCCAGCCGCGGGCGTTGCTCCGCATTCCGCGCTATGAAGGCAAGCGCGGCCACCCGGTCTGGCTCGCGCGCGCGTTGTTCGATGAATTCCTGGCGCTTCCCCCGGGCGCTGCCGCCCGCGACGTGGTGCATAGCCATTTCCCCCACGCCGAGTTCCTGAACCTGGATGACCCCGGAATCGTGGCTGACATCGACGATCCCGACGCCTACCGCAGCCTTCTGAGCCGCGACCGTGAGGGAGCGGTCTCGCACTCGTGAAACTCCTGCTGAGATCCACTGCCGCCGTCCTCGCCCTTTACCTCTTGGGATCAGTCGCCGCTCCGCACATCAGTGCCGATTCTTACGGGCATCGGCTGCGGGCTTCGCTTGAGCGCGCTCTCGGCCGCAAAGTGGAGATTCGAGGTACGGTCCGTTTCAGCCTGCTCCGCGGCCCCAGCCTCTCGGCCTCTGAGGTGGTGATTCACGAAGATCCGTCCATCGGCTTCGAGCCGGTCGCCTATATTGAGAGCGTGAGCGTGCGCCCCAGCCTGTGGGCCTTGCTGGGCGGCAGGTTCGTGATCGCGTCAATTCGTCTTGAGCCTGGTCCTGAAGGCAATCCGCCCACCCTCAACCTCGCCAAGTCGGGCGATACGTGGAATTTCACGTCTTTCATCAACCGCTCCGTGATGAGTACGGCTCCAGCCATCCATGTGCGCAATGGTCGCGTCAATTTCAAATTTGGCGATACCAAGTCCATCTTCTACTTGATGAACACGGACTTGGATATCACGCCGCCATCATCGCTGCGCGGCGCGTGGCTCGTTTCGTGTGAAGCCGAGGCTGCGCGCACCGACCGGCCGGCGTTGGGCCTGGGCTCATTCGCAATTGGCGGCAAGTGGTATTTGGGGCCGGAGCGGGTTGACCTCGAATTGCGCCTCGACCGCGCGCAGTTAGGTGAGCTGGCCGTGCTCATGAGCGGCCAGGCCGGCGGCGTGCATGGCATCGTTACCTCGCGCCTCCGACTCGCCGGGCCTCTGGACGGTATCGGCATTCTCGGACGTTTGAATGTGGAAGACGTGCACCGCTGGGATCTGCTGCCAACCAAAGGTCAAGGCTGGCCCATGGACATTAGCGGGCGCCTCGATCTGGTGGCCCAGCAGCTGGAATTGCAGTCCACGTCCTCAGCGGTCCCGGTGACCACCCGCTTTCGCGCCGCGAACTACCTGTCTCGCCCCCGTTGGGCAGCGACCTTTACCTGGAAGAGTTTCCCCATTTCCCCCGTCCTGCAGCTAGCAGCCGACATGGGCGCGCAGCTGCCGCCTAAACTGCGCCTCAACGGCTCCATCGACGGCGCCATCGGATACTCCAATCCTGGCGGATGGCAGGGCGAATTGGCGCTCCATGAGACTACCGTCGCCATCCCCGATTCCCAGCCGGTGCGCTTCGAGCAAATGCATTTCATGGCCGGCAAAGGCAAGGTTTGGCTGGCGCCCGCTGTAGTTCATACCGCCGACGAGGAGGAGGCCCGCCTCGAAGCGACCTATTCCCTGGATGACGATTCACTCGACCTGTCCGTATCGTCAGACGGCATGAAGGTCAGTTCTCTGCGTGCGCAAGCCGCGCTGGCGTCGGTGCCCTTCCTGGAACAGCTCAGCTCCGGTAGTTGGAACGGCCAGCTGAGATACCATCACGAATCTCCGAACGGAGTGGGACAGGCGTCCTCGCGTGTCAATCCCAAATCTCTCAACACCTGGACCGGCACTCTGCAACTCACAGACGCTCAAATCGCAGTCCCCGGTCTGGCCCATCCCCTGACCATAGCCTCCGCGCGCGTGGGTATCGATGGAAATCGCCTGGCGGTAAGTAAGCTCTCCGCTCGGGCCGGCAAGATCGCCTTCAGCGGCGACTATCGCTATGAGCCGGATACGCCCCATCCGCATCGCGTGCGCCTGCGCGCGGCCCATATCGATACCGCCGATCTGGAGACGGAGCTGATGCCCACACTGCGCCGCGGCTCCAGCCTCCTGGCTCGGGCCCTCGGCCGCACCAACGTTCCCGACTGGTTGCGCCAGCGCCGCTTGGAAGGTTCCTTTCAAATCGCGGAGATGGAATTTCCAGGTATGCATCTGGAGAACCTCCGCGGCCGTATGGTGTGGAATGTGACCAAAGTCGATTTGGCCGCGATCGATGCCAGTATGGATTCCGCGCACGTGGCGGGGACTCTGAATGTGGTTCTGGGCTCGCGAGCCCCCGCTTATAAGCTCGTGGCAAAAGTGCGCGGGCTGAACTGGCAGGCCGGACGGATGGATATCGAGGGAAGTGCCGAGACCTCGGGGATAGGCGCCGAATTGCTGGCCAACCTGAAATCGGAGGGGGCTTTCAGCGGCATGGGCATGGACTTCGGCACCTTGTCTGGTGGTTACGCTGTCTCCTGGACACCCACCGCCGCCCGGCTGACCTTGAGCGATCTGTCTCTTCGCACCGAAGACGGTATGTACGTAGGACGCGGCGCCACGCAGGACGATGGCCGCTTGTTGATTGTCCTCAGCAACGGCGCCAGGGAAATGCGCATGACGGGAACCCTGGCGACCCTTAAGCTGGACGAACCGCGCACCAGCACCGCTCCGTAAAGTGGGACAGACGCTTTCGTCTGGCACTCCAAAGAAAACCTGAGAGGTCGCACGGTTTGCAGGCACTACAACCATAAGCCATGCTACGAGTCTGCCTTGGCCTGCTGAGCGGTCTCTTACTCATGCACACCTTACCGGCCGGCGAGCCGGGCTTCCGTGCCGAGTTGATCGGCGGCACGCTTCCGGAATTTTCCGTAAAATCCACCGCCGAGGTAAATCTCGGCAACGTCCGCGCTCTCTTTGTACGCAGCGGCCATGAGGAAGTCACGATCCCGTATGACAAAGTAAATTCCCTGGAGTATGGACAGAATGTCAGCCGGCGCTACGTGGCGGCAGTTCTGATTTCGCCGGTGCTTCTGCTGAGCAAATCGAGGAAACATTTCGTGACCGTCGGTTACACCGACAGTGAGGGCCGGCAGCAAGCCCTGGTATTCCGCGTGAGCAAGGGCGACATTCGCACCGTGCTGGCAAGCCTCGAAGCAAGAACCGGACGTCGTGTCGAATACCAGGATGACAATGCCCGCAAGAATGGCCAGTAAAGTGGGAAATGCTCCACCGGTGGGACAGGCCTCCTGGCTTGTCATGGCTCTTACCCGCTGCCTTTGCGCGGCTCTATGCACATTCGCCGCACTCGGCCAGGAGCCGCCTTCCCCCGCTGCGATTGAAGAAGCCGGGCTGCGGCAGTTGCGCACACTGCGCCGCGTTTACGTCGATCGCCTGACGGGCGGCGAGACCGCGGCCCAGATGCGCGACATCCTGGTCACCACCCTCGACGGCGCCAAACTGTTCATCCTGACCGAAAATGCGGACCGCGCTGACGCTACCCTGCGCGGGGCAGCCGAAGACATGGTTTTCACCGACGTGCATACTTCGTCGGATAGCCTGAACGCCCACACCAATTTCGGAGCGGGCCGTACCACGCGCAGCACGGGCGGAAACTACGGAGGAATCGGCATCGGCGAAAACGAGTCGGAGCACTCGGCCGAGCGCCGCCACGAAGCCATCGCCGCCGTGCGCCTGGTGAATAAGGATGGTGACGTCATCTGGTCAACGACCCAGGAGAGCCTGGGCGCCAAGTTCCACGGCGCCAGCGCTGATGTCGCCGAGAAGATCACCGCGAAGCTGAAAGAAGATTTCGAAAGAGCGCGGAAACTGAGGTAGTTCTATCTAGACCGGGCCACGATCAGCGTGATATCGTCGTGCTGTTCGCGGGGACTGAAGCGCCCGACCTCGTCCAAAATCGCACTCACTAATGCTTCCGCCGGAAGACTGCGATGCTGTTCCAGTGTTTGGATCAGCCGGTGCTCCCCGAATTGCTCGTCATTGTCGTCGAACGATTCCGTTACTCCATCCGTATAGAGAGCCAGTGTGTCTCCCGGGAGAAGCCGGCATTGACGAAAGCCGCAGTGCCAGTTACCGAATAGCCCCACAACCGTAGAAGTGGAATCGAGGCGTTCTAAACCTCCGTTGCCGCGCAGCAGGAGTGCGGGGAGATGCCCGCAATTCGCATAGCGCAGAGTGCGAGTTTGGTCCTCGTACTCTCCAAAAAAGAGCGTCGCATATGCGCTCTCGATGGTGTTCTGGTAAAAGAGCTGGTTCACCGACTCCAAAAAGTGTTGCGGCTCGCCCACTGCGCTAGCGCACTGGCTACGTAGGTTAGCCTGCAGATTCGCCATCAGAAGAGCAGCGGCGATTCCTTTCCCGGCAATATCGGCAACGATCAACCCGAGGCGCTCTTGCCCTAAATTCAGGAAATCATAATAGTCGCCGCCTACCTGGCGCGCCTGCCGGCAGACGCCGGCGTAGTCCAGCGTGCCCGAGGCTGGCAGGTTCTGAGGGAAGAGCCGCGCTTGCACGTCCCGGGCGATTTCCATTTCCTGGGCGGCGCGCCGCTCAGCCTCGAGTCTCTCGGTAATGGTGCGGCGCTGTTCTTCGATCTGCCTGGTGACTTCGTCCAGTCCGGCCAGCGTGAACGAGTTTCCGTCAATATCCTCGAAACGGGTGAAGACACCGCCCCATACGGGATGCTCGGATGATTGCGTTGAGGAGCCATTGGGATCACGGGCGGAGCGCTCCTCGTATTTGAGCCGCCGCAGGCGAGGCGTGTACCGAAAACGAACTCCGCGTCTGCTCCATTCGCGGTACTTGGCTAGCACGTCTTCCGTAAGAAAAGCGATCTGAGTGGGCCGTCCAATGAGCTTGTAGGATTCCGAATCGGGCCGAGGCGCGATCAGGCGGAGCACCGCGGTCCCATCCGGAGGAGCCACAGCCAATACGCGCTCGCCGGATTGCATGCGGCTGTCGAAAGCCAGATCGAATCCCAGCTTGTCCAAATAGAATTGCAGGCTGCGATCCTGATCCTTCACATAGATGTTGACGGAATGCAGGCGCAGATACGGCTTATCCGCGTCCGATCGAACGGCGTCCTGATTCTTTTCTTGCGGCAGAAAAGAGCTGGCATTCATTGCGGGAACGCGTCACCAATTTTGAAGAACGCTTGGGTCGCGGCCAGCGGCGCCACGGCTTCCTCGCTGCTGTAGACCAGCACTGAAGCGTATCGCCCGTCGCCGGGTTCTCGATGCACGATCATCCGGCGGCCGGCCACGTCGAGGACCCAATAATCCGCGATACCCGCCTTGGCGTAGAGCGATGCTTTAGTAGTGAGGTCGAAGCCGAGCCTGGTATGAGACACCTCGATCACAAGGGCCAGATCACTTGGCTGGGGATTTTCCAGCGCGAAGTGCGAGAAATCGTGATTCAAGACCACGAGATCCGGCACTGGCTCGTTCGTGGGATTGTCCTCCGGAGCCACATCGATGGGCGAGTCTTGAAGGACGCGTCGCGGCCCGAACACGCCCTGCAGCCAAATCAGAAGCAACACCAGTGAATTCACGTGCGGACGCCCCTGCCCCATTTTGTTGATCAACTCCCCTTCAACCAACTCCCACCGCTGTCCGTCCAGCACTCCGGAATCATAGAGCGCCTCGTGCTCCGCGCGCGTCCAGCGCTTGCGAGGCGGATCCTCGTGAGCAGGGATCTCAAGTAGGGTAGTCGACATGGCCTTACGCGCCCATCTTACCGCAGCAGGTCTTCGAGCTGAATCTTGGTATCGGTTCGGCTGTCGCGGTATTTCAGAATGATCGGGGTGTAGACTGAGAGGCCCCAGTCCTTGCCCGGCCCCCGCGTGATGGCGCGCGAACCGGGGACCACGACGGCGTCTTCGGGAATGATCAACGGCTCATCGTCCGTAGCTTTGTGGACGGTGTTGCGCACCAGATCGTAAACCGGCGTGGAGCGATTGAGGATGGTGCCCGTCCCCAATACCGCGCGCCGTTTAACGATGGTCCCTTCGTAGATACCGCAATTGCCTCCCACCAACACTTCGTCCTCGATGATCACGGGCATCGCGCCCACTGGCTCGATCACGCCGCCGATCTGGCTGGCGGCCGAGATGTGGCAGTTCTTGCCCACCTGGGCACAGCTTCCCACGAGGGCATGCGAATCGACCATGGTGCCGTCATCGACCCACGCCCCGACGTTGATATACATCGGCGGCATGCAAATCACACCCCGTCCGACATAGGAGCCATCGCGAATGCTGGATCCACCAGGCACAATGCGCACGCCGCTGGCGGCGGTGAATTGCTTCACGGGCACCGTGTTTTTGTCGAAATACGGCTGGCGGATGGGATCGATCGACATATCCACGATTGCGCCCATGCGGAGCCCCAGCAGAATCCCTTTTTTCACCCAGGCGTTGACGCGCCATCCGGTGCGCTCCGAAGGACACAGCTCCGCCGCGCGAATCCGGCCGCCGTTCAGCTCCGCCTTGAATCGCGCGAACAATTCAAAGTGCTCGCCGCCGAAGGTCGACGGCGGCGCGTCGAAGAGCTGCTCGATCTCAGCCTGCAACGCGCACTCCCCGCAACAGGCCGG
>CAZKVF010000396.1:0-33680 GCA_964556085.1 uncultured Solibacteraceae bacterium
GCGTAAACTCAGCCTCCGAAGCAATGAAGCTGACGCGGCCGTCATAGGTTTTTCCCGGATAGGAATCGGTAGTGACCCGGGCCTTGGAGCCGAGTTTCACGCGGCCGAGGTCCGTCTCATTGACATAGCCGCGTAGCCAGGGGTGTTCGATGTCGCCCACCGTAACCACGGTCGTGCCGGCCGCCAGCACTTCTCCGACATCAGCGGATTTGACCAGCACTACGCCATCCACCGGCGAGGCGGCGATCGTATCCGCCAGCTGCGAGTCGATCAAAGCGATGCTAGCCTGGGAGCGCGCGATTTCGGCCCGGCGGGTCACCAGGTCCTGCTCGCGCCGCTTCATCTCGAGAGAGTTGACCTCCGCCATTTTCAACGCCCCGCGCGCGCGCTGCACCAGCGCCGCCTGCGCTTCGATCTGCTCTGACCGTGGACCAGCCAGCACCAGGCCTTCGCGTTCCGTCAACTGTTTTAACGCGGCTTCGGCGCTTTCCCATCGGTTGCGGTACTGGTCGAACTGGGCCGTAGAAATGTCGTCGTTCTTATACAGCACTTGCGCCCGGTCCCAATCCCGCTTCGAGCGCTCCACTTCCGACTGCGCGGATTCCACAGCCGCGCGCGCATCCAGCTTTTCCTGCGGGCGGGCGCCATTTTTCATTTCCAGCAGTCGCGCTTCCATCGACGCCAAATCGGCGCGCTTCTGCTCGATATCGGCGGCCAGGTTGCCGCGTTCCCATTCGACGGAGGTTTCGGCCTGCGCCATTTGAGCTCGCGCCGATTCCAGGCCCGCCACCTCGCGCTCGCGCTGCGCCTGCAATTGTTCACGGTCCAAACGCGCGATTATTTGCCCCTTCTTGACCGCCGCCCCCTCATCCACATTGCGCTCGATCAACTTGCCGGCGGTCTTGAAGGCGATATTCACTTCCGTCAGCTCGATGTTGCCGGAAACCACGATGCGGTTCGCCGTGTCATGCGAAGATCCGCGGAACCGGTAAAAGGCATAGCCGGCGCCCGCCAGCAGCAAGATGGGAATGATCGCTTTCTTCATGCCGTCTCCTATTGAATCGCCTGCCGCACTTTCCCCATAGCTTGGGCCAGCTCAATGCGCGCCAGGCTGTGGTTATAGAGCGCCGCCGTCTGGTTATCGCGCGCCCGCTCGAGGCGCGTTTGCGCGTCCGTGACCTCCAGGTTGATCGCTACTCCGGCGTCAAACCGCCGCCGCGCCTGGGCCAGTTCGTTCTCCGCGAGCTCCAGCCCTTCCCTGGCGACCTTCACCTGTTCGTTAGCGGAGCTGAGATCCTCCAGAGCCAGGCGCACGTCCAGGTCGATCTGCTCCTTCAAATCGTTGGTCCGGATCTTTTCCGCGCGGTATTGCGAATCCGATTCGACGCGGCGGGCGTCGCGGCGGCCGCCGTCGAAGATCGGAACCTTAAGGGAAATCCCGTAGGTCCGCGTAGGTACTGCGGCCGCAAAACCGTTGCCAAGAGGGCCGTAATCTCCGAACGCGGAAAGCGAAGGCAGCCGCTCCATCTTCGTGGCGCTAGCCGAGAGGCGGGCGTTCGCCTCGCGCTCCTGCTGCGCCCGGTAGTCCGGGCGCTGCCCCATGGCAAGAGCTTTGGCCTGCCCCACAGTCACTTCATCCACAGGCACATACGACAGCTTATCCGTCAGCTCCAGGTCTACATCCAGGCGCATATTCATGCTGCGCAGCACCTCCAGATGAGCGCGCTGGCGTTCGTTGCGAGCCACCAGCAACTGCTGGCGATCGTTCGACAACTGCACACGCGCACGGGTAATTTCAATGCCGGTGCCGGTGCCGGCGGCTTTTTGATTCTCGGCCTGCTTCAGGATGGCTTCCGAGAGCGCCACGTTGGCCTCCGCCGTTTCCACTCCAGCATCAGCCTTTACCGCCGCGAGGTACGCGCGGGCCACCCGGGCCGCCACCTGCTCCCCGGTCGCATCCTCATCGGACTTGGCCGCCGAAACACCTACCCGGGAAGCTTCAAAGCGCCGGATGGAGCTGAAATCGAATATGGTTTGCGAGCCCGACACTCGCGTATCCATCACGCTGAACGGCCCCACGAAAGTAGGAAACTGAATACCTGGAATCGGCGAATTGAACTTGATCCCGTAGGCCCCGAGATATGAGGTCTCGCTCTCGTACCGAAACGCGCCTTCCACGTCGGGCAATAACGCGGCGCGACTTTCGAGGGAGCGTTCCTGCGCCTGTTTCACGGATTGGACGGCAAGTTGGATACTGCTGTTTCCTTCCGGGGACGTCGCAATCTCGACCGCCCGCTTCATGCTCAACGACAGCGCGGTTCGCTGCTCTTGCTGCGCCAGCAGCGGGCCCGCCGCGACCATTATGCAGACCCCAAGTAAAGCCCAATCTGTTCTCATTTCTGCATCTCCATCTGGAGCTCCGCGCTAGGCGGGGCATTCATTCCCGCGCCAAGGAACGCCATCAACCGGCGCATGATCAACTGGAAGGCCGCGCCATCACCATGAATCGGCGAGACCGGCAAAGCGAGCCCGCCTACCGTGTGAGCCATGGCGCCAAACATGAACTGCACCCTCCAGAACAACTCGCCTTCGGAAAGATCCGGCAAGGCCCGACGCAAAGCGGCAATAAAGCGCATGGTTGTTGGCTGAAAATGCTTTTCGGCTAGCGACGGAATCAGTCCTTCGGCGATCAGTCTCCCCATGAGTCGGACAAATTGGGGATTCCGGCAGCCGGCCGCGATCATGGGCTCGAAAAACGCCGCCAGAATCTTTTCTACTGAAACCGGACCGCCTCCGGATTCCCGTTCGAAACAATCGAGGAGGGCCGCGCGTTCCTCGTTCACGCGTGTCACCTTGCGCAGAATCAGCTGATCCAGCAGCTCTTCTTTCGATCCGAAGTGATAGTGCACGGCCGCGAGATTGACCTGGGCCTCGGAAATGATCTGCCGGAGAGAGGTAGCCGCAAAGCCTTGGGAAGCAATCAACCGCTCGGCCGTATCCAGGATTTTTTCCTTGGTAGCCATACGCTGATTCAATCGTTTGATCTAATTATACGTATGACTGCACGCCTGTCAAACGGAAAATTATTCGTATTGTTTAATTCGGTTACAAGATCGCGTATACGAAGGGCGATATATGCAGAACGGGGTTGGTCGACCCATTCTTAACACAGGGGGAGGCATGTTGGAACGCTTTAGGGCCTATTGGTGTCAGGAGTTTCATACCAGAACGACTTGGCCCGTGCGCGGGCGCTACGTCTGTCTGGAGTGCGGACGCGAGTTCTCGGTTCCATGGGAAGCAAGCCCGCCGAAGCCCCAGATCAAATCGCGGATCGTTAGAGTGCGCCCGATTCGGCTGGCCCGCACAGGATTTGAGCCTAACGGCACGGTTGTGACAGTAGTGCGGGACTAACTTCGCGGCGCTCGCTTTCGATTACGATGTCGTATTGCGCTTAGGCATCCACACGTTCACTTCCGGCTCTCTGGAAAAAGCCGCGCTGCGTGCCGCGGAGCTGGGCGCGAACACGTTTCAAATCTTTTCGGCGAGTCCGCGGATGTGGCGGGCACGTGCGCCAGATCCTGTCCAGGTACGGCTCCTGAAGGCCGCTCGCGAGCGATTTGATCTGCGCCCGCTCGCGATCCACGCCAATTACCTGATCAATCTTGCTTCACTCAATCCGGCAGTGCGAGCGAACTCGATTGCGGCATTCCGCGGCGAACTGGAGCGCGCCATGGCTATCGGGGCGGAATACCTGGTGGTGCATCCGGGAAGTTGCAAAGGGCAGTCACCGGATGAGAGCATCCGAGCGGTTGCGCTCGGGCTGATGGAAGCGGCCCGCGACTTCCGGATTTCCCGCGTGACGGTCCTTCTCGAGAACACAGCAGGATCGGGAGCCTGCCTGGGAAGCCGTTTGGAAGAACTGCGATCGATCCGCGAAGCGGCACTCGAGTTGACGGATCTCCCGGTCGGTTATTGCCTCGACACCTGCCATCTACTGGCGGCCGGTTTCGATATTGCCTCCGAGGCGGGCTTACGGTCGTCTATCCTCGCTATCGACCGAACCATCGGGCTGGCGCGCGTACACCTGTTGCACGCGAACGACTCCAAGACGCCTCGCGGATCCCGTGTGGACCGGCATGCGCATATTGGCGCAGGCCATATCGGAATCGAAGGCTTCCGTCGTATTCTCACGCACCCTCGGCTCAGGCGAAAGCCTTTTATCCTCGAAACTCCCATCGACAACCCTGGCGATGATCGTAAGAACCTCAACACACTAAAGGACTTGGCTGGCCAGAGTATTACAAAGGCAAGCCGCGTGATAGTGCCTGGGTAAGGGCGCGCGGTCTCCTTTAGACGGCCGCCCCCGCAACACGCCCTCCGACGGGCGAAATACAGGACACCACATGCAAAGGATAAGTGTACTTGCTTTCCTGCTCTTTGGACTCACGTTCTTTGGCCAGGCCGCGTCTCCTGATTCCCTCGAAGTTGCTTCGGGCGATACCTCTGGAACTGGCCCCCTACTCGATAATGCTCGCCGGCAGAAGCCGGCCGCAGACGAGCCCGCGAGATCCATTCGGGTCAATACCGACATGACCCTCGTACCAGTGACCGTGACGGACGCTTTCGGACACAACGTCCGGGGTCTTGAAAAACAGAATTTCCGGGTTTTCGAGAACTCCGAACTGCGTTCGATCGTAGCATTCAGCCGCGAAGACGCGCCCATTTCCGTAGGCCTGATTTTCGATTCGAGCCGCAGCATGCGGGATAAGTTCAAAATGGCCCGCGATGCGGCTTCGCAGCTCTTACAGCAACTGACCCCTGACGACGAAGCTTTCCTGGTGACGGTTTCCACGCGTGCCGAGCTGCGCCAGGACTTCACTGCCAACGTTGGCGAGATTTCCGATGCTTTGGTGTTTACCAATCCGGACGGCAGCACTTCTCTTCTAGACGGTGTAAATCTTGGCCTGGAGCGCATGAAGAAAGCGCATACACCGCGCAAAGCACTGGTAGTAGTTTCGGACGGCGGAGATAACACCAGCCGGTATACGCTGCAGGAAATGCTGGCAAAAGCCGTAGAAGCCGGCACCTTCATCTACACGATTTGCCTGTTTCAAGACCCGCAGACGAGGGAAGAGGTCGCCGGACCCGACTTGCTGGCTGGTCTCGCACAAAAAACCGGAGGCATGACCTTCTTCGTTAAGGATAGGGAGATGAACAGTCTCGGCCAGGTGATGGGAGAAATAGGCGTGACCCTGCACAACCAATATGTGTTGGGCTACTATCCCCCGGAGAACGCGCAGACCGGCAAATATCGCAAAATCAAGGTGCAGTTGTTGCTGCCCAAGGGCATGCCCGAGATGCGTATCTATGCGCGGACGGGATATTATGCGCCCGAGCGCTAAAATCTAGCTAATAGCTATCAGCGATCAGCTTTTGCTTTCGGTGTTCCGCTGGCTGGATGCTGAGAGCTGAGCGCTGACAGCTTATGCCCGAAAAGCAATACGACCACAACCAGATCGAGCTGAAGTGGCACACGCGGTGGGAACGCGCCGACTTTTACAAGGCCGAAGAGAATTCCGCGAAACCGAAATATTACGTGCTGGAGATGCTGCCCTACCCCAGCGGGACGCTCCACATCGGCCACATCCGCAACTACGCCATCGGTGACGCCCTGGCCCGCTACAAATGGATGCGCGGCTACAACGTACTTCACCCCATGGGTTGGGACGCGTTCGGTCTTCCAGCCGAGAACGCAGCCATTGCCAACCAGCGGCCGCCGCGCGAGTGGACCTTGCAGAATATCGCGGCGATGAAGAAGACCCACCGCCGCTTCGGTTTCAGCTACGACTGGGACCGCGAGGTGACCACCTGCGATCCGGAGTATTACCGCTGGAACCAGTGGTTCTTCCTGAAGATGTTCGAGCGCGGCCTGGCATACCGCAAAAAGGCCCTGCTGAACTGGTGCCCTAAGTGCGCCACGGTCCTGGCCAACGAACAAGTGGTAGAGGGCTGCTGCTGGCGGCATGAAGACACGCCGGTGGAGCAGCGCGCGCTGGAGCAGTGGTTCCTGAAGATCACCGATTATGCGGACCAACTGCTGGATGACATGGCGGAACTGGAAGGCGGGTGGCCGGAGCGCGTGCTCACCATGCAGCGCAACTGGATCGGCCGCTCGGAGGGCGCCGAGGTCGATTTCCCGATTCTCGATCCGAGCCGCGACCGTCAGGAAGCGGTCTTAGCACCGATCCGCGTTTTTACCACGCGCATCGACACCATATATGGCGCGACCTGCGTGATTCTGGCGCCGGAGCACCCGCTCAACGCCCGGCTGCTCGACGCCAAAGGCCAGGCCCGTGCCAAGCAGATGGTGGATGCGCGCGCCGGGCGCGACCCGGGCGATATCGAAAAGGAAGGTTTCTTTTCGGGGCATTTCGTCGTCAATCCGTTCAGCGGCGAGCGTGTTCCGATCTGGATCGGCAATTTCGTGCTGATGGGTTATGGAACGGGCGCCATCATGGCCGTGCCGGCTCACGACGAGCGCGATTTCGAGTTCTGCTCGAAATACGGCATTGCAATTCGGCCGGTGATCCGCCCCGTCGATGGCCCGCTCGGCGACGCGCACCAGGCGTTCACGGACGATGGTGTAGTCGAAAGCTCCGGGCCTTGGTCCGGACTGCCGAGCGAAGAGGCGCGGCGCCGAATGAGCGCGCACGCGGAGGAAGGCGGCTTCGGCAAAGCCGCCATCACCTACCGTATCAAGGATTGGGGCATCTCGCGCCAACGCTATTGGGGGACTCCGATTCCCATGATTCACTGCCCGCGATGCGGCACGGTGCCCGTCCCGGAGAGCGCCCTGCCTGTGATCCTGCCGGATCGAGTGGAAATCACTGGCACTGGCCGGTCGCCGTTGGAAAACGTGCCCGAATTTGTCAACGTGGCCTGCCCCTGTTGCGGAGAACCGGCGCGGCGCGAGACCGACACGATGGACACTTTCATCGATTCGTCCTGGTATTTCTATCGCTATTGCGATGCGCACAACAGCCGCATGCCCTTTGATCCGGCGAAGATCGCGTACTGGTTCGAAATCGATCAGTACATCGGCGGCGTGGAACACGCCATCCTGCATTTGATTTATTCGCGGTTCTTTACTAAGGTGATGCGCGATATCGGGCTGGTCGGCAACGACGAGCCGGCGCGCAGGTTGTTCACCCAGGGAATGGTGATCGCCGAAGGCGCCAAGATGTCGAAATCGAAGGGAAACGTGGTGGGCGCAGACATGCTCGCCGAGCGCTTCGGCGCCGATACGGCGCGCATGTTCGTGCTGTTCGCCGCGCCGCCGGAAAAGGAAGTTGATTGGCGCAATGAAGGCGCGGAAGGAATCTATCGCTTCCTCGGCCGGGTTTACCGCTTTGCGACCCGCAACATCGGCCGCGGGGACTTCCCCCCCGCCGGCGAAGCCGATCGCCAGGCGCTCCGCAAGCTGCACCAGACTCTAAGAAAGATCACGGAAGACTTCGAGACGCGCTGGCATTTCAACACCTGCATCTCCTCGATTATGGAGCTGGTGAACGTGCTGTACGCAGTCGAGCGGGAGATCTCGGCGGCGGCGATGTGCGAAATTCTCGAGAACCTGGCGCTGATGTTGGCGCCGTTCGCGCCGTATCTGGCTCAGGAGATCTGGGAGGAATTGGGGAGAGAGGGCCCGGTTTTCCGCCAGGCGTGGCCTCCCTTCGACCCGGAACTGGCGAAGGAGGACCTGGCGGAGGTGGTGGTGCAGGTCAACGGCAAGCTCCGGGGACGGATTCATGTTCCGTTTGGAACCCCGGAGGCCGAAATGATTGCCCTCGCCAGGGAAGAGGAAAAGGTGAAGCCCTTTTTGGACGGCAAGCAGATCGTCAAGACGATCGTCGTGCCGGACAAGCTGGTTAACCTCGTAGTGAAGTAGCCTTACTTCTTGGTGGCGCCCCGGATCTTGTCACTGGCGATCTCGGAGTCACCGGCGATCTCGGAATTGCTCGTCCAGCGCCAAATTCAGCTTCAATACGTTGACGCGCGGCTCTCCCAGAAAACCGAGGTCCGGTTGCTCCGTATATTGGGCGATGAGCTGGTTCACCTGGTCGATCGAGGCGCCGCGCGCCTTGGCCACGTGCGCCGCCTGGGCTCGCGCGGAATCCGGGCTGATGTGCGGGTCGAGACCGCTTGCCGAGGCGGTCAACAGGTCGGCGGGAATCGGGCCCTGATAATCAGGGTTCTCCTTGCGGAACTGATCCACGGAGGCAGAGACGCGATCGATCAGCTTTTTGTTGGTCGGCCCGAAGTTGGAGCCGCTCGAAGACGTCGCGTCGTAGCCTTTGTCTCCGGCCGCGGAAGGGCGAGGGTGGAAGTATTCAGGCTTGGAGAAATTCTGTCCGATCAGCTCAGAGCCAACCACCTTGCCGCCGGCGGTGACCAGGCTGCCATTCGCCTGTTTAGGAAGAATCAGCTGGCTGATGCCGGTGACCGCGAGCGGATATCCGATGCCCAACACGAGGGTGAAGAAGAGCTTAATTCGCAAACCAGGTAAAATCTGTTCCCACATTTCGTTTCTCCTATGCCAGATGCAAAGCCACCAGGATCTGGTCGATCAGCCAAATGCCCGGGAAGGGCGCGATAATGCCGCCGAATCCGTAGATCAGCAGATTACGGCGCAGCAAACTGGCCGCATCCAGGGGCCGGTACTTGACGCCGCGCAGGGCCAGCGGAACGAGCGCGATGATGATCAGTGCATTGAACACAACGGCCGCTAGCACGGCGCTTTGGGGCGTGTGAAGCCCCATGATGTTCAATTTCCCAAGGGCGGGATACGTAGCCATAAACATCGCCGGGATGATGGCGAAATATTTCGCCACGTCGTTGGCGATGGAGAAGGTGGTCAGGGCGCCGCGTGTGATGAGCAACTGTTTGCCTATGGCGACCACTTCAATGAGCTTGGTGGGATTGCTGTCGAGATCGACCATGTTGCCGGCTTCCTTGGCGGCCATGGTGCCCGTGTTCATGGCGAGGCCGACATCGGCTTGGGCAAGGGCCGGGGCATCGTTGGTGCCGTCGCCGGTCATGGCGACCAGCCGGCCGGCGGCCTGCTCCTTCTTGATGTACTCGAGCTTATCCTTGGGCGTCGCCTGCGCCAGGAAGTCGTCCACGCCTGCCTCGGTGGCGATGGCTGCGGCGGTCAGCGGGTTGTCGCCCGTGATCATGACACTACGAATGCCCATGCGTCGCAGCTGGGCGATGCGCTCCTTCATGCCGCCCTTCACGATGTCTTTCAGATGGATGATGCCGAGCAGGCGATCGCCGTCCGCAACGGCAAGCGGGGTTCCCCCATTGCGCGCGATGCGATCGCTCGTCTCCTGGACATCGGGAGCCAACGTGCCGCCGCGGTCCGTGACGAATTTGCAAATGGCGTCGGTGGCGCCTTTACGGAGCTGCCGGCCTTGAAAATCCACGCCGCTCATTCGCGTGTAGGCGGAAAACGGGATGAAGTTTGCATGGCCGTCTGGAATGTGGCGGCCCCGCAGGCCATATTTCTCTTTGGCCAGCACGACTACGGAGCGACCCTCCGGAGTTTCATCGGCAAGGCTCGAAAGTTGTGCGGCGTCAGCCAGCTCTTCGCCGCTCACGCCATTCACCGGAAGGAATTCCACGGCCTGGCGGTTCCCCAGCGTGATGGTGCCGGTTTTGTCCAGCAGGAGAGAATTGACGTCGCCCGCAGCTTCGACGGCCTTGCCGCTCATGGCCAGCACGTTGTGCTGCATCACGCGATCCATGCCGGCGATGCCGATGGCTGAGAGAAGGCCGCCAATAGTGGTCGGAATGAGGCATACCAGAAGCGAAACCAGGACGGCCACGCTCGGAACCGCGCCGGAACCGGCCTGTGCCACGGCGAAAACCGAGAACGGCTGCAGCGTGATCACGGCCAGGAGAAATATCAGCGTCAAGCCGGCGATCAGGATATTGAGGGCGATTTCGTTAGGCGTTTTTTGCCGTTGGGCGCCTTCGACCAGCGCGATCATGCGATCGAGAAACGTTTCGCCCGGATTTGAAGTAATTTTGATTCGGATCTGGTCCGAGAGCACCTTCGTGCCGCCGGTGACAGCGCTTCGATCGCCGCCCGATTCGCGGATGACGGGCGCGGATTCGCCGGTGATCACCGATTCATCGACAGTGGCGATCCCGTCAGTCACCTCGCCGTCTCCGGGGATGAGGTCACCCGCTTCGCAGAAGACAATGTCTCCAGAACGCAGCGCGGAACTGGGCACCTGCTCGGTTTTTCCGCCAGATATCAGGCGTTTTGCCAAGGCATCGGTTTTGGTCTTGCGGAGGCTGTCTGCCTGAGCCTTGCCCCTCGCTTCGGCCATGGCTTCGGCAAAGTTGGCGAACAGGACGGTGAACCAGAGCCAGATCGAAATCTGTAGAGTGAACCCGATACCCGCGGCGCCGGTGAAGAGGTCGCGGATCAAGTAAACCGTAGTCAACGCCGCGCCGACCTCGACAACGAACATCACCGGGTTTTTGGCCAGGGTCACGGGATTCAATTTCCCGAAAGAGGCTCTGAGGGCCCGATGCACAATCTCGGGGTCAAACAGTGGGCGGGAGCGCGCCAGCCGTTTGGGCAGAAGGGACGTCGGATCTTCCGTGGGCGTCGGCGGCAGCAATTCAGGTTCTGTAGCCATTGTAGGCATGGTTTAGCTCCAAACTCCGGCGAAGGGCACTATCATGGAGAACAATTTGCCCCCGTGCATCAAGAAGTGTTCAACGATGGGACCCAGCGAAAGGGCTGGGAAGAAGGTAAGCGCTCCCACAATCAGGACCGTGCCTACTAGCAGCACCACAAACAGCGGGCCATGGGTAGGGAATGTCCCCGCCGTGGCTGCGATTTTCTTTTTCCCGACCAGGCTGCCGGCGGCGGCAAGGAGTGGAAGCAGGAACAGGAAGCGGCCAATTGCCATGGCTAGACCAAGCGTGAGGTTGTACCAGGGAGTGTTAGCGTTAAGCCCCCCGAAGGCACTGCCGTTGTTGCCCGTGCCCGATACATATGCGTACAGGATTTCCCCGAAGCCGTGCGGCCCGTTGTTAGTCAGGTTGGCAATCGCGGGTCCCGGCGGATTCCAGTACCCCTTGGCCGGGAAACTGATCACCGCGCTCAGTGCGCTGAAAACCAGGATGCTGAAGGCGGTGGCGATCACCGCCAGCATGGCCATCTTCACTTCCTTTTGCTCGATCTTTTTTCCGAGGTATTCGGGCGTGCGGCCTACCATCAAGCCGGCGATGAAAACGGCGAGAATGCAGTAAAGCAGGATGCCGTACAACCCCGCGCCGACGCCGCCGAAAATCACTTCTCCGGTCATGATGTTGAACATCGGCACCAGCCCGCCGATGGGCGTGAAGCTATCATGCATGCTGTTAACCGCACCGCAACTGGCGTCTGTAGTGACGGTGGCGTAGAGGGCGGAATTAGCGATGCCGAAACGGACTTCCTTGCCTTCCATGTTGCCTCCGGACTGGCCGGACGTAGCCGCGGTCTGGAGGCCCAACTTGGCGAGCAGCGGATTGCCGGCCTGTTCCGAGGCGTAACAAACAAATACGCCAATCAGGAACATTACCGAAAACGCCCCGAAAATGGCCCAGCCCTGCCGCGTGTCTCCGACCATCTTGCCGAACGTATAGGTCAACGCTCCCGGAATGAGGAAAATCAGGAACATCGAGAGCAAATTGCTCACAGGCGTGGGGTTTTCGAATGGGTGCGCGGCATTGGCATTGAAGAAGCCTCCGCCGTTCGTGCCGAGCTGTTTGATGGCTTCTTGCGAGGCGACGGGCCCTTGCGCAAGGGTCTGTTTGGCGCCTTCGATGGTGGCCACGTCCGTGTAAGAACTGAGATTCTGAACGACACCCTGGGACACGAATAACAGGGCCGCTACGACCGCCATTGGCAGCAAGACGTAAACCGTGGCACGGGTGACGTCAACCCAGAAGTTTCCGATCGTGCGTCTTTCCTGCCGCGCGAAGCCGCGGATCAGCGCCACTGCGATGGCTATGCCCGCCGCCGCGGAGGCGAAGTTCTGGACGGTCAAGGCCGCCATCTGCACGAAGTAGCTGAGCGTGGATTCGCCGCTATACGACTGCCAGTTCGTATTGGTAACGAAGCTGATGGCGGTATTGAATGCCAGGTCGGGCGTGACATTGCCGGCGTTAAAATGTTGCGGGTTAAACGGCAAAATGCCCTGCATCCGCTGCAACAGGTAGACCAGAATGAACCCGAAAATGCTGAAGCTGACGAGCGACGCGGCATACTGCGTCCAGCGCTGTTCGACGTCCTCGCGTACGCCGGCTGCTTTGTAGGTAAGAACTTCCAGCCACCGCAGAACGGGGTGGAGGAATGTGCGCTCGCCCTCGAACACGCGCGCCATGTAGGCGCCCAGAGGCTTGGCACAGATCAGGATTAAGGCGAAAAAGACCCCTATTTGCAACAGACCAGCGCTAGTCATATGGTTTCCTCAGAACTTCTCCGCACGGAGAAGGGCGTAGATCAGGTAAATGAACAATGCCAGCGACGCCACGCCGGCGACCATGTAATCCATAAATCTCCTAGAGTTTGTCGCACGCTTTGGTGAAAGCCCAACAAGTGAGCAGGAACACGCAACCGATTGCAACGTAAAACAGATCGAGCATGAGGTTTTACTCCGTTTCGATGAAGATCACTTCGTGACCGGAGCGAACGAGAGTCCGTGCCAGCTTTTGTTCCCGCGTCGAAAGCCAGCGTTTCCGGCCGCCAATGACCACAAGAGACTGTGGCGGGAGCACGGATTGGAGTGTGCAGACCGCATCGCGGCACAAATAGATATGGACCGCGGTGGGAACCAGGCTTTGGGCGGCTATGTCCCGAAACCACCTCTCGCTGAAATCGAGCAGTACCGGCGGGCTTTCAAGTGGCGCCGGGTAAGGTACCACTTGCGGCACCAGCAGGGTGATGCGAGCATTCAGGAGTTGGGCGAGGAGACCGGCCTTCCCCACGGCCGCGATGGTTGCGGCGGGTGATGTGAAAACGACTGCCACCTCGAGCCGGCTTTCCGTTTCCTGTTCATGCGCCGGGACCGGCCGCCAAGCTACCGGGGCCAAACGCTTCTCGAACGCCAGTGTTGTGTTTTTCATTTCGGCCATTTCCGCTGCTCGATTTCATGTTATGGAAAAGGCCTCGAAGGAGGCATCGAAAATTTATGAAGAAATTATAAAAAAGGGGGGCTAGGAGCAGCGGGGCCTAGACCCAAGCCTACGACGTACGACAATAGAAGGCGCCCGCCGGAACAAATCACTCCCGAAATGCGGACCGCGACCGGCTACGCGCTGGGCGTTTCCTGGCGGATTGAGCCGTGTGCACGACAGTACGCGGCTTCCCTGCCCTACTCTCGGGTCGCTCCGCGTCCGCGATCGCGGCCCTCACCAACTCCCGAACACCGAGCGCCTCCAGGTCTGCCACCTGCGCGATGCGGACGTGGCGAATCAATTTGCCCTCGCCGCGCAGCAGGCTCCTCGGATCGGGCAGCATCGAGCCGAAATTGAAGCCGAGGTTGACCCAATTGGCATGCGTCGTGGTAAAGACGAACGCGTCGCTGGGCCGCTCTGTAAAGGAGAAGTGATCCGCGATCGTGTACACCTGGTAGACGAATTCGTTGGCTTCCGGAGCCTCTTCGAGGATCAGTCTTCGCGCGGCTAGCGCGAGCTTTTGAATCACGTCACCGTAAGGCAGGAGGAGTTTGAGGTACTCCGGATCGGGTGAACGGAGGCGCACCGGGTCAGTGTATCAGTGTCTGACGGCCCTATGGAGCTTTGAGCAAGGCGGCCAGGGACAAGCCAAGGGATTGGACGGTTGCTGCCGAAGCGCCATCCTTGACGAAGACCGTAGCGGAACGCGCCGCAAACAACGCAACCCGGGCGCACCAGCGCAACAGCAAACCGAACGGTTCATAATGGCGGCCTTACTGCGATGAATACCGGGCCGGAAGGCCCATACGCCTGCCGGTACCAGCCAGAGTCACACCTGAAAAATGTTTCGGGCCCGACGGGCACGGCTTCCGGATTCGCACAAGGTTGACCTGATGCAGACGCTCCATTAGGGTAAGCCGGAGCAGCCATTGATGCCGCGCCCGCGGCGCCGCCGATGGCCGCCCCGGTCGCTGCGGCAGCCCAGCCTGCACCTGCGTCCCAGGCGCGATAACCAGCTCCCCAATAGGGATAATTTCTGCGGTATTGCTGAGCGTTGGACTGCAGATTCCGGGCAGCCTGCTCACGACTGGATTGCAAGGCGTTAGCCTCCTGCTGACGGCTGGCCTGGGCGTGCTCGCCATAGTCCATGCGGTTGGCCCGGGCTCCCGACGCAAATTGTTGCCGGCTTGCTTGAAAGCCTCCTTCAGGACCGCGCATTCCCTCCAAGCGCGAAGCAAAGCCGCCCGCGGCCGCCGGGCCTTCCCGTGAGAAACCACCTCGTGCGAAATCCCCTCGTGCAAACCCGCCACCGCCTCGACCGCGCGCATAAGCGTATTCGCCGATTGAAGCCACGATCATGGCCGCCATGCACACGACGGCGGGCAGCGACCACCGTGCTAATCGCTGTTTCATTGCTTACCTCCTTTCATACGAGCCGCTGATCCTTTGGGCGCCGGGGTTAAGCCCGCCAGGGTGGCGGCAAACGGGATCTGTTTCACGCCCGCGGGCGGTGCGAACGAGAAGAGGCTATCCGAGGGCCGAGTATCGACGTTCCAATCCGAAAATTGCGCACGGAACTGCGGCTGGCCACGTGACTTCTTATACGTAAGTACGACTCGCTGGGGCAAGGGCCGGTCGCCCTGTGCAATCCACACCTGGAAGTCGACCGTGGGCGTCTTGGCCGCAATATGATCCGCCGGGGTCCCTAAATTCGCGCTCTTCTCCACGTACTCGACAGATTGAACTCGTTGCTGTAACTCAGCGGGCATACGGTCGAGCAGCATAACGGCAAGCGGCAGCCGCATTCCGAGGTCGTGGACAAAGTAGACGACGGCGTCATCTAAGGTCCCAGGGTGCGGCGTCTGGGCATACACGCGGGCCGACTCGTCAAAGCAGGTGATCGTCTTGCCGTCAAAGACGACGAGGCTGCGAGCACCGTCGCTCCTTTGGCTCTCGACGCGCAGCCGATCGGGACGCCGCAAGTCACCTTTCGCATGTCGTTCCATTCGACTTTGTATCCATCGGGCTGCACAGTGTCGTAGGCCGTATGCACAGTGACGCTCCAGGCCGGTGATTTCGCCAGATAATCGGCCATCCTCATCAACACTGCCCGCCCGTCGGGCTTCTTTTCGTCGGGTGCCCATGCTAAGGACAGGCTCGCGGCTGCGAGCAGGAACAAGACTTCAAAGAATTTGAAGGGCCTTTGCGAAAATGGCTTCGCTCTCTCCATAAAACCCACCTGAAGTCTTGATTCCACGTTTGTGGCAGGGGGCTCAGTGTTCGGCGCTTCCTATCCGGAAAAACCGAGAGAACGTCTATCCCCGGTTTTATGTGTCCCCCCATCGCCAGTAATCCGCCGGCTATGGCGGGTGTGCGGGCGGGATTGCTCTAAAGTTGCAGCCGTTCCCGCCGAAATGTTTATCATGACGTTCGAAGACCGGCGTGCGGAGCCGCGAGTCAAGTCCAGAGGATGCTTCCAACTCTTTGTCGGCGGCGCGACACCTCTAACCACAACTGTTTACGACACTTCGCCTTCCGGCATTTGCCTCGAAGCGGTTGTGCCGGTGGAGATCGACACGGCGGTTCGTCTGGACGGCGAGGGTTTCATCGCGGACGGAGTGGTGCGATTCTGCAAAAACCATGGCGGCACCTATCGCATCGGAATCTGTTTTGTGCCCATGAAGTCCGACAGCGCAAACCCCGACATGGATTCGCGGTTCGCCGTTTGAGGTGACAGATTCGTCGGCCCCGGTTTTCAAGATAGAAGCACCGCCCGCGTCACCGGCTTATTCCGGTTCCGGCGTGCCGTTGAACCGGTAACCCACCCAGGGCTCGGTTTTAACGTATTGCGGATCGTCGGGATTGAGCTCGAGCTTTTTTCGCAGGTTCCTTATAATCGCCCGTAAGTAATCTACCTGGTCGCCGTAGTCCGGTCCCCACACTGCTTGCAGGAGTTCACGGTGCGATACAGCCTGGTTCGCGCTGTGTGTCAGGTACCGCAGGATGTCGAGTTCCTTCGGCGTAAGGTGCGAGTTCTTGCCGGCATTACTCACCGTGCGCGCTCCAAAGTCGATCACCAGTTGCCCGACGCGGACGCGGGTGGGTGCGGACGGGCTCGCCGGCACTCGCCGCAGCGCAGCGCGGATGCGCGCCAGCAGTTCGGGAGTGCTGAACGGCTTCGTAACGAAATCGTCCGCTCCCGCATCCAGCGCCGCGACCTTGTCGACCTCCGAATTCCGGACGGTCAGCATAATAATCCCGATACTGGTGCCGCTGCGGATTTCCCGGCAGGCCGCCAGGCCGTCCATTCCCGGCATGTTGATATCGAGGAGCACGAGGTCGGGGTGGAACTCGCGTACTTTTCGCAGCGCCTCCTCGCCCGTTTTAGCGTCGTCGATTTCGTACCCCGCGGTGGTCAAAGTGGTGCGCATAAACCGTCGCATTTGCGGCTGATCATCCACCACCAGGATGCGTCCGGCGCTCAATTGCTTCCCCCTTCAGTTTGATGCAGTGGCAAGGTCAAACGAAACGTGGTGGTGCCGGGCTCGCTGGTAACAGTGAGGTCACCATGATGAGCGCGCATGATGCTCCAGGCGATGTTCAACCCCAGGCCGTATCCCGGTATGTGGTTCCTGACGGCGCGCCCCCGGTAAAACCTTTCGAAGATCCGCTGCTGATCCTCGCTCGCGATTCCGCTGCCGCGATCGGTAACTTCGACCGCCACGCCGCCACCGGAAGCGTGAATGCCGATAGCAATGGGTGAATCGGGAGGCGAGTATTTGATAGCGTTATCGACCAATTGCTTGATGGCCAGCTTGAGCAGCCGGTGGTCCAGCGGAATCAAAGGGAGCTGCGCGTCTGCTGTGACGTTCAGTGGGCGGTCTTCGATTTCGACACGCAGGGAGGCCACCACCTCGCGAACGATTTCTTCGAGATTAGAGAGTTCCAGTTGAACATCGATATTGTTGGTGTCCAGGCGGACCATCACGATGGCGTTATCCAGCAGATCGCGCAAGTGGTCGGCTTCCTCATCGGCAATTGTGAGTTGCTCCCGCGTGCTATCGGAGAGACGGTCCGGCCCGGCGAGCACGGAGGTGGTCGCGCCCTTGATCAGGGTGAGCGGGGTCTTGAACTCATGGGCCATGGCGTCGATCAGAATGGTTCGCAACTGTTCGCTGCGCTGCGCCGCTTCTGCATCGTGCGCCAGTTCCTGCGCCCTGACCCGCTCCAGGCCGATGGCGACCAGGTTGGCGATTCCCTGAACTATCGAATCCGGCATGTTCGGACCCTGCAGCGCCAAACTGGCAATCGGTTCCGAGCCGAGGCGCACCGCCGTAATCAACCGCCCTCCCTTGCCGGAGAAGGAAGTGCCGTTCAGCGCGGCGTCGCGAAGCTGATCATCCAACCCCTGGAAATCCGCGGGCCCGGCCCGGTAAATTTCGCGCGCGCGCCGGTCGTAAAGCACGGCCGCGCTCAACTGAAAAATATCGGCTAGCTTCTGTACTAATTGTTTGGCAAAAGGCTCTTCGCGGCTGGTGAGGAGGATTGCGCGGCTGAGGCTATAGAGGCGCTCAACATCCTGTTGCCGCTGAATAACGTCGAGCGCGCGCTGCCGGGCCTTGGTCGAAAGACGGCTGGCGATCAGCGAGCTGGCGAGAAAGGTAAATAAGGCAACCCAATTCTTGGGGTCGGCGATGGTCAGCTTTCCGATCGGTTCCAGGAAAAAAAGATTGAACAGAAGAGTCGCGGCGATGGATGTAAGCGAGGCTTCGAAAAAGCCCCATGTGCTGGCAACAATCAGCACCAGCAGCATATAGGCAAATCCGACCGTAGTTGAGTTGACCGGGATCACGCGGAAGGCCACGAAGGTGACCAGTCCGGCTGCGCCGAAGCACGTCATAAGGCGCAAAACGCGTTGCAAGAGAATACGGCCGTTCCTCCGAGGCTATTGTAAGTGGCTGCATTCGTCGTCGGCTGCGGTGCGAGCCGAGCCGGTGTTACCAGCTGGGTGATTGCGCCGAAGCAAACCCGTGAAAGTCGCCGCCGTCAGCAAAAGGGGAAGAACAAGCGTTTCATCGCAGGTTCTCCCAAATCTATCATTCGAGGAGAAAAGTCGAGTCGAAGGGGTGAAACACGGACTTACAGTAATGGGGATAAAGAACTGGAGTGCCGCGTAGGTGCTGCCCCGCTACGCGGCTTACCAGCTGTTGTTAACCGGAAGCGCCTAGTGCCGTCCCAACTGGTTTCGCCGACGTAAAAAAGCCCAACGAATCGTAAGAATGGCACTAACCAACTAACCAAACTGTCGGAACGGTACTAGCGGAGGTCTTTCTTCGGCTCTTCGCCCTTCTTCTTCTTACCCTTCTTCTTCTTGCCCTCGTCCTGCTTCGGCTGGTCCTGGGCAAAAGTCACGGCCACGCTGCCAAAGGCCAGCGCCATGCCGAGCATCAGCGTCATCAACTTCTTCATTCAGATTCTCCTTGTCTGGAAAACGACCATGATGTCGTCTTGGCCCTATAGTAACGAGACTCAGATGAATGATCTCTTAAGCCGCCATTAAAATCAGTTCATTTCACGTGAGTCACGGCGTTTTTCAGTTCTTTCCTGAGCGGAAAATATCCTGGTTCCAAGTAGTTAGTGATTTTCTGCGCCAGGCGAAAGGCGGCTCGGCTGATACAGTGGAGGCCGGATGAGGAAGCAGGAACTAGCGAAGCGGCTGGCACGGCGGTCAGGACTGAGCCAAGCCCAGGCCGCCGACAGGCTGGACCGGGTGGTCTACCAGATTCTCGAAAATTTGCGCCACGGCCAGGAAGCGCCTCTTCCAGGCTTCGGCAAGTTCCAGATCGGCCGGGATGGCAGGATCCGCTTTGAACAGGAGGCTGCCAAAAACGATGACTGAAGTCTCCACGGCCCATGAACTGGCGGAAATCGTAGTGCGCGCCCTGGCCAAAGGGACGGTGGTTGAAATCGACGGGTTGGGAGCCTTTTATCCGGACCCGGCCAACGGGTGCCGTTTCGAGCCGCGCCAGCCACAGGTGTTCATCGCTTATGTCGAGGAAGATCGCGGACTCGCCGAGTGGCTTTGTGCCGCCCTGGAAAGCCAGGGGTTCAGCCCCTGGATGGATATCCGCAAATTGATGCCTGGGCAGAACTGGCCGCGCGCGATCGAGGCCGCCATTGAGACCTCCGATTTCTTTCTGGCGTGCTTTTCGACCCGATCCGTGGGCAAGCGCGGAGGCTTTCAGGCCGAGATCCGCTACGCGCTCGACTGCGCGCGCCGTGTACCGCTTGATGAAATCTTCGTAGTGCCGGTGCGCCTGGACTACTGCCGCGTGCCGCGCGTGGTGCAGCGCGAAATCCAATATATCGACATGTTCCCCGATTGGGAGCGCGGCCTGCGGAAGCTGCTGGCGGCCTTGCGCCGCCGATCCGAGCCGCGACCGTAAGGGAGCGCCCACTTAATCAAACGCTCGCTGACGCGCCCGGCTCCGAAGGCCCCCTCCAGACAGGCGTATAATGGCCGTAACCTCCGCGGAGAGGTTTTTGTGCTGTCTAGGGAAACGTCTGTTTTTACCGTTCAGGAGACACATGGACGTGTCTTACGCCCGGGCAATCGCGTAATTGCCCAAAGCCCGGAAATCGGCTGGCGCTCACTGTACGCGGCAATCCTCGAAGAAGCGCCCTTCCAGGCGATCGAAGCGCCCAGCCACCACCCGTCATTTATTTACCACCTAATTCGTCCCACTGAGGTCACGCGCAAGATCACGGGCGCTGCTCCGGAAAAAGCGCTGATCGGACCGCGCCGCATCTGTCTTACGCCGGGCAACGCCACCGCTCGCTGGCACCACGCCGGCCATCCGGAGATTCTACAGGTATATCTGCGGCAGTCCATCTTCGATTCCGCGGTTCACGAGATGTACGGCTGCGATCCGCCGGCCGCTGAGATCGTGCCGCGTTTCGCCATGATGGACCCGCTTCTGGAGCAGTTGGCCATCGCCATCACCACATCCCTGCGCGAGGGCACGGCCGAAGACGGGCTCTATATCGACACTCTTGCGCAGATGATCGGCGCCCACCTCGCCCGCCACCATTCCACGCGTTCGAAGCCGCTGCGCATGCCGGTACCGCAGAGGATCTCGGGATGGAGGATGCGGCGGCTGGTGGAGTACATCGAAGAAAATCTAGGCAGCAATCTGAGCCTGGAAACCATGGCTGGCGAGGTCAACGTCAGCCCCTTATATCTCGCCCGCGCCTTCAAGGCGGCGGTGGGGCAGTCGCCGCATCAATATGTGCTGCAGCGCCGGCTCGAACGCGCTAAGGAACTCCTGCGAAGCACGGACACCCCGATCGTCGACGTGGCACTGTCTTCGGGCTTTTCTTCGCAAAGCCACCTCTCCAACTGGTTTCTGCGCCAAGTGGGCATTTCGCCCGCGGCCTACCGCAGGCAGGGGACCAGGTAGCGGCCGCCTCGGCACCGCTCGTCGGGAGCACGGCCGTGAGGAGTCAAGATTCTGTTAGAGGGGGCGGGAATTCTGGAAGCCGCGCCCACGAAGGGTTTCTTACAATGTTTCCGGTCTGGAGGGTGTCATGAAAAGGGTTGCTGGAATAGTCATTGCCATTTCGGCGGCGTTTGCTTTGAGTGTGCCGGCGCTCGCGCAGGTCGATCCCTCAGGCGAATGGGCGCCCCGTTTCCATGAGGATCAACCGGAGCGGATTCCCGGCCCTGACATCGGCGACTATCTGGGGTTGCCCATCAACGATGCGGCGCGTCTGCGGGGAGATAGCTGGGATGCCTCCCTGCTGACCCTGCCCGAGCATCAGTGCAAACCGCACCCCGCCGATTACGGTCCGCGCGGCCCTGCAAACCTGCGCATCTGGAAAGAAATCGACAAGGACACGCAGCAGCTGATCGCTTACCACACGCACATCTCATGGCAGGCTCCCGAGCGCACCATCTATATGGACGGACGGCCGCATCCGCCCGATTACGCCCCGCATACCTGGCAGGGTTTTTCCACCGGCAAGTGGGATGGCGACATGCTCACAGTCTACACCACTCACTTGAAGATCGGCTGGATCCGCCGCAATGGTATTCCACGCAGCGACAAGGCTACCCTCACCGAACATTGGATCCGCCATGACGACTATCTGACCCTGGTCAGCATCGTCACCGATCCCGCTTATCTGACAGAGCCGTTTATCCGAACGACAAATTGGGTGGCCGATCCGCGCCAGGAGATCGCCCCCTATCCCTGCGAGCCCGTCACCGAGGTGATCCGTGAACCCGGCGTCGTGCCGCACCATCTGCCCGGAGAGAACACGTTCCTGGGCGAATTTCCCAAGAGATACGGCGTTCCACCGGAGGCTGCCCGGGGCGGCGCGGAAACTATGTACCCCGAATACCGGCAGAAGATCGCGGCGGCGAAATAGGCGGAAGGGATGATCAGACGAAACACATTCGATTCCGGGCTTGCGCTCCTGGCGGGCGCCTGGCTTTTGGCAGCGGCGGGCACCCTTTCGGCGCAGCCGAACAATGCCGAGTTGCATGTGCGGCCCGTCCAGGGTAACGTTTACATGCTCGTCGGTGCCGGCGGTAACATCACCATTCAGGCGGGCAAGGAAGGCGTGCTTCTGGTGGATACCGGGCTGGCGCAAAACGCCGATCGAGTGCTGGCCGAAGTACGCAAGATCTCGGACCGTCCCATTCGGTACATCATCAATACCCACGTCCATCCCGACCATACCGGCGGCAACGAGAAAATCGGACGAGCCGGCAAGACCATCGCCGGCGGTAATGTTTCCGGCAACCTCGAAGACGCCGGCGACGGCGCGGCCATTGTTGCCCATCAGGCCATTCTCGACCGCATGAGCGCGCCGCCCGCGGCAGGACAGCCTGCCATTCCCTTCGCCGCCCTGCCCACCGATACGTACATTACCAAAGAGAAGCACATGTACTTTAACGGCGAGGGCATCGAGGTCATTCACGAACCGGCTGCCCACACCGATGGCGACAGCTTCGTATACTTCCGCCGCTCCGATGTCGTCAGCACCGGCGACATTTTCACGCCCGGCAGTTACCCCATCATCGACCTGCAAAGAGGCGGCAATATTCAAGGCATCGTCGCTGCTCTGAATCGCCTGATCGAGATGACTATTCCAGCCGAGAAACAGGAAGCTGGTACCTACGTGATTCCCGGCCATGGCCGGTTGTGTGACCAGGCCGACGTGGTGGAATACAGAGACATGGCGACGATCGTGCGCGACCGTGTCCAGAACATGATCAAGAAGGGCATGACGCTCGAGCAGGTCAAGGCGGCCAAACCCACCAGGGACTACGATCCGGAATACGGCGCCACCACGGGATTCTGGACCACCGACATGTTCGTGGAAGCCGTCTACAAGAGCCTCGCCCCGGGCAAGTAAGCAGCGACGATCGGGGTATAATTCGTGGTTGCATTCCGGAATAATGTCGTCAGTCTTTTGAACGGACGGGCGCCTAAGGGAGCAGATTCATGAAACTTCCGTCGAAACATTTGATTTCTATCGGCACGGCCGCATTGCTGTTCAGCGTTGCGTTCGCCGTGAGCGGGCCGGGCTCGTCGCGCCGCTCATTTTTGCCCTTCGAGCAAGTTGTGCACGCGCAGAGCCAGGCACAGACGGCCAAGCCCCAGATGTCCGAAGTCGCCTTCAAGAACATCCAGGTGCTGAAGGGTATTCCGGTGGACGAGTTTATGGGGACAATGGGCCTCTTCTCGGCCGCATTGAGCGTCTGCTGCGGCGACTGCCACACCGGCGCCGGCACTTCGGACCCGAAATGGGAAGCCGACCCCCCGCGAAAAATTGTGGCGCGCCGCATGATCACCATGGTGAACGCGATTAACAAGGAGCATTTCAACGGCCGCCAGGTAATCACGTGCTGGACCTGCCATCGCGGAGCGCAGAGCCCCGCGTCCACCCCGCCCATCGATACGATCTATACCAATACCCCGGTTTTCACGCCTCCTGATATCCTGCCGCAGGCGCCCGCCAGCGCCGGGGCTCTTCCCGTCGATCAGGTTTTCGATAAGTACATTCAGGCTCTCGGCGGCGCCGATCGCCTAAGTAAGCTCACCAGCTATACCGCCAAGGGAACCAGCCAGCTGTTTGGCGAGGTCAATGCCGAGCCGGCCGAGATCTACGCCAAAGCGCCCGGCCTTGCCGCCACCATCGTGCACCAGCGGGGCGGCGATTTGGCCCGAACCTGGGATGGCCGCGATGCCTGGGTCATGCTGCCGCTCACCGTCGTTGAAGAATTCCCGCTGACGGCGAGCATGCGCGAAGGCGCCAGACTGGAAGCGCAGTTGGCCTTCCCGGCCGGTATCAAAGGATTTTTCAAGAACTGGCGCGCCACTTATCCCGCCACCCTCGATGGCCACGACGTTTATGTCATTCAGGGCAGCGACAGCAACGGTCTCGTAGCGACCTTCTATTTCGATAAGCAAACCGGACTGCTGACGCGCGTGATCCGTTATGCCAATTCCACGGTTGGCCGCGTCCCGACGCAGTACGACTACTCGGATTACCGCCCGGTAGCCGGCGTCATGATGCCGTACAAATTCACCTATGGCTGGCTGAGCGGCCGCGAAGAATACGTGCTGAGCGAATATCAGCCCAACGTCCCGGTGGACGCGGCGAAATTCGCCAAGCCCGTCCAGCGGCCCAAGTAAATCGAGGGGCAGCCCTTCTAGGCTGCCGCCGGCTTCTGCCCGGCGCTGGTGGGACAGGCGCTTTCGCCTGTCAACCTTTCGTCACGCGCTTCCAAACTCGGGGACAAACGGAAACGTTCCCCGCGCATTTGAGCTACCGTAAGAGCGGATGAACTACTTCCAACAGCACCACTCCCAATACCTCGATGGCCTTCGTGCTTTTCTCCGTATTCCCAGCGTGAGCACGCTTTCCGAGCACAAATCCGACATCTACCGCGCCGCCGCCTTCGTGCGCGACGAACTGCGGGCCGGCGGCATGATGGCCGCCGAGTTGATCGAAGGGCGAGGCCATCCGCTGGTCTACGGCGAATGGCTGGGTGCGCCCGGCAAGCCTACCATCCTTTTCTACGGCCATTACGACGTCCAGCCGCCCGATCCGTTGGATGAGTGGAAATCGCCGCCATTCGAGCCCGAGATCCGCGGCGAGGATATCTTCGCGCGCGGCGCGGCCGACGATAAAGGCCAGGTCTACATTCAGATCAAGGCCGTCGAAGGCCTGTTGAAGACCACCGGCAAGCTGCCGGTGAATGTGAAATTTCTCATCGAAGGCGAAGAGGAAGCCGGCGGCGAGCACATCGAGGCCTACGTCCGCTCCCGGCCGCCGCGGCTACGCGCGGACGCGGCCGTCATCTGCGATACCGAGATGTTCGCGCCCGAGATGCCGACCATCTGCATCGGGTTGCGCGGCATTGTCTACGGCGAGCTGTGGGTGGAAGGCGCCAGCCACGATCTCCACTCCGGCGTCTACGGCGGCGCCGCTCCCAACCCGATCCAGGCGATCGCCGAGATTCTGTGCGCGCTCAAGGATCGCGAGGGCCACATCCATATCCCCGGCTTTTACGATCGCGTCGTGCCGCCCGATCCCAAGGAGCGCGAGACATGGTCCCGCCTGCCGTTCAACGAAAAGGAGTACACGGAAAAAGAGATGGGCGCGCGCGAGCTGGTCGGAGAGCCGGGCGTACCGCTCTTCGAGCGAGTCTGGGCGCGGCCCACGCTTGAGGTCCACGGCATTCGCGGGGGGTTCACGGCCGAGGGTGCGAAAACTGTCATCCCGGCGCGTGCCGTCGCCAAGGTCAGCACCCGCCTTGTGGCGGACCAGCACCCCGCCGAAGCCGCCGAACAGATCAAGGCTGCCGTCAAAGCGGCCTGCCCCCGTGGCGTTACGGCCGATTTCAAGGTGCTGCACGCGGGCGCGCCCTCGCTCACCAATCCCGATAACAAGTACATACACGCCGCGGCCGATGCCATGAAACAGGTGTTCGGCAAGGAAACGGTCTACATCCGCTCCGGCGGTTCCATCCCCATCGTGGGCGTTTTCGATGAGAGCCTGGGCATCCCTAGCGTCATGATGGGCTTCGGCCTGCCAGACGATAACCTGCACGCGCCCAACGAAAAATTTCACCTCCCGAATTTCTTCCGCGGGATCGAATCGATCGCGCGCTACCTGGAGCTGCTGGGAAGGTAAGCATAGCGGCAGCGCGTATCATAGCCTGCTAATTGGCTGGCAGAAGCGCCTGCCCTACCTCCCCTGCGTTAAGCTGAGAACAATGCGGATCCTGGTAGTCGAGGATGAAAAACGAATTGCCGACTTTTTATCCCGCGGTTTGCAAGGCGCGGGCTACGCCGTTGATACCGCTTCCACGGGCGGTACGGCGCTCGATTGCCTTCACTCAACCGACTACGACCTGGTGGTCCTCGACCTTATGCTTCCCGACATGGATGGCCTCCAGGTGATGGAGAAGGTCCGCAACCGGAAGCTCGGGCCGCCGGTGCTGATTCTTAGCGCCCGCGGGGCTCTTGATGACCGCGTGAGGGGTCTCGAGCTCGGCGCAGACGATTACCTGGTGAAGCCGTTCGCTTTTGTCGAGTTGCTGGCACGAGTGCGCGCCCTGCTGCGGCGCGGCCAGCCGGCCCCCGAAAAGCTGCAAGTCGCCGACCTGGCGCTCGATTGCATCCGCCGCAAAGTGACGCGCGCGGGTGAGAGCATCGAACTGGCGCCCAAAGAGTTTGGCATCCTGGAATATATGATGCGCAACAAGGGGCGCCCCTTGAGCCGCACCATGATCGTGGAGCACGTCTGGGACATGGATTACGACGGCCTCACAAACATCGTCGATGTCTACATCCGCCATCTGCGCAGCAAGATCGACGACCGCTTCAACATGAAGCTGATTCAAACCGTACGCGGCATCGGTTATATGATTGAAGGACCGGATAAGCCGGCCGAGCGCCCGCCCGAGCCGGCTGCCGAAAGGCAGGCATAAGTTGCCCCGCAAGCGCACCTACCGTCAGATCACGCGCGGCCTGCGCTTCCGCCTTACTTTTGTCTACGCGCTCTTCTTCGTGTTTCTGCTGGGAATGGTTGCAGCCGTATTTCAGGCGCGCCTCTCCAGCGTGCTCGATGATCAGGCCCATAACCTCGTGAACCAGCAATGGGCCGCCATGAAGGGTTACCTCCGGATCGAGAAGAATGCCCAGGCCTTCTGGTATTACGAAGCCGACGATGACGACGAAAGCCGCATCGTATTTAACATAAAGCGCGTGTATTTCATCGCGGATAGCAATGGCAAGGTGATCCAGGAAGGAGAAGCCCGCGACGACGCCGTATCTACCGAGTATGAAGCTATCGGTGTCGATCCCGCTTCCGAAATCCAGGCCCGCGTGCGCCAGGCGTTGGCCAGCAATCCGCCCAAGACGTTTTACATCGTGCGCCGCGACAAGCAGGGCGCCCATTTCCTGATTCGTTCGGGTATCGTCTTTGATGAGCTGCACCAGAACCCAGCCACCGCCTCCATGTCGGCCCCGTATTACGTGGCGATCGGTATCCCGCTTACGCCATACGAGAACATCTCCCGCCGTTTTACGCTGATCTACGCAGCCGTGGTTCCGGTGGCGCTCATTCTGGGACTGCTGCTCGGCTGGTTCATGGCGGGCCGGGCGCTCCAACCTGTGCTCGAAGTAGCCCAGGCCGCGCAGCGCATCTCCGGCTCCAACCTGAGCCTCCGCATTCCCACGCGCAAGGCCGGTGACGAGCTCGACTACCTGATCCTGACCTTCAACCGTATGATCGGCCGCCTGGAAGCCTCTTTCCAGCAGATGAAGCAGTTTTCCGCCGACGTCTCGCACGAGCTTCGAACCCCCATCACCGCCATTCGCGGCCAGCTCGAAGTGGCGCTGTTCACCGCCAAAACCAATGAGCAGTACCGCGATGCTATTGTGGACGCTTTGCAGGATATAGATCGCCTCTCCCAGATCGTGCGCGCCCTGCTGCTCCTTTCACAGGCCGAATCCGGTCAATTGGCACTGCAGAAGTCGCGCATCGACCTCCGTGTGGTGGTCCGCGACCTGGTCGAGCAGTTCCAGATCCCAGCGGAAGCGGAGAAGGTGCGTTTAGTCGCCGATGTTCCCTCGGAGTGCCTGGCCTCCGTGGACCGGGTTCAGATCGAGCGCATGATTACCAACCTGCTCTCGAATGCCGTCAAGTTCACGCCCGAGGGCGGCGAGGTAAAGGTCAGGCTGCGGTCGTTTCCAGGCTCGGCGGAGATCGTGGTCGAAGATACCGGCAGCGGCATCGCCAAAGAATACCTGCCCCACATCTTCGACCGCTTCTATCGTGTCCCGGGAAGCGGGCCCGCGCCGGGGCCGGATCAGGGATTGGGGCTGGGGCTGAGCTTTGTTGCCTGGATCGTCAAAGCACATCAGGGCACAATTAGTGTCGATAGTTCTCCGGGCCGCGGCACGCGATTCACCGTCCGCCTGCCGGTGGAAGCCGGCGATCAAACCGCCCCCGAATTGGCCGCCGAGCCAGTGGTAAGCGAGCGGTAACCGGAAGAGCTTACCTCATCATGAGGGCGGCTGGCCGCGCAGCGATGTCCGGAAAAGCTTTGAGCAATCCTGAGTCGAACGTTGCAAGCGGCAGCCGCTCGCGAGCAGCGAGCTCGACGAACAGCGTATCGTAGACCGCGACACCAGATTGGTGGGCGCGCACTAACGCGCCTTGCCAGAGCTTCCGGTTGGGAACCGTATCGATCCCCAGGGAGTCGGCCAAACGCAACCGGATGATCGCTTCTTCGATTGTCAGGACTTGTTGACGGGTGGCCATCCAAAGCACGTTCGCCAGTTCTGCCTCCCAGAGGGCCGGTGCCTGCCCCTCGCCGAGCGACTCCAGGAAAGTCTTGGCCTCGCCAGCGTATTGCTGTGTGCCGAGCAGCAAGTACGCCACGACGTTGGTGTCGATAACAGCTTTCACGGACGCCCAGTTGCGATCCACTCGTCGATTTCGCCGACTGTGGGCCGGCGCGTTTGACGATTCCAGGCCGCCTCGATTTGGCCGAGCACTGAGCGCCGCTCGGCGACATAAGTTTCGAGCAATTCGCGGACTTCCTGCTCCATGGAATGATTCCTGCGTCGAGCCAGTGCTTGAAGCGACTTGACAACCGGCATCGGGACGTTTCGAATCGTCAATGTGGGCATATCGTCCTATTCAAATGCTAGCATAATGCTAGCATCGTCGCCTTCCACGATTCCCGTTTTGCCTGCTGGGCATACTAACGCGGCGCTTTTACGGTCAGTTCTTAGGTCCCGGCCTTCTTCTGAAAGCTGCTAAAATCAAGTATTGCTTCCGGGCCCGCAACCCATGGCGCCAACCACCACGAGTCCCGCCCAGACGCTTTTTCAGCGGGTTTTTAAAGCCTTTCAATACCGCGATTTCCGCCTGATGTTCATCGGCGCGTGCATCTCCAGCATAGGCACTTGGATGCAGAACCTGGCGCAGGCTTGGCTCGTTTTGGATATTACGAAAACCCCTCAGCAGCCCGCCGGATCGCCATTCTACCTGGGACTCGATGCATTTCTCGCCGGAATCCCGGTCTTCCTCTTGTCGATCATCGGCGGCGTGGTCGCCGACCGCGTAGAGCGGCGCCGCGTACTCCTGGTTTCGCAGTACATCCAGATGACCTCAGCGTTCATCCTGACGCTGCTGATCCTGTTTCACGTAGTTCGAATCTGGGAAATTCTCTGCTTGTCGTTCGTTTGTGGCACGGCGCAGTCGTTTGGCGGCCCGGCTTACTCGGCGCTGATTCCCACGCTCGTCAAGAAGGAAGACATGCCCAACGCCATCGCGCTGAACTCCATCCAGTTCAACCTGGCTCGCGTGTTGGGCCCGGCAATCGGGGGTTTGGCCATGGCGCAACTGGGTTACGTCTGGTGTTTCGGCCTGAATGGGCTTTCCTTCCTTGCCCCGGTAATTTCCCTTACTATTCTGACAACGCGCTATCTGCCGCAAAAGACCGGCGAATCGATGCTATCCAGCTTGAAACAAGGCTTCGGCTTTATCCGCCGCCAGGGCGCCATGGAGGCGCTGATTTTCCTCGCGTTCATCATGACGGCCCTGGGCTTCCCAATGATGACGTTCCTGCCCTATTTCGCGCGTACCATCTTCCACGGCAGTCCTTGGACGTTCACTCTGTTTATGTGCTCGTCCGGCATCGGCGCCGTTGCAGGCTCGCTGCTCGTGGCTTGGATGGGCAACATCCAGCACAAAGGCCGGATCGCCATCACGTCTCTCGTCTGGCTGGGCTTCGGCATTGCGATCTTCGCCCTTTCTACAAATCTTGTCTTGAGTTGCATCGTCCTGTTCCTCACGGGCATCGGGTTGATGACGGTGTTTGCCAACGTAAATTCTCTCGTCCAATTGATCACGCCCAACGAAATGCGCGGCCGCGTCATGAGTGTTTACAATTCCGCGTTTCGTGGAGGTATGCCGATGGGAAACCTGGTGACCGGCTGGCTCGTCGACCTGGGAAAGGGGTCGGCGCCGATTGTTCCGATTTTCACGGCTCCTTTCGTGCTGGCGGCGAACGGGATCGCGCTGGTTTCCCTGGCGCTCTATTTCCTGCTGGTACAACGAAAAGTCGCGACACTCTAAAGGTTGGAAATGACGATCCTGGTCTTAGCGGCTTTCCTGGCTGCGCCGCAACTGCAGTCGGCGCGCGATCAGCAGGACCGCTCGGCATTGCAAAAACAGGTTGACGAGGCCGGTGCCGCCGCCGCCAAAGCGCCAAGCGACGCCGAGGCCCAGTATCAGATGGCGCTCGCATCCTCGTTCCTGGCGGAAGTGGCGCTCGAGCAGGGCGACAAAAAGCTGGCGCAGCAGGCGGCAGAGCGCGGCGTGAAAGCAGCCGACCAAGCGGTCGCTCTAAAACCCCAAGTCGCGGAGTATTACCGTGTTTTGGGGACTCTGTGCGGCCAGGTCGTACCCGCTAATGTTTTCGCGGGATTGAGCTATGCCAAGCGCGCCCGGGACGCGATCGACAAAGCTGTGGCGCTAGACCCCAAGTCCTCTATGGCCTACATGGCGCGTGGGGTGGGAAATTACTACATCCCTGCGGCCCTTGGCGGGGGATTCGAACTCGCGACCGCAGACTTCCGTAAAGCCATCGAGCTGGATGCTAAGAACGCCGATGCCTGGCTGTGGCTGGGAATGAGCCTGCGCAAAGAAAATAAGAATGCCGAAGCCCGCCAGGCGTTCACGAAATCATTAGAGCTGAATCCGAAACGCACCTGGGCCGCCCAACAACTGGAAAAGACAGCACCTACGCCCTAAAGGTTACTTCGGGGAGTGTGGGCCTGGGTGCGTCCAGTTATAAACCCCCCATGCCAGCGCTGCCGCCAGCAGGAAAACAATCAGCATCGCGGGGATATCTGCGGTTCCCATAAATCCCTCCAGCGTTAAAGTATAGCGCGAAATCAGGAGAAAAGGAATAGTAGGACTGCTTTATCTGATTAAAACGATCCATCGATTCCACGCGCCCGGCGGCAGGCCAGGGCCTGCCCACGGCAGGCCAGGGCCTGCCCCGTCTTACTATTCGCCTTGGAACGACGTTTCCGGCATAGGCAGTGTATCCCGGTTGCCGGCGACCCAGACGTAGAGCGTGGGCAGCAGATAAATGTTTACCAGCATGGCCACCATCAGGCCGCCTACGATTACAATGGCGAACGGCCGCTGGGAATCCGAGCCGATGCCCCGCGACACGGCCGCCGGAAACAGTCCCAGAGTTGCCACGAGTGTGGTCATCATGATCGGCCGCAGCCGGAGCACGGCTCCTTCCACCGCCGCGTCCATGATCGTGTAGCCGCGCGCGCGAAGCTGGTTGATGTACTCCAGCATGATGACGCCGGTCTGTACGCACACGCCGAACAGCGCCAGAAAGCCCACGCCCGAAGACACGCTGAAGTGCGCGCCCGTGATCCACAGCGCCAGCAGACCTCCCAAGGGCGCCATAGCCATATTCGCCACCATCAAGGAGGCCCACTTGAAGGAGTGAAACATGGTGTTGAGGATGATGAAGATCACCAGAATAGTGATCGGCAGGACAATCATCAGCCGCTTTTGGGAACGCTGCTGGCTGGCGTATTCCCCCGCCCAATCGATACGGTAACCGTCCGGAAGCCTCACCTGCTGATCCACTTTCCGGATGGCCTCCTGCACCGTGCTACCCAGATCGCGATCACGTACGCTGTACTTGATGGCCACGTAGCGCGAATTGGACTCCCGGTAAATCTCGGAAGCGCCATCTTCGACCTTAAGCTGGCAGAGCTGCGCCAGCGAGACTCGCTCCCCCGTGGGTGAAAGCAGGCGGATGTTTTCAATCGCTTCTTTGGTATCGCGATATTGCGGCAGATAGCGCAGGACCAGGTCGTAGCGGCGCTCGCCCTGCAAAACCTGCGTTACGGCGCTGCCGCCGACCGCCGATTGAATGGCGTCTTGCACGTCGGCCACATTGATCTGGTAGCGCGCTGCCTGCTTGCGATCCACAATGCAGTTCAGGTTTGGTTGGCCGATCACTCGGAAAAGGCCCAAATCCGCCACGCCGCGAATCGACCTCATGACATCTACGATGGCCTCGCCAGTTTCTTCGAGGACCTTCAAGTCGTCGCCGTAAATTTTGATCGCCAGTTGTCCCTTGACGCCGCTCACTGCTTCTTCCACGTTGTCGGAAATCGGTTGCGAGAAGTTCCACAGCACGCCCGGGATCTTCTCCAGTTCGCGATCCATCGCGGCGATCAATAGGTCTTTATCCTGCCGGAACACCGGCCGCCACTGCTCCTTGGGTTTGAGGTCCACGAAGTACTCGGTGTTGAAGAACCCGGTGGTGTCGGTGCCGTCATCCGGCCGGCCAACCTGGGAGACGACTTGAGTAACCTCGGGGAAGGAAGCCAACAAAGTGCGCGCCTGGTTCATCAGCCGCGTGCCTTCCGTGAAATCGGTGCTAGGCGCCAGGGTGCCGCGGACCCAAATCGCGCCTTCGTCCAGATGCGGCAGAAACTCGGAACCGATAATCCCGCTGATCGCCAGGTAAACAGCCGCCGCCAGGCAGAGAGCGGCGCCGCCTATGGTGATCCAGCGCGTGCGGACCGCAAACCGCAGTGTCGCTCGATAGAGTCGGGTGAGCCAGGCCAGCACCGGGTTTCGCCACTCGCGCGCGCCTCGCGGAAACAGGAAACTGGCAAGCACCGGGGCCAGGATCATCGAGAACAGCAGAGCGCCGAGCAGCGCGAACGCTACGGTCCATGCCATCGGCTTGAACAGGCGCCCCTCGACACTCTGCAGTGTGAAAATCGGCAAGTAGGCCGTGATAATGATACCGATGGCATAGAAGACCGGCCGCTGCACTTCGTGCGCCGCTCCCCTGATGCAATCCATCACGGTCCTCGCCTCGCCGTTGCGGCGTCCCAGGTGCCGCACGATGTTCTCCACCATGACCACCGCGCCATCCACGACCATGCCGAAATCCAGCGCGCCGAGCGACAGCAGATTCGCCGGAATCTTGCGCAGATCGAGGCAGATGGAGGCAAAAAGCAAGGAGAACGGAATGGTCAGCGCCACGATCAATGCGCCCCGCGCATTGCCCAAGAAAAGAAACAAAATTATCGTGACGAGGATGATGCCTTCTGTGAGGTTATCGAGCACCGTGTGGGTGGTGTAGTGGACCAGGTTGCTGCGGTCGAGAAAGGGCACGATCTGAACGCCGCGCGGAAGAATCCGCTGGTTCAGCTCTTTCACCTTTTCGTGGATCCCGTCCAAAGTGGCATCGGACTCGGCGCCCTTACGCAGGAGCACAATGCCCTCTACGACGTCATCGTTGTCGAGGATCTTGCCATCAGCACGGTGGATCGCCTTCCCGATCTTGCCCAGACGGATCTTGGGCCCTTCGACGATCGTCCCCAAAGCGCTGATCGGCACCGGCGTTCCATTCTGCGCTTTGATAAACGTTTGCCCGATATCGTTCACGTGCTGGTAAAGCCCCACTGAGCGCACGTTAATCTGCTGCAGCCCGGCCTCGATAAAGCTGCCGCCGGCGTTGACGTTATTATTAGCCAGTTGCTGCTTGACCTGCTCGATGCTCAAGCCATAAGAAACCAGCTTGTTTGGATCGAGGCGCACCTGGTATTCGCGCGTGGCCCCGCCGAAGCTCACTACATCCACCACGTTGGGCACCGATTTGAACTGCTTCTCGAGTACCCAGTCCTGGAGAGCTTTCAGCTCCATCAAATCGAAACGAGGATTAGTGCTGTGCAGCGTATACCAGAAAATCTGACCAACAGGGCTGTAATCGCTGCCGATCTGGGGCTGCAGATTCTCGGGTAGGGTGACCGTCGAGAGCCGCTCCAGCACCTTTTGCCGGTTCCAGTCGTTAT
>CAZKVF010000397.1:0-18567 GCA_964556085.1 uncultured Solibacteraceae bacterium
ATTCGTCTACATCCATCCGTACATGGACGGCAATGGGCGAATGGGGCGCTTCCTTATGAATGTCATGCTGGCGGCGGGCGGGTACCCGTGGACGGTCATACCGCTCTCCTCGCGCAACACCTACATGGCCGCTCTCGAGAAGGCCAGCGTTGGAGAGGACATCGCGCCGTTAGCAGAATTTCTAGCCGAGCTCGTCAGGAAGGGTCTTGCCGGAGAGCCGCTGCCTCGAGTGCCAAAAGCGTAGCCCCTATGACGCAAGGGATGGGATTCGCGAGGCTCGCGCATCGTGATGCTCCCAACGGATTGCTTCGGTGGTCGAAAGGGTCAAGGCTTGATCCCTTATTCAAATCCGACATCGGCACGTTCAGCGATGGTACCGTGTCAAAACCGTGCCAAAACTCCTAGCATCGTAGCGATTGGAGATAGCTTTGAGCGAAAAGCAGATTCCCCAAGTTGTTGAAAACCTTGAAAGTGGATGTAAGCCGAAAGAAGCCGTGGAGAGAACCGAACTGCGCCCAAGGCAGGTGCGCTACCAGGCTGCGCTACGCCCCGACATCTGAAGCTTCCTTGATTTTAAACTACTTTCCATATTTCCGACACCGTCCCCGCCAAAATCGAGTCAAAATAGCCCCACACCTTCGCCTCATCTCGTCGTAAAAAGCTGCGGGATCAACTCGTCCCCGACGCCACTCCCCGCTCCTACCGCCACGTCTTGACAGGGTGTGAACAGGCCGACTAATTTGGTTCCCATGAGAATTCAATTGCTGGTTTGCGGCTTGGTGCTGGCGGGCATTCCCGTATTTGCACAGGAGCCGGTAAAAGGGGCTGCGGACCCCGATTCGCTATTCCATGACAAGAACAAGAAGCTGGACGCCATGAAGCAAGTGGCGTATCACATCGAGAAAGATTTGCTCCAGTGCAATCACTGGGATGAAGCAGGCAAGTGGCTGACGAACGAATATCACCAGCACAACCCCAATGTGCAATCGGGGCTGGAACCGGTCGTGAAATTTTTCGGGACCCGTCCGAAGAAGGCCACCTGCGACAAGCTCGAAGCCCCGGTGGTTGCGGTAGTGGCGGATGGAGACCTGGTCACTGTAATTAGTGCCGCCGCGCGCAAGGACTCGAAAGGCCAGGAGTACACAACCACCTGGTTCGACACCTGGAGGATCAAAGACGGGAAAGCCGACGAACACTGGGATCCCGCGACGCGACCCTGAGCAGCGGAGCAGCACCGGGGTAATGGCTACCGGCGTTACAAGGGCAGAGCATTTGGCAAGCGGAAGCGCCCGCACCACCCTTATTGACCGACTTGCAGTTTGCTCAGGATGCGGTCGTGAATCCAGTGCTCGTCCCACCATTCGCGTGGGTTGATCTGGACGCCATCGATCTGCATGCCGAAGTGGACGTGGATACCTTCGGCGAGGCCGGTCGAGCCGGCCATGCCCATCTTGCCGCCCTTTTTCACCATCTCGCCGGGTTTCACGTCGATGCGTGAGAGGTGGCCGTAAATGGACTGCAGCCCATAGCCGTGATCGAGCACGATGCAGTTGCCGTAGATGCCAAGATTATCGGCCCACACTATGCGGCCGTCGTTAGCGGCATTCACAGGCGCGCTGGCGACGTCGGAGAGATCGAAGCCGAGGTGGACCTGCCGGTCCACCTTCTTGCCCTTGTACATGTAGTCGCGGACGTCGGCGAAATTGGCCTCTTCCTTGCCGTAGTGGATAAAGGGGCCATTCCATAGGATCTTCTCTTCGGTCTTGAAGCGCAGATCGGCAAGCTGCTGGTTGTTCTTACGGCGCATTTCGCCGTTGATCTTGAGAAAGCGCGACAGAAGATCGGGCCCGGGCGCCAGAGTGCCCGCGGGATCGATGTTGTGGACGAGCTTGTCCATCAACTCATCCGTCAGGACAAAATCCCGCTCGCGGAATTTCTTTGGAAACAGCTTGAACCAAAACGAGGCAGCAACCTCGGTGCCGGCCGCGTTGCGTGCGTAGACGGCTGGAGTCAAATTCGGCGGGAGGTCCCAGGCATACGCGAACATCGAGAAACGATGATTCGGGTCGCCGCCGGGGAGTGCGAAACTGCGGAAGCTGTGTGGGCCAACCTTGGCTCCGGCTTCGTCCCACGAGCCGCTGGCGGTAAAAGTTATCAGTTCCATGCCGGCCTGGTTGATGTAGTGCTGGAGATTGTCGGGGATAACGCGGGGTTCGGAAAGAATAACATTAACGTCCGAGGACGCGGTGCTGGTAGCGCCGCGAAAATCATTCGAGACAACCTCGACCACCAGGCGCGCCTTGCCTTCTTTCAGATTGGGCGCTTTGTTTTTGCCAGCCTCGAAGGTGAGGGTTTGCGGCGCCTCGTGCCGCTGCCAGAGGAAGCGGTGGGCAGGGCTGGTCCTATCGAAAACGGAATACCGGCTTCCATCCTGCTCGAGGTAGGCCGCAACGCGGCGCACGCCGTGCGGGTTAGCCAGACGCACGGTGACCGGAGTGGTGAGGCCGACCGACTTAACGGGTGGGTTGATGCTGAGCTGCGTGCCGCCGGACAAGGCAACGAGAACGCCCGCTGAGAGGGCCAGAACGAGGACGAGAGCTACGATTGCTTTCAATTCTCCACCTTTACTCTCTTCGAGTCATTCTTCACCCAAGTGTCGAACCAGTCGATGAAGGTCTTATACCAGAGCATGCTGTTGCCCGGCTTCAGAATCCAATGACCTTCATCGGGAAAAATCACCAGCTTGGAGGGAACCTTTTGAAGTTGCAGCGCGGTGAAAAGCTCGAGCGACTGCGTGTATGGCACGCGAAAATCCAGCTCGCCGGCGCTCACCAGCATGGGAGTGTGGAAGTCCTTCACGTAACTGCTGGGCGACCATTTTTCATAGGCTTCGGGCTTCTCCCAGGGAGTGCCGCCCATTTCCCAGATGGGAAACCACAGCTCTTCGGTGGCGCCGAATTCGCTGGTGAGATTGTAAACGCCTGCATGCGAAATGACCGCCTTAAAACGCTGCGTATGGCCCTGAATCCAGTCGGCCATGTAGCCGCCATAAGAGGCGCCAGCGGCGGCGAGCCGGCTGCCATCGACGTAGGGCAGCGCGAGCATGTGGTCGGTGACGGCCATCAGGTCGTCAAATGCGCGGCCGCCCCAATCGCCATTGATTTCGTCCACGAACTTTTGGCCGTAACCGATGGAACCACGGGGATTTGCTTCGACAACGACATAGCCCGCGGCGGCGAAGACCTGGGCGTTCCAGCGATAGGTCCAATCGTAGCCCCAAAAACCCTGCGGGCCGCCGTGGATGAGCAGAATCGCCGGATACTTCGCGTCCTCGCGGAAACCGGGCGGCTTAACGACGAAGCTCTGCACGCGGGCGCCATCCTCGCAATCGGTCCAAAGTTCTTCGAGCGGCGTCAACTGATGGCTGTCGAGGATAGCATCGTTCAGGTGAGTGAGCGCAGCCGGCGTGCCGCCGGCCGAAGACGCCCGGTAGATTTCCGCGGGAGAGGCGCCCGTCTGCTGCGTGTAGACCATGGTCTTGCCATCGCGGGTGAGCTGCATCTCATCGAGCACGCTGTCTCCACCGGCGGCGAGACGGACCGCCCCGCCGGTGACCGGGATCAACTGAATGGCTTGGCGGCCGCGATCCACAGTGGTAAAGAAGAGGCCAGTAGAATCGGGCGCCCAGGTAAAGTTGGTCACCCAGCGATCGAGATTTTCCGTCAGATTGGAGACCTTGCCGCTGGCGCGCTCGAGCACCATCAAGCGCCAGCGGTCGCTCTCGTAGCCTGCGCGGAACTGGGCGCGCCAAGCCAGGTATTTGCCGTCGGGAGAATAGCGAGGGCTGACATCCGCACCGGGTGTGGCCGTGATTTTGCGAGTCTGGCCACCGGCGATCGGGACCACGTAGAGATCGGTGTTTGTGCTGGTGGCAGGGACGGGGTCGGCGTTCATCGAATAACAGACCTCGTTGCCATCGGGAGAGATGTCGTAGTCGTCGATGCCCTCCAGAGAAAACGGCGGGACATCGCGCGTGCCGGGGGTCAGATCGCGGGGAGCGCCGCCTTCCACGGCCACGGTGAGCAGATGGCTGCGGCGGCGGGATTGCCAGGAAGTCCAGTGCCTGTAGAGGAGATCGGTATAAACACGCGCTTTGACGGGGTCAGTTTTTTCAGCTTCGAGATTCTTTTTGTTGCAGGCGTCATCGGCGCCGCAGTCGGGATAGACGCTGGAAGTGAAGACCAGGTTCTTTCGGTCGGGTGAGAACAGAACGCCATCGGCCTCGGCGGCGAAATTAGTGACTTGCTTGGCATTTCCGCCGTCGGGATCCATCAGCCAGATTTGCTGGGAGCCGCTGCGGTCGGAGACATAGGCGATTCGCTTGGAATCGGGCGACCAGCGGGCGCGCTGATTGCTTTCCCCATCGTGCGTGATCTGGCGCGGTGTTCCGCCGGCCAGGGGAACGACCAAGATCTGCTGCGGCTTTTTATTGGCCGCGATATCTATGGTGGTGGTTGTGAACGCTACCCAGCGGCCATCGGGGGAGATCTGCGGATCGGCAATGCGCTTCAACGAGAGCAGCGCGCTGACATCGAAGGGTTGCTTTTGGGCGAAGGCGACGGCCAGGGAAGCAAGCAGCACAAACAGGCCGCGAAGCATATAAGTACGATTGTAGCGCGGGGGCAATCGAAAGCAGCGCACCGCGGGGATCGAACTCATGCGCTGGACCGTTACCGGTTGGAGTAGGATGCTAAGAATGACGACTCGCGTGAACCCGGTTGCGGCGGCAGCCGTGCTGGCTGCAATTCCAGGATACCTGGCGGCCCAATGGCCTACATATCGTGCAGCCGGGGCGCCCCGAACGGCAGATGGAAAGGTCAACCTGGAAGCGCCCGCGCCTAAGACTCCGGACGGCAAGCCGGATCTTTCCGGCATTTGGGAATTCCGAAACACTCAGGGCCCGGATGGGGCGCAAGCGCCGCCACCCCCCGACACGGGCACCGGCTTGGGACCGAACCAGCGCTTCAATCCGCGGCTGAGCCAGTTTTTCAATATCGGCACGACACTCAAGGACGGGTTGCCGTTCCTGCCAATGGCGGCCGAACTGCGACAGCGGCGAGCGGCCGAAAACAACAAGGATAACCCTGACGCTCACTGCCTGCCGCTCGGCCTGATGCAACTGCACACCCATCCCCAGCCGAGGAAAATCATCCAGAACCCTAACCTGATTGTCATCCTATACGAGGCGCAGGCCGGCATCCGGCAAATTTTCCTCGACGGCCGCTCTCTGCCCAAGCCCGACGCGCAGCCCTGGTGGTACGGATACTCAGTTGGCCACTGGGACGGCGACACGCTGGTTGTGGAGACCACCGGCTTCCGGGACGATGTGTGGCTGGATGTCGAGGGCAGCCCGCTGACGAACAGCGGAAAAATGACTGAGCGGTTCCGGCGCGTGAATTACGGCAACCTGGAAATCGATATCACCGTGGAAGACCCGCACGTGTACAGCAGGCCCTGGACCGTCAAAATCAAGCAGCGCTTGATGCCGGAAACGGAGTTGATCGAGTTTATCTGCAATGAAAACGACCGCAGCGGACCGCACCTGGTGGGCAAATAGAGGATGCGGACGCCGGCCTTCAAGGAGAACATAATGCGTCGAACCCTGGCAGTGATTTCGGCTCTGACCTTTGCCTTGCTGTTATCCATAGGTAGTTCCGCGCGAGCTCAGACGCGATCCCTGGATGTTTACGTGATCGATGTCGAGGGCGGCAACGCTACACTATTTGTTTCGCAGCCTTACCACGAATCGCTGCTCATGGACACGGGCAACGCTGGAGCTGCGGCGCCTCGCGATGCGGGCCGCATCATGGAAGCGGTTAAGGATGCCGGCTTGCAGCAAATCGACCACGTGATCATCACCCACTGGCACGGCGATCATTTCGGCGGCCTCGCCGAGCTGGCCGCCAAAGTCCCGATTCGCGAGTTCATCGACCACGGCCCCAATGTGCAGCCGGGCGAGCTGGCCGATACTTTTCTCGAAAAAACCTATCCAAAGCTTTATGCCAACGCGAAGCACACCGTGGCTAAACCGAATGACAGGATCATCATGCAGAGCGTCGATGTTCGTGTGGTGACATCGGCCGGCCAAACTATAAAGAATCCCCTGCCAGGCGCAGGCGTGCCCAACCCCTATTGCGCCAGTTTCAAGCCCGGGGACAACAATGCCGAAGATCCAATGTCGGTGGGTATATTCATGAGCTACGGCAAATTCCGTACGATCCACTTGGGGGACCTGACCAAGAACATGGAGTTCGAGCTGATGTGTCCCAACAACCGCATCGGCACGGTAGACGTGCTGCTGGGTTTGCACCACGGGCAATCCAGCTCCAATTCCGAAGTCCTGGTGCACGCCCTGCATCCCCGTGTGGCCATCATGAACGACGGAACCCGCAAAGGCGGCGAGCCCGAGGTGATGAAGACCGTACACTCCTCACCCGGTCTCGAAGATCTCTGGCAGCTTCATTTCTCGCTGCTTAGCGGGCAGGAATACACGGTGCCGGGGATGTTCATTGCCAACACCGTTGACGACCAGCAGCCGGCAATGCCGATCGCTCCCATGCAGGCGCCATTGCCGGGCCCCGGCGCGCCGCCCCCGCCGGCTCATAATGGGACGGCCTACTGGATCAAGCTTTCGGCGCGCCAGGATGGCTCGTTCACCGTGCTGAACACACGCAATGGGTTCAGCAAGACCTATAAGTAAGAACCAAGCCGCCGATGAACACCGATAAACGCTGAATAATTGTTACGGCGCTCGTGGACGAATCGCCGTTCGCCGCAAACAATGTGACAAATGCGGGATCGTCGGCTAGGAGGCGGCGCGGGCCGGCGACAAGATCGCCGGCGCTATCAGGGCTCGCGCTAGTCCACGCTGAGTTCCGCCCAACCGGGCAGCGTGGCCGGCTTGTTGTTCAGGAACACGATGCGGCGCGTTTTAGGAAACGGCAGATTGCTGGAAAGCGCGCGGTTATAAAGCGAGAATTGCTGGAGGATTTGACGGTAATCCGCGTTGGTCGTGTCGAGCCAGGAACTCTTGGTGAGCAGGCCTCCGCCCCACCCGAGGTTCACCAGGCAGGCACGGCTCTCGCGTGCCCGGGCAAGCCTCTGCTCCAGTTGCTCGAGACTCTTGTCAAGAAGGGCGAGGCCCGCCATCGCCGCGTACTGGCGCTGTACCGCCAGCAAGCCGGCCGCGTAAATATTGGCAGCCTCAAAAATTCTGGTGCGGTCGAACGATTCGGGCCAGCGCACGCCGCGGCGTATCTCAGGCTGAAGGAAAAAATTCTTCTCCGTCCAGACACCCTCGAACGCCGCCCCGGGCGGCGCCATCTCGGCGAATACGGGCGTGCTGTCTTCGGGACGCGAGCCCTCGACGGAACCGCGAGGACTCTGCTTCCATGCGAGAGCGTACTGGCCGCCACGGGGCTGCAAGGTGGAAACGCGCAAGAGGTAGACCTTGAATTGCGACGTATCCACCGGCGCGGAATCGGCGGCGCTGACAAAGCGCATGCGACTGGAACCGGGCGAGCCCAGGGCCTGGTCTTCGACAAGTTCCGCGGGACGCCGGGGGATGCGTTCGCCTTTAACGCGGTTTAGCACGTCCTGCAGCATGCCTTCCCGCCAGTGGGCGAACACCATGCCGGTGCGGAGCGCTCCCTTGAGAGCCGTGCCGGGCAAATAGGGTCCGGAAGAATTAGCGGCAAACGTGGGGATATGCAAACTCTCGCCCATCGCGCGGTTCCAATAGCCGGCATAGGCGGGGCTTTCAAATGGAATTCTGCGGCCGGCGAAATTCTGAGCGAAACCGCCCCAGGAGGCGAAATCGAGCTTGTCGGCTTTCTTGAGCTGGGCAAGGTATCCGTCGAGGCGCGGGCCCTTGGCCAGCAGGCGAAAGATGCGCCATTGGTCGAGCACATTCACGTGGTCCTTCCACACCATGTAGTCGATGGGCGCCAGCTTACGGCCATCGCCGACCAATAGGGGCGTAAGACAGGTGAGACGGTAGCGCATCAGCTGACCTTAACGATTGGCGGGGCGGCAGGCGTTTGTACTCCCCCGGCCGGCTCTGGTATTGGAATGGAAACCGCGAAACCCGCACGGAAGACGGGGTGGGCAAAACCCTCCGGAGCGACGTCGGGCGCGGAGCCGCGCGGGGCCGAAGCCGCATATAGCACCGATCCCTCCGCGACCATTTGGAGTTGGCGTTTCAGATCACCCGAGCGGGCCGGGGCTTCTACACGGCCGCCGCGAATGAGAACGGTGTAGTTTCCCCGAGTCCAATCGATCGAATCGTTGGACGCGGGGGTGAACAGGGACAGGAGCCAATGGGGGGCCGGGGGCCGGGGGCCAACCGCCGGTTCGGCGGCGTGAGCTTGGGAGGGCAACGCATCGGGTGATGGGGGCTGGAGATCGGGGATCGGGGTTTCGGCGGCGTGCTCGCCGCTGGCAGGCGGAAGGGGCTCTGTGGCCTCCTGACCGGTCGCTTGTTGGGCATCGGCAGGCGGAACCGCCTGCCCCACCTCGGGTTCGAGGATTGGGGACGACTGGCTCTCTTCGGAATTGGCAGGCGGAAGCGGCTCTGTGGCCTCCTGACCGGTCGCTTGTTCGGCGTCGGCAGGCGGAACCACCTGCCCCACCTCGGGTTCGGGGATTGGGGGCGGCTGGCTCTCTTCGGCGTTTGCAGGGAGCGCCTGCCCCACCTTGGGGGGCAATTGTTCAGCGTTGGTAGGCGGAAGCGCCAGCCCCACCTGCTCAGGTTCAGAAACAGCCGAAGCGACCGCCCCCTCATGGTCGTGACTCCGTTCGACGCCAAGGATCATGTCGGGGAACCTGCCTTCGACGAATTCGGGTACTTCGGCGCGGCCCCAGCCCAGAGAGCGCTCGCCCCCGAAGCCGCTATCGGCGAGCAGGCGCAAGGCGGTCTTGATGGGATCGAGCCAGCGGTCGCGAGCCTGCTGATCCGCGAAGCGGACTAACGTCCAGAGCCCCGCGCCGGGGCGAAACTCGAGGCACGCAACCGAATGTCTCTCCGCGGCTCCCGTCAGGCGATCGACGGCGGCGTTGAAGCGCAGTCCCGGACGAAACGGCCCTGTGCGGCCCGCCGGCACCAGGCAACCGCTGGGGCCATCGACCGCCCACTGTTCTTCGCCCAACGGCTGGCCGGCCAACAGTCCCTGGACAATACCAAGCGGCACGAAGCGTGCGCTCTTCCAACGAACGCGCGCCGAAAGCAGCGCAGGCGAAGATGGCGGCCAGATCGTTCTCGGGGGCACAACGAATCCGATCTCGTCCAGAAACGGGAAGCAGGAGCTGAAACACAGCGACGGAATGCCGCTGGCCGTGGCCGCCAGCCAGTCCTGGAGCGATCCCAGGCGCAACATGGCGGAAGTCACGGCGGCGTAGAGTGTATCGCTGTGATAAATGGCGTCTACCTGGTTCCGCGCGCCTGAATCCGGCCCGATGCGCCAAGGCCCGGTGGGCCTCAGCTTAATCAGCAGGGCCGGATTCATGACTCCTCGCGGAGGAAGGCGAAGGCGGATTCGTTCACGGCGCTCTGTATGTTGCCCAGGCTGGCCCCGGCGGCGATTTCCTTCTCCGCGGCGCTTCCCGCGTAATAGGAGCGGCTCCGCCAGAGCAGGCGGAGTCCCGAGAAACTGATCCGCCCGCTTCCGCGTGATCCGCCGCCGCCGAGGGTATCGTCTTCGAGGAGCCGTAGACCCTCGAGCAGGCGGAGCAGCAGCGGAGCATCCTCCTCGCAGAGCACATCCACTACGAACCTGGTTCGAAAGCGGGCGCCCGAGGGCACGCGCTCAAGGGTGCGTGGATTAGCCTGCGAAGTGATGCGGTCGATAGCATTTTCGCTTTTCACCTCCGTAAGCTCGTCATCCAGGTTTTCGCGCATTTGCGGGGTGATGCTGTCGGGATCCAGCTGGGCATCGAAAACGGCCAGGCGCGCTGGTGTGGCCAGCGAAGTCTCCAGTGTCTCGCCCTGCACCCGCTCCATGCGGCCAGGGTTGCGGCCGAACAGGAGGCAGATCTCGTCATCCGGGCGGTCGCTCTGGTGAATTCGGACTTCCTGCCCTTTTCGCCTCGAGAGATAGACCAGCTCCGATGGGACGGCGAGCCCGGAGGACTGCTCCAGCAGCGACCGAACCTTCCCTCGCAGCGAACTGCCAGGTATGTACGGCCGCCCGAAGGCATCCTTGACCACCGGGTTATCGGAGCCGCCAATCTCCAGCGACCCCTTGCCGGCGCCCACATGCAGGCCGGTCTCGCAACGCAGATCGCCCTCGAGGATCAGTTTGCCGATCAGTCTCAGCTCAGTTTGGGGGGTGTGTGCACTCATTTTTGCTCATTGGCCATGAATGGCCTCCTCATGTCGGGCCGCGAGAGGCCTCACTCGTTATAGGCCACAATGGCCTCGAAAAGATCTTTGAACCGCTCGTAGCCGCGAGTGTCGTTCTTGCGCGTCACCTGGAGCAGCAGTTTTTCGAGTTGATCGAGACTGCGCAAGCCGTGGCGGGCAATGGTGTAGGCCAGACGCGCGCGCAGCATGACGAACTCGTGCTGGCGCTCATTTTCGGGGGCGCGAACGGCGCGGCGCACAGCGCTGTAGAGCCGCCGCAACTGGCTTTTGGTGCCGGAATCCATGTCGCGCATGCGGCTGACGATTGCGTGAGCCTGATTGTCCAGGTAAAGGCTGTCGCCGATCAGCTTATCCAGCTCGATCTCCGGAGGGCCCTCGGGACGGCCGCGGTCACCACCGCGGCGGTCTCCAAATCGCTCCCCTCGTTCGCCTCTATCGCCGCGGTCTCCACCCTCGCGAGGGCCCCGCCCTTCGCGCGGCGGACGGTTCTCGCGGGCGGGAGGGCCGCCCGGGCGTGTTTCCTGCTCTTGCGCCATTCTTTTGTCCTTCGCAACAAGATGACAGGCCAGAAGGCCTGTCCTACCTTCTCTTTATCCTTCGGTTACCAGTCTGGCCCATTCCAGAGCTACCAGACCCGCGGGCCGCAGCTTGACTTCGGCGGATTTGCGCCCCACCAATTCATTAATGAGGTGCGCGCGCAGCTTTTGAAATTCGCGGTCGCGAGTCCCACTCAGAATGCGGTTAAAGCGCCGCTGAAACCGCCAGGTGCGCTGCAAAAGCGGAGCATCGGATTTGGCAGACGAAAGCGCCTGCCCTACCCCGGGCTGTAGCGCCGGCTCGTGCGCTTCGTGCTGGTACAGGTTTCTCAATTGATAGAGGAACTGTCGCGACATACGAAAATCGTGAACCAGCCTTGTTACCGTGTCTTTTAGCTCGGCGGCGTCGTTGAGGTGTCGCCATTCGAGAATCCGGCCAAGCAAATAGATGCAGTCCTTATCGGCCGCTTTAGCCAGGTCAAGATTGCGCCCGGCCTCCTTGTATACGGCCGCCAGCGGATGATAGGTCTCCGGCGCCAGTGCGATGGCCATGGATATGGTTTTGCCCTCCGCGCCTGGGTATTCCTTCAAATTTTCCTCGGTAAAGCGGTGAAACAGCCGCTGCATCTCCCTCGCCAGCGCGATCAACGCATCCCATGCGCCGTAAACCGCAAAGTCATCGCCGCCGGCATAAATGATGCTCACCTTCCGCCAGAACTCCGGCAGGGAGCATTGTACTTCGAGCTCGCCGGCGAAGAACTGCTTATAAAGAACCGAGAGGGGCACGTGCTCTTCAATACTGTGCACCCGGCGGAGCCGCAGGCCAAAGTGGTCCACATCGCCGCGCAAAACGCCCCAGATGGAACGCCCCTGCGCGCGGCGGGCCAGCGACTGCACGGGCGCGACGGATTTTCCGTCGTCGGAAGGGGCGGCATGGCGGGCCAGCATGATGGAATCCGGGGAGAGGTTCGAACTCACGCTCCAGGTGTGTTGGCCTTCTCCGGCAATGACTTTGCCGGGGTCGGAAGACGACCAACCAATGCGCGACGCCTGCCGCACCTTCGCCCCCAGTTCCCGCGCGAAGTAAGCGTCCGCTTCGGGGTTCAGGGAAGCATCGAACGGTGCGAAATTGTGCCCGTTGGAGCCGGCCAAAGGCGTGTTCCGCTTGCGGTGCAAGTCATCGTTGAGGCGTTTGCGAATGACCGCCCAGTCGCCCAGGTTATCCGTGATACCCCAGATCAGGTTTACGTAGCCGCTGCTCAGCTCGCGGATCTGGCCTGCCGCGGCGCGCAGAAATTTCTCGGCGGGCTCATGGAATTCGCCGGGTAGGACGATCAGGAACTGGCCGCCGCCGCTCGAGCCCAGCAGAATCCGCGCCAGGCGCAGTTCCGACAGGAGCGCGCGCGGCAGGACCTCGGAGAGCAGAGTGATCCACTGCGACCGCCCCGCGAGCACATCTTCGCCGGCGGAACGCGGAGAACGCCCCTCAGTACCGCGTCCTTCCATCGAACCGGCCAGCAGAAATTCCTCTGTGCCCAGGATTTTCCCCTGTAACAGGATCTGTTCGGGCATTTGGACCGACTATGGCCTTTGAGAAACTCACTGTAACACAGATTCCTGAGAATCAAGCTGATGCCGGAGGACTTAGGATAATATGCGCAATCTACTCGTTATTGCGGTTATTCCCGCCATCCTTGCGACCGCCGGCGCCGCGACAACACCGGCCACGTCTCCCCGGCCGGCATCCTCGGCTCCTTCGGCCGCACTGGCGAAAGCCGGCCCCGTCCGGGCGAAATCGGGCCCGGCGCCTGCGAAATCGGACGCGGAAATCGAGAAGGAAATTCGCGCCCGGCTTGCCAAATCGAAGATCGGGGTCGAGAAGTTCCAGGTGCACGTGCAAGGCGGCGTCGCCACCTTCGAGGGCAAGACCAACGTTATACAACACAAGGGCGTAGCCACGCGGCTGGCCAAAAGCTCGGGGGCGGTGGCTGTGGCCAATCATATTGAGATCAGCGAAGCCGCCAAAGAAAAAGCGGCCGCTAACCTGGAGAGTGGACGCCGGCGCGCCCAAATCAAGCGTGGCGATGCCCGTTCGGAAACCGACACCGCGCGACAGACCCGCTGAACTGGCCTATCCTGCTGGCGCTCGCTCGAACACTTGCCGGAGAGCGCCTATAGGACGTGGATGCAGCCTTTCAGAAAGCGACTGCCGCGGGAGCAAAGGCGACTGCGCAGCCCGCGGATATGTTTTGGGGTGATCGATACGGGAAGGTGATGGACCCGTTCGGCCACGCATGGTCACTGGGCACCCACAAGGAGGACGTCGCCCCCGCCGAAATGAAGAAACGCATGGAAGCATATATGGCCAAAATGGCGGAAGCCCAAAGGACCCGGACTGCATGAAGCGCTGACCACCCTATCTCGGCTCCGGTCGTTCTTCTAGCATTTCCCGGAGGAGATCTCGCTGTCTGAAGCCGATTTTACGCCAGTCGAATCTTTGCGCAACGTGGCGATAAGCGTCAAGCGCCAAGGCTGCGCGACGCCGGGGATTGGCAAGCAATTCGCTCACCCCTTCCGCGAAGGCTTCCGCCGTATCCCCTACCCAGACACTCTCGCCATGGATGAGGTCCATCCCCGCGCAGCCGCAGGACGTCGAGACGACGGCTCGCTGCATTGCCATGGCTTCCAGCACCTTAACGTTGGTGCCCGCTGAAACCGGAGTCGGGACCAGCACCACGTTGGCTTGGACATAAAGTGGACGCACATCGGCGACGAAGCCGAGCAGGCGGATGCGCTCCTCCTGGCGGGGTTCGGGCGTGTCCGTGAAAGCCTTCCAATGGAGCAAGTGATCGGGGCCGCAGACTACCGTGAGCTTCGCCTTCGGGAAATGGTGGTGTAGGAGCGGCCAGACCTGTTCCGTAAAAAAACGATACGCCAAGACGTTCGGAAAATGCCGGAACGAGCCGATGAAAAGTAGTTCGTCGCCAGGCATTTCCGGCTGCGGCTGGAAGCGTTCGAGATCCACCCCATTCTCGATGACGGTGAGCCGAAGTATTTCCGCTGGCTTGGCGCTCGCAGCGAGCAGTTCCGCGTCCTTTTTCGACATGACAACCAAGGCTCGGTACTGGCCTGCAGCGCGCTTTTCAAATCGGCGCCATCGCAAATAATCCCATCGCGAGGCCAGAGTGCGATCTCGTCGCGCCACCTGGCGGAAAAGATCGAAGGTGATATCGTGCTCGACAAGCACGTCTCCGCCGTACTCCGCCAGTTGCGTGTACTCCACCTGCAGCAGCTCGAAACCGAATGCACGCCGCTCAACCGCGAGCGCTCTTTGCATGGCCCGTGAGCGAAACTCATGTATTTCCGGGGGCAACAGTGTTGACCAGTGCGGCTCCCGATACCGCGGCTTCCGCACCAGCACCACGCGCGCGCAGAACTGCAGTAGCGGCGCGGTTTCCAATTGCTCGCTGTCAGTGAAAGCGAACAACTCCACGTCAAATCCGCACGCGATTTCGCGCAGCAGATTGAAGATTCGCACCGCGCCCCCGTGTGCCAGCGGATACGGCAGGTAAGGCGAGAGCACCGCCACGCGGCGCCGCCCGTCGGTGCATGGCCGCCCCTGCAGGACGCGGTAATCCCGCGGCTCCTCCGAATGATCACGCTTGGGCCACGGCCACCACCACGGGCGCAGAAAGATCCGGTCCAGCGGCACGCCGCGCCAAAAGAGAAACGAAGCAAGGTCGATTCGCAGATGGTGCCGTTCCAGGCGCGAGTTATAGGCCAGGATCTTGCGCGGTGCGAGGCGATACGCCGCCCGCCGCAGCAGGTTGCGGCGGCGCGTCAGCATTACCACGGCCAAGCCAATCCGGTAGCGCATCAACTCGCGTCTCAGCGCCGGCCAACTATCCTCGGTGACCACGAAGTGACGCCGTTCCGGCACCAGGGACATCACTTCTTCCTCCATGCGCCGGCACAGTTCCGGATCCCCGGTGTAAAACGTGACCACCACAGCCTCGGGATCTTTGCCTAGCAGCCGGAAGATCCACTTCTTAAGCCATTGCTTCACCGGGCCTCGTCCGCCTTAATACCCAGGAAGCCGCCAGGGGCGTAATTGCCGACGCCGTGGCAACGGGACCGTATCCGTAAGTGTCGATGACCTTCCCGAAAATGGGAGAAAGAATGGCCTGAACCGCTCCGTACGAAGCCACCAGCACGGAAACAGCGAACGCGGCACGGGCGCCGCCATAGACATCGAGGGGCAACGAGTACATGTTAACGCTGAAGGCCGAGACCGCGAAAATACTGAGCGAAATCCCAGCCAAAGCCCAGGCTGCCGTGGGCGCGAGGGAAACCAGGGCTGTCGCCAGCGCCAGCATCGAGGCCGCGAGGCACACTTGAACGCGCGCCCGCGGCGGGGCGAAGCCGCGTGTAACGAACCGCCGTGAGAGCCACCCTCCCGCCAACCCGCCCGCAACTGCAAAAACCGGCGGGATCCATGCGTACCAGTTTGCTTCGGTAAGGGTCAGATGATGCGCATCCACCAGGTACAGAGTCGTCCAGTTGGTCCATAGTGAGTACGGAGTCATGGCCAGGGCGTTAGCCGCCACGAATGCCCATAGCGAGCCATCGCGCAGAATCCCCCACTCCGCCCCAGGCGCAGGTGGCGGCAGAGGCTCGGCACCCGGCCACCGCGAGACCCAGTTCCACAAAGGAATCCATGCCAGGCCCAGCGCGCCGGTTACGAGAAAGGCCTGTCGCCAACCCCAGCGAACCGCCACCAGAGTGGCCACTGGCGGCGCCAGCACCATGCCAAGGCTCACTCCAGCCTGGTTGATAGCGTTGCCCAGCGCCCGTTCCGCGGGTTTTAGATATTGGTGGATGGCCTTTCCAGCCGCAGGTATTCCGGCTGCTTCCGTCGCTCCTAACACCGCGCGGCAAGCGGCCAGGCCGCCGATCCCTTGCGTGAACGCGGTGGCGATTCCGGTCGAGGACCACACCGCCACCGCCAGTGGCAGCGCGCGGTTCAGGCCCATGCGATCGATCAGCATGCCCATGAAAGGCGCGCTCACCGAATAAGCTACCGAAAACGCCGTCAGCAATAGTCCATAATCTGTGTTCGAGAGCCCAAACTCGCCGCGAACCAGTGGCGCCAGTGTGGCGAGCGTCTGCCGGTCCAGATAGTTAATGCCTGTTGAGAGAACGAAAATAGATAGTGCCAGCCAGCGGAAACGCGTGACATCGAGCGGCCGGTTCACAAAGATTCTATGGTAGCGGCGTCATCGGCGCTTGCCAAGCGCTGGCTCAATCCAGTGGCGTCGGCGATCCTGGCGCCAGCGATCAGCAGCTTTCACTGAAACTCGATCGTGGCAATCTCGCCTGCCGTTGCCAGGCGCGAGTCGTTTTTCGGAAAATATTCGATGGTCACACGCCGCGCCTTCTGCGGGCCGCAGTTCAGAGTCTGCTCGCCGCCGCCGATAATCGCAACCTTGCCCGGGTCGGTCAGTAGCAGCTTCGCGATTTTGCGGTCGTCCCCTTCGACCACCACGCGCGTTTTCGTGCCGAGGCAGTCTACCTGCTTCAAAATTCCGATCACTTTCCCGGAGGGTCGGGGGAAGTCCGACCACGGCACCGGCTTTTCCTGTTTCGCCCCGGGCTCGCGGTACTTCTCTTCCAGCGCATGCAGGTCCGCCTGCGCCTGCTGTTTGAGTTTCTCCACATCGGCGGCCTCTTTGCGGCGCTTGGCTTCCTCGAAATCCAATCTCTGTTGTTCGATGGAGGCGCGGGCCTGGAGCATGCGCGCGCGTTCCGCTGGGTCGGTCGCAGCCTGGGCCCCACGGTCCCAGGCTTTGGCAGCCTCTGCGAAGTTGTTGTCGGACAGGTATCCTTCAGCAAGCGCCCGCCAATACGAGGCATTGCGCGGATTGCGCTCGGCTGCCGCCTTCCAGTGCGCCAGGCGCTTGGCCGGATCGGTGTCCCGACTCGCCATCAGGGCAAACGGCTCATCCAGCTTGGAATTAATCCCCGCCGCCTTCAGCAGCGCCTGCGTGGCTTTTTCATCGTCCGGTTCCAGCTTGGCATATTCGATATAACATCGCGCGCTGGAACTGCCTGCCATCGTGGCTGCCTCGAAATGCTTGCGGGCCTCGTCGCGGTGCTGTTCGCGCAACGCGAGTAATCCGAGCCCTTCCTCGGCTTCCGCAACTTTCACATGGTCCCGCAGCAGAGCTTCATACTCCGCCGCCGACTGACTGCCCGCCAGCAGATCGGCCCGCGCCAGCCGGGCATCGGTGTCCGAAACCTGGCGCTCGGCGAAATCGTTGGGGCTCATGGGACGGCTCGATAATGTGGTCGTGGGGAAGTTACCGGCGGCGAAGTGGGCCTTCGTTTGCGCCTCGATCTCGGCAGCCGATTTCCCGAAAGCATTGCGATAGGCTGGGTCGTCTGCCACGCCTTTTCGCAAATTATAAAGGAGCACGCGAAGTTTGCCGTAGTATTCCGGATCGGCCACCAGCAGATGGATGCGGGCCCAGTCCAGGTCCGGTTTTGGCGGCGGCGCTCCAGCCGTGATCCGAATGCCGTTCACCTGCAAGGTAGAGAAGAACTCGATCAGGCCGTGCTCAAACGCCGCCGCCATACGGTTGGTGTTGGAGTCGAGGAACAGGCGCGTAAGCTCGGTTAGGATGGCCGGGCCGGGCACCGTCTTTTCGTCAAAGACAATGGCGTACGTATCGCGCCCCTGCGTCACCGGAACGGACGTGGCCCATCCGTTGGAATTCTTGAAGACCAGCACGCGCACTGGTTGAGGCGTCTGCAGATCCTGCTCTCCGACGACTTGCGCGAGCGCATTGCGGAATTCCTCGAGCCGCACGAGATCCTCGCGCGCCGCCCGCGTCGCGCCGTCCGTCCAAACCTCGAACGGACCCGCAATGAACTTCACCCAATGATCGTCCGCTGCCAACAGCGACGGCAGCAGACCCAGCAACAACACCCGGCGCATACTTTTCCTATTATCCCGCTGGACGGCCTTTCATGCCCTGGCGGGACGCTGCACGTTTGATAAGATAGAAACACCCGTGGCGCTATCGTCTAACGGTTAGGACGGAGCCCTCTCAAGGCTTAAATACGGGTTCGATTCCCGTTAGCGCTACCAATGTTTCTATAACTTACGGGCCTTGCGCAGCCACGCGCAGCCACGCGCGACAGCCCAGAAAAAGTCATTGCACGTTCCCTTTCCAGTTTTCCGGCTTGGGCGGCCTGTGCCGTTGCTGGTATTCTTCCCACCGCCGCACGGCCTCGTCGTCCTGGCCATGGATCGCGTGCGAGTAGATGTCGGCCGTAACTCGCACTGAGGAGTGTCCGAGCCGCTGCGAAACCACCGGCAGGGGCACGCCGCCGTCTAGCATCTGTGACGCCAGCGTGTGGCGGAGGAGATGTAGCGCTGCACCAGGGGGTTTCGGGATCTTTAGCCGCCTGAAGAGAGCCGATACCGTGGCGGAGATCGAATCCGGCTTCAGGGGCGATCCATCGGGAGTTGCAAAGATCAGGTCAAGGTCGCTGCGGTAATCCGGGCCGAACTGGGAGCGGAACTCGTCCTGGCGCTTGCGGTGCCCT
>CAZKVF010000398.1:0-6552 GCA_964556085.1 uncultured Solibacteraceae bacterium
CACCGAGACACGGAATGCGGTTGACTCGGGCGTGGTGCTGGAGGTCAAAGCCACCGAAGTGCGCGCGCAAATTGCCCAGGCGAAACACGTGTATGGTCAATTGGACGACGCAGTCAGCGATATGCGGGAGGAACTGGCCGACCTTTGCGGCCTGCCGGTCGATACGGTACTCGAACTGGACAGGCCGGAGCAATCGGGCGATCCCTCACCGGAAGTCGAACCCGCCGTGCTGACGGCCCTCGGGAGCAATCCCGAAATCGAGGCGGCCACTCATCAGGTGGAAAAGGCGCGTGCCGCCGTGCGCGCCGCGCGCGCCGAATATATTCCCGAGGTCAGCGCCTTTGCGCAGCACATTTATCAGGATGGCGCGCCTTTCCTCTCGCGCAACAATGGCGCCTTCGGCATTCACATGAATTGGACAATCTTCGAATTCGGCAAACGGCGCGGGCAGGTGTCGGAACGCGAGGCGGAACTGGCGCAGGCCGAGGAGAATCTCACGCGGCTGCGCAACCGGGTACGGATCGATGTGGAAAAGGCGGTACGGAAGGTGAATCGCGCCGAAACCGAGATCGCTTCCGCCCAGGAAGTGTTAGCTACCAACACTGAGGCACGCCGCGTATCGAGCGATCAGGTGGAAGCGGGAACGGCGAATCGCTCCGCCTTCCTGGACTCGGAAGCCTCGGTGTACAGCGCCCAGGCCGAGTTGCTGCGGGCCGAATACGACCGCAGTGTGGCGTCGGCGGACCTGGCGCGCCTGATTGGGAATCGGTAATCGCGAGGTGAGAACATGCAGCGATTTCTAATCGTGCTTTATCTGGCGGCGGCGTTGCGGGGGGCAGAGGACCCGAAGACGCGCACTCTTGCCGACGACAGCGCCGCCCTGGAGCGATTGGCCGCCACGGTAGCGCCGGCCGTGGTGCAGGTGCAGGTTTCGGCCTGGTGCGCTTCGCCTTCAGCCACTGGCGAAGAGGCTGGGGTCTTAACATCTTGCCGCGTGGTCGGTTCGGGCGTAATCGTCGATCCCTCCGGTTACATCATTACCAATGAGCACGTGCTACGGAATGCGCGCCACATCCGCGTGATGCTGACGCCCAAAACCTCTCCCCCGGATGCGACCGCCCCTTCAGGAAAGCCGCTGGAGATGGACACCGTAATTGTGGGCGCCAACCGCGAACCCGTCGGAAAACGGGAAGTGCTGGATGCGGCGGTCGTGGGCGCCAATCGCGAAACGGACATCGCGCTCCTGAAGATCGACGCCTCCGGCCTTCCAACCATCCCGCTCCAGCCGCGTGGGAAGGGACCTCACCAGGGTCAAATTGTGCTTGCTGTGGGCAGTCCCGAGGGACTCGACAATACGATGACCCTCGGAATCGTCAGCGCCGTTGGCCGCCAGCCGCACCCCGACTATCCGATGGTATACATCCAGACGGACGCCGCCATCAACCCCGGAAACAGCGGCGGTCCACTGCTGGGTGTCGAAGGGGAACTGATCGGAATCAATAGCTTTATCATCGGCGAGAATGGCCGTACGCAAGGTCTCGGGTTCGCGGTGCCGGCCGCAGTCGTGCGTTATGTGTACGAACAACTGCGCGCTCACGGAGTGGTGCGGCAAAGCCTGGTCGGCGTTCGTGTACAGACTGTCACGCCCGTACTCGCGCAAGGTCTCGGCCTGAGCCGGGGATACGGAGTTATGATCTCGGATGTTGTGCCCCAGAGCCCGGCGGAGGACGCCGGGCTCTGGCCGCGGGACATCATCACAGCGGTGGACGGAGCTTCGGTTTCCGCCCTACCCTACTACGCCGCCCTGATGTATCTGCACGATCCTACCGTTCCCGTGGCCGTAACGGTGTTGCGCGGCCACGATACGCTTCAGTTCCAGGTGCCGGCGGTTGCGGTGGATGATCGGGACTATAGAGACATCTCGATTGACCTGCGGGACAGCCTCGTCCCCGAGTTGGGCATATTCGGAAAAGCCGTAAATTCCAGGCTTGGCCTGCGGAACGGCCTCCGTTCCACAAAGGGTATCTACGTTGCCGCCACAACCGCCAGGAACGAAGACTCAGGCAGTGGGCTGTTGCCTGGAGATGTGATCGCTTCGGTGAACGCTATTCCGATAGCCACCACGCAGCAGTTGCGCGGGGCGATCTCTGAACTGACTGGCGGTAAGCCCGCAGTCTTCCAGGTTGAGCGAAACGGTCAGTTTCTCTATATCGAACGCGAACTGGAACTACGGCCTTCCGAACCGGCTACGGATCGATCGGAAAGCCGAGACGCGAAGCGATGATTGGGACGTATTCGGCTCTTGATACGGCAAGAGTCGAAACACGGCCCTCGCGTGACAAGTAACTTCTTTAGATCCGAGAAAAACCGGCTGGCTAACGCTGTGCATTCCAAACGGTCATGACAAGAAGACTCTTTTCACCGCTTACAGGTCTCTCTCTGGCTCTCGTGATGTGTGTCCATCCCAGGCTATTCGCTCAGCCGGACCGCATTACACAGCCAATTGATGATAGCCAGCGTATGAAAACTACCACAACCGGCTAACTCCCGAAACATATGCTGACCTGTCGCTCCCTACCTCCGCCGATCACGACGGCTACATGGTGTATACAGCCTCCGGCATCGAAGTAGGATGGTCGATATTCGACGGCCCTTCGGCTGGCGCTCCCGCATTTGGATGCTTACGCCTTCTACGCGGCATGGAACAAGTGACCCCAAACTAACTCAAAAGGAGAAACCCAAATGAAGTACATCAAGTTAGCAGCACTTCTTTGCCTGGGCGGAGCAACCTTCGCCCAGGAGGCGCAATTCGACTACGATCGTTCGGCCAACTTCAGCGCCTACAAAACGTATCAATGGGTGGACTACAAGGCAGTGCCGGTCGGCGACCAACTGCTCGATCGGGACATCAAGCGCGCCGTGGACGAGCAACTTGCCGGCAAAGGTCTGCGGCGCGTGGACAGCGGTGGTGATTTGCTCGTCGGTTATCAGGCGGGCATCGCACAGGAGAAGCAGATTGACGGCTTCGGGTCGGGTGGTGGTCCATTCTGGGGCGGCTGGGGTGGCTGGGGCGGCTTTAACGACGTCCATGCAACGACTTCCACTATCGACATCGGCAAGCTGGCCATCGGGCTATTCGACCCGGCTACCAAACAACTCGTGTGGCGCGGCGCCGCGTCCAAAACGCTCGATCTCAGCAAGAATCCCGATAAAAACTACCGCACCCTCGAGAAGGCCATGGCGAAGCTGTTCCAGAACTATCCGCCTGGAACGGGCAAGAAATAACCTATTCCCCATCCATTCGCTGATGCCCGGTGGTCACGCGGTACTCGCCGAGGAAAACTTCGCGCCGCACCCCGGCTTTTGCGCTCTGCGAAGGACCACTCGCTCACGCTCGTGGCTCCGATCAGAGCCGCGACTTGTCGCTCGACCGTCAGGGAGCGGTCTTGTGCGAAACGAACTTCGCCAGCCGGTCTGCGTGTGCCGAGTGACGAGCGGGCGGCCGTACTGCGGCCTCCCGCTGCCTCTTATCCCTTCTGGAGTTTGCCGAAACTCGGCAATTGCCGGGGCAGGTGACGATGGCGCGTGCTCTGCGGCCCGCCGGACTGATCAGTTCCGCCGAATACCACCATGTACCAATGGCCTTTCGAGGTCGAGTGGCCGGCGGCAGAGATCGCCGGCCCTACCAAAGTGGTTTGGCGAGTGCCTTGCTACTGACCGAGCAGATGCAATCAGTGATCAGCGGTCCTGTGGGGGCCTCCTCCAACGATATTTATGAGGCTGTTGTCGCGCTCTCGCGTTCGATTGCCGGCCGCAGCGATCTCGGAAGCCTGCTCTCGGGGGTCGCGGAATCTCTTCGCCGGATTGTGAGGTTTGATCATGTCGGGCTGATCCTGCACGATCCCCACCGCAATACGATGAACAGGCATCTTCTGCATGCGCCCGGCAGCCCCGAAATCACATATGCCAAGCTGCCGGTCGATCGGGATCCGGCCGGTTGGGTATGGCTGAACCAGCAGCCACTCGTGATTCCGTCTCTCCAGGCTGAGACGCGCTGGCCCGAATACGTGAAGAACTCACGTGAATTCGGGCTCAGTACCGTGATACTCGTCCCCCTCACCGCGGGTGACAACCGGCTGGGGGCGTTCGGCTTCAGTTCCGCAGCGCCACTCGATCCCAGTCCGGAGGAGATAGCGTTCCTGGAGCGAGTTGCCAGCGAGTTCGCCGTCGCGGTTGAGTCCTTCCTCGCCAGGCAGGAAGTGATGCGGGAACGAGACCGGCTGCGCACACTGTTCGATATTACCAATGCGCTTGTGTCGAAGCTATCGCCGGAAGAATTGTTCGCTGCCATCTCCGAGCAGCTCTCGAAAGTGATCCGGCACGATTTTGCGGTACTGACAATCTGCGATACCGAAGGCGGTCTCGAGGTGGTGGCGCTTCATTTCACCGGGCCCCAGCTCTTCGACAAGGAAGAACGTTATAACCCCGAGGGGATGCCCGCGGAGGAGGCGCTTGCTAGCGGAAAGCCGGTAATCATACGAGACACCGAGTTAATACGTTACCCCTCTCCTGAATACGCCCGTTTCGTGGAATTGGGCTGCAGGTCGGCCTGCTCCCTTCCATTAGTCACGAGCAATGGAACGCTTGGGACACTCGAAATTGGCAGCACCACGACTGGCGCTTGGACGGATGAGGATATCGAGTTTTTGGTACAGGTCGGGAGTCAGATTGCCGTTGCGGTGGAGAACGCCCTGTCCTATCGGCAACTCAACGAGCTGAAGGAGCGGCTGGCTACCGAGAAACTTTACCTGGAAGACGAGATCCGGCTGGACAACAACAACGGAAACATGGTCGGTGAAAGCGCCGCCTTCCAGTCCGTTTTAAGGGGCATTAAGATCGTCGCGCCCACGGACGCAACCGTTCTCATATTAGGCGAAACAGGCACGGGAAAAGAACTCGTAGCCCGCGCCATTCACGAATTGAGCAGCCGCAGCAGCGGCAGTTTCGTCAAAGTCAACTGTGCGGCCATCCCCGCCAGCCTGCTTGAAAGCGAACTGTTTGGCCATGAGAAGGGGTCGTTTACCGGAGCGGTTGCGCAGAAGATCGGACGATTCGAACTGGCGCACAAAGGGACGCTCTTCCTCGACGAGATCGGCGAGATGCCGCTTGAACTCCAACCGAAGCTCCTCCGCGCCATCCAGGATCAGGAGTTCGAGCGTATCGGCGCCACTCGCACCATCCGGACGGACGTCCGCTTTGTCGTCGCCACCAATCGGGACTTGAAGGCCATGGTGGATGAGAACAGGTTCCGCGCGGACCTGTACTATCGGCTGCACGTCTTCCCACTGAACGTTCCTCCCTTGCGGGAGCGCCGTGAAGACATCCCCCTGCTGGTTCGCTATTTCGTTCAAAAACACGCCCAACGGATGGGACGGAAAATCGAAACGATCCCCATGCACGCGATGGAGACGCTCACGAACTACGATTGGCCGGGCAATATTCGCGAACTACAGAACGTCATTGAGCGGTCTGTGATCTTGAGCAACGGGCCTGAACTTCACATCGCCATGCCGGAGACTATTGGCAAAGCCACGGCGGCGTTGTACGGCCGGGATTCGAATGGTTCGCAGGCTGATCGGGCGCGAATTCTACGAGCGTTGAAGGAAGCCAATGGACAGGTTGGAGGGCCAAACGGCGCAGCCGCCCGCCTCGGCCTGAAGCGGACGACCCTCCAATCACGAATGCGCAAATACAACATTGCCCGCCGGTTTCAGTGAACAGCCCGCGCCGCGGCGCTTGCTTTGGTCTCCAAGGAGTCAGATGCGCGGCGGCCCGGATTTCGCAGGTGCACTGACAGTGTTCGTCATATCGGTTCAGAAGTGCCGGCCTCGGCCATTGACGGGGAAACCGCTGACCTCAGTCTTATCCGGGGCGAGCGACTCGACAAGGTAGGAGGTGTACACGCCTCTGGCTTCCAGGCTCACACCTCTCGAAGCCAAACGGCTTAGTAGCACTTGCCCAGCCTTATCCACGGTTGTAACATCCCGTAGGAAGAGGTGGACTGGCTTTCCGGACGATTCGGCTTGACGGCAGCAGGTCTCGACAACCGCGATGGAATCGCCCGAGAGCGCTCCATCGATGGTCACGGTCGTTCTGGATCGTTCCTCAATTTTTGTGACGCGGATCATTTGAATCACTTCCCACTACCAGAACGTGCACTCGGGTATCCATCTCGGTCGCAGTGTAAATGCATCTCTTTTCGGATGTTTTGTGCCGAAATCCAGGCTCCTGCCGGCCGAAGTGACGATGATCGGCGGTTTGTTCCAAGATAAAAGGCCTGTATCGTGAGTCGCGCGCGGCGGACAAAAAAAGAGGGAACCGCGCGGATGCCTCCGGTTGCGGTTCCCTATGCCTCAGGTTGGGAAGAAAACATCCTCTTCGCGTTTCGGATCAAGCTCTCAACGCTACTGTGCCAATTTCAGGAGCAAGATGTCTGCCAAATCGAATTCATGCCGCGTTGGATTCCATCACGGGGTCGAATCGCCGCCGGAG
>CAZKVF010000399.1:0-7685 GCA_964556085.1 uncultured Solibacteraceae bacterium
CGATTCAGGCCCACTCGGGCTTCTCACGCACACTCAAAGAAACGCTGAAGTCATCGCAATCACGGAGTGGCTGGTGCGCTGCCTGCTCAGCGGCGATCGGGTGATCGTTCCGGCGATTGTTTATTCCGAGCTGAAACGCGAGTTGCTTCGCGCCGGCAAAGGCACGAGCGACTGGGCAAGGCCAGCAGGTACGGTTTTTCCTATTGTTGGCAGGCGGAAGCGCCTGCCCCACCTACGCCCGGAGCACCAGCGGCCGAACTTCTGCCCATTGCCACCAGCCACAGCGTAACATGCCGAGCAGCGCTATACTGGTGCCGGAGTTTTTCATGCAGAATGGCTTGGCCATGCGTGCTTTGGTTCTGCTGGCTTGTGCCGTTCTGGGCGCTTGCCGCCGTGCCCCCCTCGAGAGAACCGTCATTGAAGATGCGGCCAAGGCCCTTGGGGGCAAAGAGCGGATTGAAACCCTCAAGTCCTTGACCATCGAGGGCGCTGGCACCGACACTAATCTGGGCCAGAACGTCACTCCCGAAGGCGAACTGCCGGTCTGGAAAGTGACCGGCTACAAGCTGACCGTCGATCCGGGCGGCCTCCGGATGCGCGTCCAGCAAACACGCGTGGCGCAGTTTTTGTATGCGCTCGCCACCGTGCAGCGCCAGGACCAGGGACTGGACGGCGAATCGGCGTACAATGTTGCGGCTGATGGGGCGGTCACGCGTGCTTCGGATGCCATTGCGCACGACCGGCGAGTAGCGCTTCTCCATCACCCCATCACCATCATCCGCGCGGCACTGGATCCCGCCGCCAAGGTGGCCAATCTACGCCGACAGGGAAACCAGCAGCGCGTGGATATCACCACGGCCAAAGGAGACGCGGTCTCGCTGATCGTGGACGGCCGTACGCATCTGCCTGCCGCAGTGATCTCCATGGCCGATCATCCCAACCTTGGGGACGTTTCGGTGGAAACCACGTTCTCCGCTTACCAGGAAGTGAGCGGCCTGAAATTACCGATGAGGCTCACTACCAGGGTCGATCGCTACCCGCAGTTCGATCTTCAGGTCAGCGCCTACACGCTGGACGCCGATGCCCCGGAATTGGATGCGCCCGCGAGCCTTAAAGCGGCTCCCGCGCCCGCTCCGGCGCCTATCGTTGTAACCGCGGAACCGGTTGCCAAGGGCATCTGGTGGCTCGCCGGTTCAGGCAATCATCGCAGCGTGTTATTCGAATTCGACGACCATCTCACCCTATTCGAAGTGCCTTTGAACGAGGTGCGGTCCAAGGCGGTGATCGATAAGGCACGTTCCGTTGTCCCCGGCAAGCCGCTCACGCAGGCCATCGTTTCCCATCATCACTTCGATCATTCCGGTGGGCTGCGCGTGGCGGTGGCGGAAGGCCTGACGATCGTCACTTACCGCGGCAACATCGGGTTCTTTGAAGACCTGGTCGGGCGCAAGCATACCGTCGGCCCTGACGCGCTTGCCAAGAGACCCCAGCCCCTCCATCTGATGCCCGTGGACGACGAGTTGACGCTGAAGGATAAGTCGATGGAGGTGCGCCTATATCATCTCCTCGACAACCCACGCGAGGGCACAAACCTCTTTGCTTATGTCCCGCGCGACCGCATATTGGTGCAGGCCGATCTCTATGATTCGACCTGGACGCAGTTCCCGTGGGCGGACAACGTTCTGCGCAATATCGCCCTGCGCGGGCTTCAGGTAGAGAAGGACGTGCCGGTCCATGGGGATATCCAGCCATGGCCGGAAGTACTGAAAACCATGAAGGCGCGCGGATCCGAAAGTAAATAGGCCGGGCAGGCGATTTTGTGGCCTGCCAGCTTCCGTGACGCAAGCCTTTGCCCGATCGAGTTGACTTTTCGATCCGGGTCGGTAAGAATTCCCGGAATGCAGCCTATCTTCAAAACCATCGATATCTTCATCGGTCTGTCGCTAGTCATGTTGCTGGTCAGCATGGTCGTTACCGTGATCACGCAGGCACTCACCTCGATTCTGAACACCAGGGGCAAGCATCTGCTGACAAGTGTGGCGGATATCCTCGGCCAGCTCCACCCCGGAATTACGAGAGAGATCGCTGAGGAAATCGCCCAAAAGGCGCTTACGCATCCCCTGGTGAGTCAGGCAAATGGCCAGCTGGCGCACGTTATACACCGTGAAGAGTTGACGAAATTGCTGCTCGAATTAGGCGCGGAGGATGGTCCCCAGAAGCTCTCCGATGAAGCGAAAAAGGCGCTGCAAACCGCCCTGGTTGAGAACGGCATTTGCCAAAACGGAACACCGGATCAGATTCGGGATCAGATTCGCGACAAGATGAAGAACATCCGCGCGCTGGCGTTGCAGCTGGAACTGGCCCACCCTGAGTTGACCAATGCCGCGCGTGCGCGGATCGCCGTACTGCATCAGGCGAGCAGCCAATTCGTGGCGAAAATCAACCTCTGGTTCGACCAGACGATGGACCGGGCTTCGGAGCGGTTCACGGCGCACACCCGTTACGTCACGTTTTTCGCCAGCCTCGCCGTGGCGCTCGTGCTGCAGTTGGATACGGCGGCCCTGGTCAGCCGCTTGTCCACCGACGACCAGCTGCGCAACGCACTCTATGACCTGGCGCAAAAACAACAAGCGGAACAGGCTCCTGCCGCCGGTCAGCCGAACGCGCCCGTGGCCAACGACCAGAAGAGCACACCGCCGCCAGCTAACGCCGCATCGGCTGCGGCAATGCCGGTCGTTCCACTGACGGACATGGACAAGCAGAACCTCAAAGACCTTATGGTGAATAACGTCATCGGTATTCCCCAAAGCCTCAGCGACTGGCTAAGCCGGTGGAATAAAGATAACTTCCTGGTGAAGGTATTAGGAATTATTCTGACCGCTCTGTTGCTGAGCTTGGGAGCGCCTTTCTGGTACGGCGCCCTGCAAAACCTGCTCCGGCTGCGGTCCGCACTGGCGAACAAGGACGACCAGCAGAGAGAGGAACGGCAATTAACGGGACAACCAGCGCCGGCAGGCGGCACGGTGGATGGTGTTGCGGCTACCGATGAGCGCGGTGAGCTGACTGCTGCCGCCTGAAGGATCGAATATGCATAAACAGTGGTGCGGTTGCGCAGCTCAAAATTTCCAGGCGAACCGGGGCGCCTTCAAGCCGGAAGCGGTGGTATTGCATCGCAGCGGCGGTTCGCTGGACGATATTGACGCCCGCTGCCGGCAGGCGGGCACGTTCAGCTCGGCTCATTATGCGATCGGAACCGATGGCGCGGTCCATCAATACGTCGAGGAGAGCGATACGGCATTTCATGCCGGCGTGGTGGTCAACCCGGTATGGAAGCTGATCAAGCCTGGCCAGAATCCGAATTTTTATACGATCGGAATCGAGCTGGCCGGCAATCCGGGAGACACCGCTGCGGAGGCGCAGTACTCGGCAGCCGCCGATTTATTGGCCGAAATCGCCCGCCGGTGCCAAATCCTGTTGGACGCGGACCACATCGTGCTGCATAGCGAAATTCGGGCCGAACGCACCTGCCCGGGCGCGGGATTCGAGCGGGATAATCTGCTGCAGCGGATCCAGGCAGCCTCGGCCGCGCCAGTCGAAGCCGGTGAGACGGAGCAGGAGGTCCACGTTCTGCGGAACTCCAACGTTCGCGAGGCCAAGCCATCGACCTCCGCCCGCATCGTGCGCGTCGCTCCGGCGAACAGCACCGAATTCGTCGCGGGATTTACGGATCAAGGTGAGCGCGTGGACGGTAACAGCTATTGGTACCGCACGCAGGACGGAAACTACCTCTGGGCGGGTGGCACGGACTCTCCGAATCCTGTGACACCGAAGCCGCCGCAACCGGTCGCGTTTCCGGTTGCCCCAGCCCCGTCGAAAGCGGCATCCTGCGGTATCCCGCGCATCGACCAGCTCTTCGCCGCTAGCGGCGGCACTCCGATCACCGCGTCCGAAGCCGACGCACGTGCCATCGGCGCCGTTCAAGACCTCTTGACCGGGCACGGATTCACGGGCTTACCCACAGTGCTTTCGACTGCTTATGGTGTGTTCGGCCAGAAAACACAAGCCACCATCGAGGCGTTCCGGCAACAGCAGAAAATACCGCCGGGGCCGACCGTGGATGCCGCGACGTTGCAGAAGATGGTAGCCACCCCGGCAGCCGATCCGCGTGCATCCGCAGCCTACACCGCGCTGGTGCTCGGATTCGAGCAAACCGGCATGCAGCGAATTCTGGGCCTGGTTTCGCAAATGGAAGGGGCCGGCAAGTTTGCCGCGCTGAATCGGAACACGGACCGTGCAGGCCTGTCCTTCGGACTGATTCAATGGGCGCAAAAGCCGGGCCGCCTCGCGGAAATCCTGTCGGCGATGTTCGACGCAGACCGCGATCAGTTCATCTCGATTTTCGGCGGCGCCGCGGAGGTTGCCGCCGCACTGATCGCGCATTGCCGCAAGCCATCCGGCGGGGTGAATCCGAAGACGGGCGAAACCATCAACCCGAGCTTCGATTTGGTGGCCGAGCCGTGGGTCTCGCGGTTTCGGCAGGCCGCCTTGAACGTGCGCTTCCAGCAGGTGCAGGTACAGTTAGCCCTGGCGGCATTCGAGGCGTCGCACAAAGCCATTCAGCAATTCGCCCCCGATTTGAAATCGGAAAGGAGCATCGGCTTTATGATCGATGTCGCGAATCAGTTCGGCGATGGCGGAGCGGCGAAACTCTACGAGACCGTACACGCAGCCGGTATGGACGAAAAAGGCATTCTTGAAGCGATTGCCGATGCCACCGTCGAGCGCGTCGAAGACGCGTTTAAGACAGGAGTGCGCGGGCGCCGCGACCATTTTCTGCAAACACCGCTTCTATCGGACGAGCCTTTCGTAACGGACGAAGCTCGGGCGGCGACTAGCAGAGGGTGAGAGTCTGACCCTGAGCCAGCGCGGGAAGGTCTTCCCGCTGCTGGGTGGGCGAAACAGTAGCGGCTCCGCGCAACCCACTCTGCGATGCCTTTGTCCGTTTTGACAACTCCCTGATTCGGGATAGCGCCACTTCCGATTCTCCAAGAAGTGCTGGAATTTGCTCTGAAACGGCCGATATATGTTTTGCGGGAGCCAATACGCGCGCAACCGCTACCGGAGAGCGAGAATCCTCAACCGCCGAGTTTGCCTGGCTAGCTTGCCAGCGCCGGAGGGAACAAACGATGGCAGAAAAAGTACTTACATACTTTGCTCCACCGGAAAGGGACAGCCAGGAGAAAATCCGAAGGGATCACAGCAGTCTGCGGGCGATGGCGCTCGTTCGCCAACTCCTGGATAGCTTTCCCGAACCGGCGATGATCCTCAATCGTCATCGGCAGATCGTCCATGCCAACGATAAGCTTTTGGCATTGCGGCGAACCGGCCAGGACGAAATCATCGGGCTCCGCCCTGGTGAAATGTTGGATTGTATTCACTCCGGAGAAATGGAGGCCGGCTGCGGAATTGGGACTTACGCCGTGAAATTGCTGGTCGAGCGTTATCTCGGCGGCGAGGTAATGTTTACTTCCACCCTGCATGGCGGAACGCAGTTCACGGTGCGGCTCCATCGGCAGGCCGTTGCATGATGGGCCGGATGTCCGAGCCGGGACGGTGGCGCTGGCGTAAGGAGGCGATGAACACAACGAAAGGGTCTGCGGTGTGCTACTCGCAATCTATCTTGCGCTAAGCTTCGTCGCCGGCGGAATCTTGTTTGCGCGACTGCGCCGCCCTGCGGCCTCCAGTTCGGAACAATGGCGCGCTGTCTTGGAATCCACGGCTGATGGCATCCTGGTCGTGAGCAACAGCGGACGGATTGTGGCCCACAATAACAGGTTCGCCGAGCTTTGGCGAATCCCCCAAGGCCTGCTGGACGCCAGGGACGATGAAGCGCTGCTAACGTACGTTGCCGGGCAACTGCGCCATCCCCAGGCATTCCTCAGCAAAGTCCGGGAACTCTATAGTGATCCAGATGCAAAAACCGACGACGTGCTTGAATTCAAGGACGGACGCTTTTACGAGCGCCATTCCGAACCACAACGGATCCACGGACGGACGGTAGGCCGTGTCTGGAGTTTCCGCAACGTGACTGAGTTGCGGCGAAGCCAGGCGGATTTGGAACGCGCGAAAAACGCTGCCGAAAGCGCCACGCGCGCCAAAAGCGAATTCCTTGCCAATATGAGCCACGAAATTCGCACACCTATGACCGGCGTGCTCGGGGCGTTGGATCTGGCCCTGGATACGAAGCTTGATCCGGAACCATGGGAATTATTGAAGCTGGCCAAACTGTCGGCTGAAAACCTGCTCTCGATCATTAACGACATCATGGACTTTTCCAAAATAGAGGCGGGCAGGCTGGAGTTTGATCCGGTGCCTTTCGATTTACCGGAATTGATCGCGAAGACTGCCAAGTCCCTCGCTCTCGCTGCGCATCGCAAAGGCTTGGAAATTATCTATCGCATTGCCGCCACGGCGCCGCAGAGAGTCACGGCAGATGTTGTCCGGCTTCGGCAGGTATTGGTCAACCTCGCCGGCAATGCAGTGAAATTCACGGAGAAGGGCGAGGTTGTCATCTCCGTGGAGGGGAGCCGCCCGGAGCCGGCCCGCCACTCCGTCGAACTGCGCTTTGCGGTTCGCGATACCGGTATCGGTATCCCACCGGATCGTCAGAGGCAGATCTTTGAACCCTTCTCCCAGGCCGACGCCTCGATGACGCGCCGCTACGGCGGCAGCGGGTTAGGTCTGACCATCTCGCTGCGGCTCGTCGAAATGATGGGTGGGCGAATCTGGGTGGAAAGCGAACCGGGCCATGGGAGCACCTTCTGGTTCACCCTCCCGGTGGAAGCCAAGGATGATCCCACGCCAGAAGGCATGGGCGACCGGCTTGCCGCTTCGAATCTGCAGGTGGTTGTGGTGGATAGCAATGCGACTAGCCGCCTTGTTCTGGGCGAACTGCTGTCGCGGTGGGGTATTCACGTGGAAGCGCCGGCGACCACCCGCGAAGCATGCGCCATCCTGGCTTCCTCGAAGGCACTCGAAACCATACTCTTCGCGGATGCTCAGGTGCAGGGGATTGACGAGTTACAAGCTGCCGCGCGCACCGACGCAGGCGCGGTAGTTCCTCTAGTTTTGATGCTGAGCGGCTGCCAGAAGGCCCAGGAGCTATCGCTCTCGCGCGAGCTAAACGCCGCTGCTTTCCTCGTCAAGCCTCTCGCGCAGTCCGAGCTTCGGGAAACCATCCGGCGCGTGCTCGCGGAGTCCCGCCGGGAGCCGGTCGGTTCTCTCTCGAGTGGAGGTTCCGAGCACCAGCTATTCGTTGATGGAGCCGTTCCCTCGCTGCGTATTTTGTTGGCGGAGGATAACCCCATTAACCAGAAGGTAGCCATGCGGCTGCTGGAAAGGGAGGGGCACCGCGTTACTGTAGTGGGCGATGGGCGTCGGGTTTTGGCCGCACTGGAGCAACAGCCATTCGAACTCGTTTTGATGGATTTGGAGATGCCCGAAATGGATGGGCTCGATGCGGCTATTACCATCCGCGTGCGGGAGCGCATGGCGGGCGGCCACTTGCCCATCGTTGCAATGACCGCTCATGCCTTATCGGGTGACCGCCAACGTTGTCTTCAGGCCGGAATGGATGAGTTCCTCACCAAACCCATCGACCGGGCGAAATTGCGGCACGTGATCGG
>CAZKVF010000400.1:0-5507 GCA_964556085.1 uncultured Solibacteraceae bacterium
CAATCCCCATGCCACCTGGTTCGGACTGGCCAATACCGCCGGTTTCGGAGTCTTGTTTGGCTACGCGTTCCTGCGAAGCCGGGATTTATGGCTACCCATCGGGCTGCACTTCGGCTGGAATTGTACGCTACCCCTGTTTGGAGTGAACCTGAGCGGGCTTAGAATGAATGTTACGGGCCACGAGATGGTGTGGACTGCCGGCGCGCTCTGGAGCGGCGGCGAGTATGGCCCGGAAGCCAGTGTGTTGACTTCCGGAGTTCTGCTGCTGCTGTTTGTTTATATTGCGAAAGCGCCTCTTGGCCGGCAAACCGCTCTGTTAGTGGATCCGTCCGCGGAGAAAGCCCTATGCGAACCCTAGCCACCGCTCTTATTGCGATGGTTTTGCCTTCCGTTTCCCTTGCCAACAAGCTGACGTTCGAGGACCGGATCGAACTCACGCGCGGCCTCTCGTCCGAGTATGCCACGGTGAAGGTACTGCTGCCGCGCTCCAAGAAGCCCCTCGAATTCGATAGCGCCGGCACCTGGGACAAGAACCAGTGGGAGGATGCGGCCAAGCAGACAGGCTCCGCCGCGCGCACAGGCGACTTGGTGCAGATCACCAAAATCACCATCGAAGAAGACAAGATTATTCTGGAGATCAACGGAGGCTTGAAGCGCGGAGGGCACTGGTACGACCACGTGCAGGTCGGTATGGGAACCGGCACCGGGCCTGTGCAAAAGGGCGATTCCAATGCGACCAGCGGGACGTACATCGCCGTGCTGTTCCATAAGCCACTGGAGCCGATGAAGGCCGCGGAAGTGAAAAAGATGCTGGCGCCGATTCTGGATTTCGAAAAACGCAGCGCGGCCGATCTGTACGCAGACACCCTGCCCCCGGAAACCAAGAAGGCCATTCAGGAGAAGCGCGCCGAAGTTGGCATGAACCGCGAACAGGTGGTGCTGGCGATGGGCCGCCCCGCGCACAAATCGCGCGAAACCAAGGATGGTGTTGAGGTGGAGGATTGGGTGTTCGGCAACCCCCCGGGTAAGATCACGTTTGTCACCTTCGGAGGCGATAAAGTGATCAAGGTGAAAGAAGCGTACGCCGGCTTAGGGACCGAGGTTGCCGATAAGCCGGTGCCAAGATAGGGTAACGACCGCTCCCTGACGGTCGCGGCTCTCATCGGAGCCGCCCGCGTAAGCAAGCGATTGCCGGCACGAGGTTGAAATCTATTATTTCTTCTGTCCCGTCCGAGGCTCGGAAGCGGGCGGGACGATGCTCTTGATGCGCAGGTAAGTCACCATGCTTCCGTAAATCTCGTTATTGTGGGCGTAATTCAAGGTCAGCAGGCCCAGGCGCAGGTTCCGCCTCTGCTGGCCATTCTCCAGCGTGATGTCGATCATCTGGGTGCCCGAAGCATCGGTTAAACCCGCGTAGACCGGTTCACAATAGGCAAACGCGTCATTCAGGGCTTTCAGGAAGTCCGCTTTCGAGCTCAGTTTTTCCAGGTTCGCGCCGTTCGGATTCTTCTCGCCCTTGGCCTGCGAACACCAAAGAAAGTTGTAGTTCGCGAGATGGCCGACCTGCTGTCCGAACGTCCGCACCTCCTGCTGCGCGCCGGGCCGCATATCGTAGAACTCTTCGGGCATTTTTTCCGCGGTGCGCACGATCGTGTTGCGATTGCCCATGTAGGCGGTCCGCAGCCATGTGGACATGGGATTGTCTTGAGCCGGGGGAGCCGTCTGGGCGAGCGCGGAAACCACCAGAACAGGAAGTAACAGAGTCTTAACCAACGTCTGCATCGTGCGTCTCCTCAAAATGGAAAGAACAGAAATTAGGATATCCAGGGGAGCGCGATCAATCAAGAGCGCCCGGAGCCAGAGCTTTGAAGTACGTGAAGTACCAGCCGCCTTGACTGAGTCCCCAAGCCTCGCATAGAATCGAAACAACTCGCGATTATAAAGAAGCGAATTCTTATGCACTTCACCCCAGTAAGCGGAAAGCTTACCCGCCTGCACCCGGGATGCGTAGACCTTGAAAAACCCGTGGCCGGCAGACCGGCTGCGCATCCTTAGTTCCGCACGCCCCGCGCAAGCGGGCTCTGGTAAAAACCGCGTGATACTCGAAGCGCTAATGGGGTTTCGGTCGCGGCAGCGCGAGAACGGCGCGCAATCCGCTTTGTCCTCCGCGCGGCATGTCGTATCCCTGTGCCGGTCCCTTCTTTCGGAAACCGGTGAAGTGTCCGGCGTTCGCCTGGCGACCGAGGCGCTCGAACTCTATAAATCGCTGGATGGCGCCGCCCAGGCCGCTTTTTTCGATTTGCTGTCGACGGAGTTCTCGCCGGACCCCCATGCCGTGGGCGTCGCTGCGGACGCATATCGCAAGGAACCCTCGGCAGCCAACCTTTCCCGGCTGCTCTCGATTGTCGAACCCGCGCGGCAGGAGCTGTTCCGGCGGCTCAACCTGGCGCCCGACGGCATCCGCGTCCTGGTGGAAATGCGCCGTGAATTGTTGCGCCGCCCCTCCGACAAGCCGCACTGGGCCGCCATCGAGGAAGATCTCTCTCACCTGTTGAGCTCCTGGTTTAATCGGGGCTTCCTCGAATTGCACCGTATTGACTGGCGAACGCCGGCCATCATTCTGGAAAAATTGATCCGCTACGAGGCGGTGCATCAGATTCACGGCTGGCACGATCTGCGCAGGCGTCTGGAAATGGACCGGCGCTGCTACGCCTTCTTCCATCCAGCGCTGCGCGACGACCCTATCATCTTCGTCGAAGTGGCTCTCACGCGCCGCATCAGCCCCAGGGTGCAGCCGCTACTCGATCCCAATGCTCCGGTGATCGATCCGCAGTCGGCCACTTGCGCCGTGTTTTATTCCATTACCAACTGTCATGAAGGCTTGCGCGGCGTGCCTTTGGGAAATTTTCTGATTAAGAAGGTGGCGCAGGATTTGGGCAGCGAACTGCGGCAGATCAGAACCTTTGCCACGGCGTCGCCGGTTCCCGGTTTCCGGCGCTGGCTCGACTCGACCATCGAGTCGCACCGGGAGCGACCCCAGCTGGCCGCTCTCGCGCCCGTGCTGGCCCGTCTGAGCGAGCCCGATTGGGCGCCCGAGAAACACCCGTCGGAACTCGCGCAGCGCGAGTTACCGGGCTTATGCGCCCACTACTTCCTGCACGCGAATAACGGCAGTAAAGAGCCGCTTGACTCGGTGGCGCGTTTTCATCTCCGCAACGGCGCGCGGCTGGAGCGGATCAATTGGCTCGGCGACACCTCTCCGGCGGGCATTCAGCGCGCCTGCGGGCTGATGGTGAATTACATCTATCGACTGTCCGAAGTCGAACGCAACCACGAAAGCTACGTCAAAGAACGCAAAGTTGTAGCGTCGAGAACCATTGAGTCCCTGGCCAAGGAGTCGATTCTCGAGCGCCGGGAACGGCGGGACCGGCGTCAGCAATAGCCCTAGTTCGTCACTGACCGGGCCGGGCCGGCTGACTATAATGGTCTTGCACGCGTGAGGATAGCCCCATGATCCGTCTGAAAACTCTCGCTACGGCCTGTGCCGCGTACTCCCTGTTCGCCGTCTTTGGTTGGGCGGCCGGGACCAGCCCTGTGGCTGACGCTGCCATGCAGGGGGACAAAGGCGCTGTTCGTGCGCTACTCCAACAAAAAAGCGATGTGAACGCGCCCCAGGCTGATGGCGCCACGGCGATCCAATGGGCGGCTTATCGCAACGATCTCGAACTGGCCGATCTGCTGATTAAAGCCGGCGCCAATGTGAAGGTTGCCAATCGCGAGGGCGTCACGCCCCTGTGGCTAGCCGCCGAAAATGGCGCCGCGCCCATGATCGAGAAACTGCTCGCCGCGGGCGCGGATGTCAACGAGCGCCTGCCCAATGGAGAGTCGCCGCTCATGATGGCCGCCCGGAACGGCAATGTAGGCGCCCTCCGCGTACTGCTGGACCACAAATCCGATCCCAATCTGAAGGAGAACCTGCGGGGGACGACCGCCCTGATGTGGGCTGTCGAGCAGTCCCATGCGGACGCAGCGAAGCTGCTGATCGAGCGCGGGGCCGATTTCAAGGCCGCCACCGCGGCCGACACCCGCAATTCGCGTTTGAATATTGCCCCCACCGTGGCGCAGAGGGCCGCGCAAGACGTGAATTTCGGGCGCAGGCGCCGGGCCGCCCCGGGTGCGGCTACCGGCACGGGCGGCGCAGGCGCCAAGGACGCGGGCAAGGGAAGCCCCGACGATGCCGCGCCTCTGGACGATTTTGCCGCCTTCTTCGGACCCCCCAAGGTCAAGGATGGCGGCGGCTTGACGCCGCTGATCTATGCTGCCCGGGAAGGCTGCCTCGATTGTGCGCAGACTCTCGTCGAAGCCGGCGCCGATGTGAATCAGGTCTCCAATTATGGTTGGAGCGCGCTGCTTACTGCCACTCAGAACCGCCACTATAAGCTGGCAGCCTATTTCTTAGACCACGGCGCCGACCCGAATCTCGCCAACAAAGGCGGCTGGACCCCCCTGTACCTCGCGACCGACAACCGCAACATTGAAGCCGGCGACTATCCTGTCCGTAGGCCCGACATGGACCACCTGGATTTCATCAAGCTTCTCCTGGACAAGGGCGCGAAGGTTAATGCCCGGATCTGCGGCGTCGAATCCACGGAAAAGGATTGCAAGGGCGACACCACCGAGACTCGCACTAATTTCACGATGCAGTGGCTTTATGAGGATGGCGCCACGCCATTCCTGCGCGCCGCTCAATCCGGCGACGTAACTCTTATGAAACTACTGCTCCAGCGCGGCGCCGATCCCAAAATTCCCTCGGCTCACAACGACACCGCGCTCGCGGTGGCAGCCGGCATCGGTTGGGTGGAGGGCGTGACTTTCGAGTGGTCTCCCCAGGAGAGCCTGGAAGCTGTCAAGATGTGCCTCGACCTGGGCATCGATCCCAACGTTGTTGACGATCAGGGGCGCACCGCTCTGCACGGCGCGGCGCACAAGGGAAGGACCGACGTGATCCAGCTCCTGGTCGACCACGGCGCCAACCTGGAGGCGCACGATTTCGGAAGCCGCGACACCTTCGCCGGCGCGATGAAAGGCATGACGTGGATTCCGTTGGACTGGGCCCGCGGCCTGGTGCGCGTGGGCGTCCAGTCGGCGATTCCGCACCCGGAAGCGGAAAAGCTCCTCATCAAGCTGATGACGGACCGGGGACTCAAAATTCCGCCTCCGCCTACTTCTTCGATCTGTCTGACCAAGGGTGTGAACGGCTGCCAGTAACAAGTATTAACTGCGCCCAGTAACAGACCCCGCAAATCCTGAGACGTTATATTTCGGGATTCCCTCTGTCTCCTTCTAGTGTTATGAGTCAGAAATACATTGAATAAAGCAGGGATTCGGTCCATACTTGGGTATGGCCATCGGACGACCCACAAAACCGCTCAACGTGACCACCGAGGAGAAGGAAAAGTTGACCATGTTGGCTCGCCGGCCGAAGACCGGACAAGCCGTCGCGATGC
>CAZKVF010000401.1:0-10791 GCA_964556085.1 uncultured Solibacteraceae bacterium
TCGTTGAATAACGGATATTTATAGCTGTTTATCTGTAATTTACGGTACGCTACTTGGAACCGCTTCGGCCTGCCCCTATGATTTTCAGTAAGCCATAGGTTAGTGCAGGGTGTGTAAGTGAGAAAAGCCTTTGGTCATGACCCCCAAAGCCCGTTCGGGTTGGGTGAGCAACCATGCTCAGGGAGTGTTATATGAGCCATCGAATGTCGTATCGAGTTTTGCTACTTTTTGCCCTTCTGCTGGCCTTCGCCTTCCAGGCTTCAGCCCAGGAAGCCACCATCGTGGGGACGGTCACCGACCCTAGTGGAGCGGTACTGCCCGGCGCGACCATTAACGTAACCAACACAACCACCGGCCAGACTTGGACGGTAACCAGCAACGACGCCGGCCAGTACATTCTTCCTGATGTGCGGATCGGCAATTACACCGTAGCCGCCACCGTCACCGGTTTCAAAGCGTGGACGTCCAAGGGCGTTGTCCTTCAGGTCGGCGACCGGGCCCGGGTGGACATCAAGCTGGAGGTCGGCACCGCCACGGAATCCATCACCGTCGAATCGGAAGCCGTTCGAGTACAGGCCGATTCGTCCGAAGTCAGCAGCGTCGTTACGGGATCCCAGTTGACCAGCCTCGCCATGAACGGCCGCAACCTGGTTTCATTGGCCACTCTGACGCCGGGCGTTTCCGGGCAGCTGAACTCCTTTGAAATGCCGACCTCGGTAGGGAGCCATTGGCAACTGAGCTTCAACGGACAAAACCCCGACCATAACGTCTGGATGGCCGATGGCGGCGAGAACTACGACCGCGGTTCCGGGGGGAAATCCTCCATTATGCCGTCCATGGAGTCTGTTGACGAATTCCGGACCCTGACATCCAATTACAGTGCCGAATACGGCTTGGGCTCGGGCGGGACCATTTCTATGGTCTTCAAGTCCGGTGGCCACGACCTGCACGGCACCTTGTGGGAATTCGTTCGTAACGATGCCTTCGATGCTAACAATTACTTCAATAACCTGGCTGGCCAACCCAGGCCCGTGTTGCGCTTCAACACCTACGGTTTCAACCTGGGCGGTCCGGTGGTCGTCGGCAAGTACAACAAGGAACGCAACAAGACTTTCTTCCTCTACAACATGGAGTGGCGCTCGATCCGCCAGGGCCAGAGCCTGAACGCGGTCGATCCTTCGGCTGCCGAGCGGACCGGCGATTTCGGTGGCACCGGCCTTAATATTAAGGTTCCGGCCGCCAACCTGCTGTCCTCCGCTCAAATCGCCCGCCTGGGACAGTTCGGCCTAACTCCAGGCCAGCCGTTTCCGGGAAATAAGATCCCAACGGGCCTGATTGATCCCGTCGCCTCGGCCTTCCTCGCAACCGGCGCCCTGCCCACACCGAATTTTGTGGATGCCAGCGGTGTCTCCCGGTTCCAGGGCGGCGGATCGCTCCCCACCGACGTCCGCGAGGAGTTAGCCCGTATCGACCATCGGTTCACGGACAAATTTTCCATCTTTGGCCACTTCCTGGCCGAGCAGGTTTCCCAGACCTACGGCACTTCCATGTGGAGCGGCGATTCCTATCCGACCGTTGGCTCCACCTTCGGCAACCCTGCCTATAGCGCCGTCGTGCGTGCGGCGTACACCGTGAGCCCCAACCTGTTGACCGAAACCTCGTTCAACTACAACGGCAACCGGATCAACATCACGCCCACGGGAATATACACCGCTCCCAGCAACTTCAACATCCCGGGTTTGTTCCCTGCCAGCGTGAATACGGGCAACCGCCTTCCCAACATCAGTTGGGGCGCCGAACTCGGTACGAACTTCCAGGTAAACTGGCAGCCCTGGACCAACCGCGCCGACGATTACCAGTGGCGCGAGGACGTCTCCTGGCAGCACGGCCGCCACGAAATCAAGTTCGGCGGTCAATTCATGCTGTATTACAAAACTCAGGAATCCTTCCAGGTGACCCAGGGCGCTTACAGCTTCAACGGCACATACACCGGCAGCGCGTTTGCCGATTTCCTGCTGGGCTATGCGCAAAACTACTCCCAAGCCAACCTGCAGGATAGCGGCATCTGGCACAACCAGAGCTATGCTTTCTACTTCCAGGACAACTACCGCGTCAACAACCGCTTGACCCTGAACTTGGGCCTTCGTTGGGAAGGAATGCCGCACACCTACGAGATCAACAATCGTATGTCGAATTTCTATCCCAACCTGTACAATCCCGCATTGGCGCCTACCTACCTGGCCGACGGCACCCTCAACCCGAACGGACCCGGATTTAAAGTCGTCAACGGTGTTCCTTACTATCTGAATGGGATAGCTATTTCCGGACAAGGAGTTCCCCAGGGCTTGGTTCAGAACACCTGGAACAACTGGGCGCCACGCATCGGCTTCGCCTACGATTTGACCGGTAAAGGCAAGACCATCATTCGCGGTGGCTTCGCCCGTATGTACGAGCGCGTGCAAGGCAACGACATGTACAACATGATGGGAGATCCCCCGTTCGCTGCTTCGCCCACTGTGAGCAATGTCCTGTTGTCCGGCCCCACCACTAGCATCCTGACCGGGCAGACTGCGACGTCACCGATCAACCCCGGCAACCTTACGACTATGTCGTATGCCAATTACAAGGCGCCGGTTAGCACCCAATGGAACCTCGGCGTGCAGCATGAGTTATTCCCGCGCGGCATCCTGTCGCTCTCCTACGTGGGCAATGCCAACAATCACCAGAGTGTGGCTCGCGATATCAATGCGCCGCTTCTGAATGATCCGCGCCGTGCCCAGGTGGCCGCAGGCACCTTGGACGTTAACGCGATTCGCCCTTACCAAGGCTACGGCACGATCCTGCAGTACGAAAACTCGGCGAATTCGTCCTATCATTCGCTGCAGAGCAATCTTCGCATTGACGCCTTCAAGGGGCTAACGCTGCAGTTCGCTTACACCTTCTCGAAGTCGATCAGCGAGACTCCCGCCGGCACCGAAAACAACGGCATCCCCGGCACCAACCTGGGCCAACTCGACCTCCAGACGGCTAGCAACTCTTTCAATCTGAAATACGACAAGGGGTTGAGCGCCTTTGATCGCACGCATGTCGCGGTCTTCAACTATATCTACCAGTTGCCGTTCCTTAAGGACTCTCGCAATAAGGCCTTGAAGACGGCTCTCGGTGGCTGGCAGTTCTCCGGCATCACTACCTTCGAATCCGGCTTGGCGCTGACCCCGCTGTACGATTGCACCAGCTTGGGTTTGGGCCCCTGTGGAGGGCCAATGAATGTCGCCAACCGGCCTAACGTTGTGGGCAATCTCAGCTATCCCAAGACCCAAGAGCAATGGTTCAGCCCCGCGGCGTTTACCTCCCCCGCTACGCTCCAGTACGGCAGCGCCGGCAAAGGGATCCTCCGCGGCCCCGGTATGAACAACTGGAACCTCTCCCTGTTCAAAGACTTTAAGGGACTCCCCTGGTTTTGGAACAAGGAAGGCGCCGACCTCCAATTCCGCTTCGAGACGTTCAACACCTTCAACCACACGCAGTTCGACCAGATCAGTCTCTATCAGAACGCTGCCGGCTTCGGCAGCGCGACGACTACGTTTGACCCCCGAGTCCTCCAGTTCGGCCTGAAATTCAAATTCTGAGGCCCACGGAGGCAGCAGACGGCCCCGCTCGCGTTTCCCCTCACACGCGGGCGGGGCTTACGGCTTTACCGCTCCGGCTCTTTCACTTCCACCAAGCGATCAGCCATCACGTCTTTCAACTCCTGCAGGATCCCCGAAGGCCAGCGGATCGCAACCGATTCCGCGGACCGGTCCGCTCCCAGCCCGAAGTGAACCGGCCCGGCACTCGAGGCGCCGTACCCCGCCGCGAACGCAACATGGTTGTATTGCACCTTTCCCCCGGCAACTATCTTGATGCTTGCGCCGATACCGTCGCGATTACTTTTCGTTCCTTCGAGCTGCAACTCCAGCCAGTGATTGCCCCCGGGGCTGTCGTTGATCCAAATTTCGGCCGGGGCGCTAAGCGCACTCACCACCACGTCCAGCCGGCCGTCATGATTCAGATCGCCTACCGCCGATGCCCGGTGACGCCGCGCTGCCTGCGCCGCGAGGCCGGCCTCCGCTGTGAGCGCCCGGAATTTCATTCCACCCAAATTCTGAAAAACGGTGTTGTTCTGCTCCACCTGCACATGCGACGAGTACTCAAGCGACTGCACGTGGCCGCGCGTCACAAACAAATCTTTCCATCCGTCGTTATCGAAATCGGCGATCGTGGGCGAATAGCCCGCCATAGGCGCGCTCTGCTGCGCCATCCCGCTCGCCACCGTCACATCCACAAACCCGCCTTTCCCCGTATTGCGGAATATGGGGAACAATTCTTTATCCAGCGCGACGAATGCGATATCAGGATACCCGTCGTTGTCCAGATCGCGCGCGTCCACTCCCATCCCCGATATAAATTGGCCGTTTTCCGTCAGTGCCACGCCTGCCTCAAAAGCCTTCTCCTCGAATTTGCCCCCCAGGTTGTGGAAGTACGAGTTGTAAACTTTGTCGTTAGCTACGAAGATATCCATGCGCCCGTCCAAGTCGAAATCCGCGATGCCTACGCCCATTCCCTTTCCGGGATGGCTGCGGATTCCCCACTCCGCCGAAACATCGCGGAACGTCCCATCGCCGTTGTTCAAAAATAGCTGGTTGGGAGTCGGTTTATAGAATTTCGGGTGGCAGTAGTCGAACTTGCCCGGTCCTGCCTCGCACCGCTGTTCCGTGTTGATGTCCCAGGCGAGATAATTGATCACGAACAGATCCAACAGTCCGTCGTTGTTCACGTCCAGCCACGCTCCGCCTATAGACCACAAGGGCCCGTATTGAGAATCCGGCTTATCGATGCCCGACTTGGCCGTGACGTCCGTGAACGTGCCGTCGCCGTTGTTGTGATACAGATGGTTCGCGTGCACGCCTCCGACAAAAATATCCTTGTAGCCGTCGTTGTCGTAATCGCCGATGGAGACGCCCATGTCAAAGCCCGTGCCCGCAAGGCCGGACTTTTGCGTAACGTCTTTGAAATTCCCCTTGCCGTCGTTTTCGAAAAGCCGGTTGGCGTACTTGTCTGAGGTCTTCTTCAGACTGCGGATGTCGGCCCCGTTGGTGAAGAACAGGTCCAGGTTGCCGTCGTTGTTGTAGTCGAATATTGCCAGGCCGCCAGCCATGGTTTCCGGCGCGTGGCGTTCCTGAGTCTCCGAACTGTCCAGCCGGAAATCGATCGGCCGGTAAACAAAATGGATCGGCGCGCCAGCATTCTGCGCGGCAGCAATCCAAGCAACCAGCGCGCCAGCGCAACCAATTCCCAGTCCACAGCCCCTGATCTCCCGTTTCATCGCTGCCTTGGCACATTAATCAGTGCCTCCGGCTCCTCCGGTTTGGCCAGTTGCTTCACTTGCGCGAACTCGCCCTCGGCCTCTTGCTGCCGTCCCATGGACAGCCACAGCCGCCCGAGCCGGTAATGCGCGTCCGGTTTGGAGGGATCGAGGCGAATGGCTTCGCGAAACTGCTTCGCGGCCTCCTCGTTTTCATGCCTGGCGGCCAGGAGAATGCCCAGGTCCAAATGCGCCAGCCGGACATTCGCATCTAGCGTCAATGCCTGTCGCAGATGCTCCTCGGCGCTCTGCTCGCGTTCCGAGTGCATTTCCGCATCCGCGAGGTAGGTCAGAGCCTGGGTGTGCCGCGGCTGATCGGCCAATTCGGCTTCAAACGCGCGGAGCGCTTCCTCGTATCGCTTCTGCTTCCAGTAGAGGTAACCGAGGCCGAAGTGAGCTTCGGGTTCGTGAGGCCCGGCTTTCACGGCCGCTTCGAACTCGGCGGTGGCCTGGTCCTCCTGGTTCGCCGCATCCAGGACTTCGCCCAACAGCATGTGAACCGGCGCGGAATCCGGGTTCTTTTCGAGCAGAACCCGAAACTCATCTTTGGCGGCGTCGTATTGCCGGGACCACAGGTAACTTTGCGCCAGTTGGAAGCGCAGTTCGATATTTTCAGGCTGCTGTGCCGAAGCGCGTTTGAGCCGGGCCGCAGCGTCCGCGAACCGGTGCGCGCCATAGTAGCTCATTCCCAGCAGGACCTCGGCCTGAAAGCTCGCCGGGTCGGCTTTCACAGCCTGTTCGAACGAAGGGATTGCATGGTCCAACCGGTTCAGCTTGAAATACGCGAGTCCCAGGTTCAGGTGCAAACCCGCCATACCGGGATCCAGCTTCAGAGCCGCCTGGTAGTGTGGGATCGCTTGCTCGTACTTGCCCTCGCGCGCCAGTGCGAGCCCAGCATTCGCTTCCGCGACGGCTCGCGGATCCGTGGCCGGCCACAGGCACGCGGTCATCCACAGGAAGATCAGAGCGGGTTTCATAAGCCGATTTCCCGGCCTTTTGAAACCGTATCTTAGCGCATTGTGCCTCGCTGGACCCGCCGCACTTGAACCTGGCATATAGGCCGCTGGACACACCTCACGCAGCGTGTTACCTGAGAATTCAGGCATGACTCGCGGAATTCCCGGGAAAACACGCGCGGCTCTCGTCCTCCTTGCCGTCTTTCTACTTGAGGGAGCCCACCACACCACCCGCGAAGATCTCGTCTGGCAGCACCGCAACCTGGGCAAGGCTTTCTACGAAAATCCGACCACCCAGAAGCAGGCGGTCGAAGAATTCCGCAAGGCTCTGGAATTGAATCCCAGCTCCGCCCGCGAGCGCCTGAACTACGGCTTGTCGCTGCTGAAAGCTGGCGAAACCGATCGTGGAATCGCGGAGCTGGTGGCTGTCCAACGTCAGGATCCATCCCTGCCGCATACCTGGTTCAACCTCGGCATCGCTTACAAAATGCACCAGAGGGAGTCGGAGGCCGTCGCGCAATTCCAGGGTCTCCTCCGCCTTGCGCCAAACGAGCCCGTCTCTCATTACAACCTGGGATTCCTTTACCAACGGAGCGGCAACAAGGAAGCTGCTATCAGGGAATTCGAGACAGCCGCGCAGCTCGATTCCAATTTTGGCGCGCCCCGGTTCCAGCTCTTCTATGCGTACCAAAGCCTCGAGCGCACCGCCGATGCGAACCGGGTCATGGCCGAATTCCGGGCGATCAAAGAGAAGCAGGATCAGCCGGACGCCGACAAAGAAGACATCAATTGGAGCGCCTACGCCGAGATTTACGATCCAGTGACGGATCTGCCGAAGCAATCCGTCTCCGCGCCTAAAGACAGCTTCCGCACACGCGATCTGGCTGGCCGTGCCGATCCCAACACCGCCGGCGTCCTGCTATTGGATTTCGATGGCGATAGCAACCCAGACGCGCTCGTCTGGTCCGATTCCGGCATACTCCTCTACCGCCACGGTACGGAACTCGTCGATCGCGGCCTTTCCCGCGTTCGGCATGTGCTGTCCGTCGCGGCGGGCGATTACGACAACGACGGTCTCGTGGACCTTTGCGTGGTCACAAGCGATGGCGCCCTGTTATTCCACAACGCCGGCCCACGCGGTTTTGAGCAGGAGCCCCTTCCGGCAAGTGGCAGCGGGTTCCGCACGGCTGTCTGGCTGGATTACGATCACGACCGCGACCTGGATTTGTTCCTGCTCGGCGGCCGCAACCTCCTTCTTCGAAATGACGGTAGCGTCGGTTGGGAAGATCGCACCAGGGACTTCCCGTTCGCCCCGGGCGAAGCGATTCGCGCCACGGCTACCCGCATCGATCCCGATAATCCCAAATCCTTCGACCTTCTGGTCTCCTATGCGGGCCGTACCGTCCTCTATCGCGACCGCCTGAACGGCAAGTATGAAGCTACTGCACCCGAAGGTCGGGCTGAGTTTCGGGTCCAGAAGCCGGAGCTTGATGCCGTGGCATTTGTCACCGCCGACTTCCGCGGTGACGCCCACCTCGACCGCGTTCTCGTCGCCCCGAGCGGAAATGTCCAGTACGCCGCCAACAATTCGAAGCCAATTTCCTGGCTGACGATTGCGTTACAAGGAGTTAAGAGCCCCAAAGTCCCTAGTGGCGCGGAAATCGAGGTCAAGTCCGGAACTTATTATCAGCGAGCACGTTACGACACCACCCCGGTCACCTTCGACCTCCGCGACCGTGATCTCATCGACACCATCCGCATCATCTGGCCCAACGGCCTGATCCAGAATGAAACCCGCGTGGCCGCCCGCCGCCGGCTGAATATAAAGGAAGCGCCCCGCCTGTCCGGTTCCTGCCCCATGATCTTCACCTGGAACGGCCATGGGTTCGAATTCATAACGGACGTTTTGGGCGTCGCGCCTTTGGGCGCAAGTTCCGGCGACGGCAGCTATTTCCCGGTCGATCACGATGAGTACGTGTCCATTCCGGGCCAATCGCTCGCTCCGCGCCGAGGCAACTACGAAATCCACATCACAGAAGAACTGAATGAGGTTACTTATCTTGACCAGGTGCGATTAATTGCGCTCGATCACCCGGCCTCCACGGAAGTTTTCACCAACGAAAAATGGAAAGGACCGCCTTATCCTGAATTTCGCCTTTACGGAGTCGAGCGGCGGGTCTATCCCCGGTCGGCCCGCGATGACCACGGCCGCGATGTGCTCTCCGCCCTGGCCCGCCGCGACCGCGTCTATGTGGACGGCTTCTCCCGCGACGTGGCCGGCATTGCTGAAATGCACGCGCTCGAACTGGACTTCGGCCCCGGTGCGGCCCCGGACAACCGCGCCGTGTTGGTCCTCAACGGCTGGGTCGATTGGGCCGATGGCAGCACCTTCCTCAAGGCGGCCCAGTCGCGCCGACCGCTGGTCGCGCCTTCGCTTCAGGTCAAAGATGCTTCCGGCCGTTGGCAGACGGTAATTGAGGATATGGGCATGCCGTCGGGTAAAACCAAGACCATCGCCGTCGATCTCACGGGCCGGTTCCTCTCGGCCGCGCGAGAGATCCGCATCTTAACCAATATGTGCGTCTACTGGGACGAGATCTTCCTGGGCGAGAATTCCTCGCCCCCTCCGGCCCGGCTTACGCCTTTACCGATCGCCGAGGCCCAACTGCACTTCCGGGGCTTCTCACGCATTCATGTGGATCCCGATCGCCGGCATCCCGAGTCGTTCGACTATAGCTCCGTCTCTCCGCTTTCTAACTGGAATCCGACTCCCGGCCTGTACACGCGCTATGGCGATGTGCGCGAACTTGTTCAGAATTTAGACGATCGCCTGGTGATCATGGGTTCGGGCGATGAGCTGCAGATCGCGTATGGAAGCGGCAGTTTGGCGCCGGTGCCGCCCGGTTGGACGCGCGATTTCCTCTTTCTGGTAGACGGTTGGGCCAAGGATGCCGACGCCAACACCGCCTTCTCCCAAAATGTGGAGCCGCTTCCATTCCACGGTATGACCAGCTACCCTTACCCAGCCAGCGAAGCCTTCCCGGCCGATCCCGCCCACGACGCCTGGCGCCAAGCCTATAACACCCGCCCCGCATTGCATCTAATTAGACCCTTAAACCCGTAATGGACGGCAAATTGCACGCAATCTCAATCGCTTAGGGATTGGGAACGTGCAACCGAACGGAATCCGGATAAAGCGGATTGCTTTCTTCGCATTGGTCGCGATCGTGGTTCCGGGCAATGGGGCATTAGGCGCAACCGCCCCGGGTCATGTGGCCAAACGCGACGCCTCCCTCTCTTATGTCTTTACTTCCACGCCGCAATACGAAGCCAAAGCTTGGGTAGACGGCCGCGACCGTTTTCCCCTTGGCGCCAAACTGGTTGCCGTCGAAGGCGGCATAGTGCGTCTGTTGGCGCCCGGATTCTTTGGCGCTGCCGATGCAGCGGTTTCATACGATGCCGAGCGGGTTCTCTTCTCAGGGAAGCGAACCGCCGGCGATCATTGGCAGATCTGGGAAGTGGACCTTCAGGGCGGGACACCCCGTCAAATAACTCATTGCGATTCGGATTGCGTCTCACCCCTCTATTTGCCCGACGCCGGGTTCGTTTTTTCGCGCGGCGACGGCCTGGAAATCACGGAAGTTGGCGGAAAGACTCGCCGCACCACCTTCGCGCCCGGCCGCTACCTGACGGACGACGTGCTCCACGACGGCCGTATCCTCTTCGAGATCTCTCGCGGCGACGGCAAGAGCGAACTGTTCACGGTATACCCGGATGGAACGGGCGTGGAATCTCTCCGCTGCGATCACGGCCCCGACCGGGGCGGCGCGCGCCAATTGGCTTCGGGCGACTATATTTTCGTTGCCAACAGCCGCCTTACTCGTATCACCTCGGCGATGGCTCACCAGGTCGATCTCCCGCAACCGGAACGGGAGCCAACAGGCCCGATTGCGGAAATCTCGCCGGGCAATTGGCTGATCAGTTTAAAGAAGAACGGCAATTGGGGCTTGTTCCTCTGGAATTCCGCGGCCCGCCATGCGGAACCTCTGGAAACCCCCCCGGATGCCTCCGCCGTTCAACCAGCCACAATCGCGGCACGTACCCCGCCGAGGCAGTTTCCCTCGGCGCTGGTCCCTACCCGAACCGCCGGCAACCTGCTGTGCCTGAATGCTCGCGAATCGCGTACAGCCGTTGACGGCGCGAGCGTTCACAGCGTCAGGGCTTACAGCCGGGCCGGGCTGCTGGGACAGACCGAAGTGGAGCGCGATGGCTCCTTCTATATTCAGGTTCCGCCCGACCGGCCCATTCGCCTGGAACTGGTAAATGCCGCAGGCCAGGTGATCCAAGCCGAGCGCAACTGGTTTTGGATGCGCCCCGCCGAGCAGCGCATCTGTGTCGGCTGCCACCTGGGGCCGGAGCGCGCGCCCGAAA
>CAZKVF010000402.1:0-11576 GCA_964556085.1 uncultured Solibacteraceae bacterium
GCTTCGAGTGGATCATCGAAAAGGCCACCGAACTCGGCGTGGAGCGCATCCTGCCGGTCGAGACAGCCCGCAGCGAGAAAGGACTGCTGGGGGCTTCTATAAAGCGGGCCGGGCGATGGGCGCGTATCGCCAAAGAGAGCAGCCAGCAGTCACGCCGCCTGCGTGCGCCCGAAATCCTTCCAGCGGTGCGCTTGGAAGCCGCTCTACCCATCCCGGTCGCTCACCGTTTCATCCTCGATGAAGGAGCCGCGCCGCCGCTCGTTCGCGTTCTGCCGACGCCTGCGGCGCGATCCAATACCGTCGCCTTAATCGCCGGCCCGGAAGGCGGCTGGACGGAGGCGGAACGTGACGAAGCCACTAGAGCCGGGTGGCAGCCAGCCTCACTTGGTCCTTACATCTTGCGTACGGAAACAGCCGCCGCCGCGGCTATTGCCATCGTGGTCAGCGCGTGGTGTTCGTGAGTTCCTTCTACAATACGTGAGTTCCTTCTACAATAAAGGAAGGGTATTCAAGGGATTGAGTCTCGATCTGACGATAGGTTTCTTGTGCGCCGTCGCTCAGGCGCGCCTCATGGTTATCCTTTTTCGACGCGGGAAGCCACGGCTGTCCTGGTCTGCCGCTTTCGTTTTAGTCGAAATTCTGCTGTTCGCGGGCTACATGGCCAGTATTTCGCATGTGGCCGTGCGGTCCCCACATCGCGGCTTCGCCATCTTCGCTGCGTTTGCCTACTCCTTTCTGATCACTTCCTCAGTCGCCGTGGCCGCGTATACAGTGTTTGACGCGATTCGCAACCATCTCGACGCCGACACCGATCAGTCTCGCCGCCGCGCCTTGAACGCCGCCGGGACAGCTTTGGTTGTTGCGCCTTTTGCCGCCGTCGGCTACGGCGCCTTAGTCGAACGAACGCGCTTCGAAGTGCGCCACGTCGATGTGCCCCTCGCCCGGTTACCGGCGGACCTTGACGGATTGCGCATTCTCCATCTCAGCGACATTCACCTGGGCGTTTTCCTCAGCGAGCGCGAACTAACGCGGGTGATTGATGCCGCGTGCGAACTACGCCCTCATATCGCCTTCTTCACGGGCGACTTTATATCCGCGGCGGGCGATCCGTTGGAAGCCTGTATCCGGCAATTAGCTCGGGTAAAGGCCGATGCGGGCACTTTCGGGTGCCTCGGCAATCACGAACGCTATGCCCACGCTGAAGGCGAGGCTACCGCGCTGGCAGCACGAGCCGGTATTCCCATTCTGCGAGGCCAGGCCCAGCAGGTCCGATCGGGCAATTCCATATTGAATGTGGCCGGCGTCGATTACCAGCGCGGCGCCTCGAGAGACAGGTACCTCGCCGGCGCGCAGCAGTTGGTCTATCCTGAAGGATTCAACGTGCTGCTTTCCCATAACCCGGACGTGTTCCCCGTCGCCGCCCGCCAGGGCTACGATTTGCTTCTCTCCGGACATACCCACGGCGGGCAAGTCAACTTCGAGATCCTAGACGAGTCCATTAATCCGGCCCGATTCTACACCCCGTATGTTCGCGGGCTGTACCGCATCCGCCCCGACGACACCTCTGCCGCTGCGTATGTCACGCCCGGCATCGGCACCATAGGGATCCCGGCGCGTATCGGCGCTCCGCCCGAAATCTCCCTGCTGACGCTCAGAAAGGCCTGAACCCTTTCCCCGTGCGTTATCTCGTCGTAAGCGATCTCCATGCCAACTGGGAGGCGCTGGAGGCTGTCCTCGGCGACGCCGAAGGCCGCTATTCGCGCGCCATCTGCTGCGGGGATATAGTTGGTTACGGAGCCGACCCCAACCGTGTGGTGGAGTGGGTGCACGCGCATTGCACGGTGGTGATTCGCGGCAACCACGATCGGGCCTGCACCGGCCTGGAGGATCTGGAATGGTTCAACCCCGTGGCGCGCGCGGCCGCCATCTGGACCCTCGACAACCTCACGCCCGACAACGCCGGCTTCGTCCGCGAACTGTGCAAGGGACCTCAATTTCTGGATGGCATGCAGGTGCTTCACGGGTCGCCCTGCGATGAAGACGAATACCTCGTCGATCCCGACGAAGCCGCCCAGGCATTCGGCTACCTAGAGAGCCCGCTGGCCTTCTTTGGGCATACCCATTTGCAGGGTGGCTTTATCTGGAATCACGCGCGTGTCGAGACCATCCTGCCCGTCTCGCTCCGCAACGACCGCGAAGTGCTCGATATCGAATCCGGGACCGGTTATCTGATCAATCCCGGTTCGGTCGGACAGCCCCGCGACGGCGACCCCCGGGCCTCCTACCTCCTCTACGATTCCGATGCCGGTATCATGACCTACCGCCGCGTCCCGTACGACATCGAACGCGCGCAAAACAAGATCCGCGAGGCGGGCCTGCCGCCCTTCCTGGCGGATCGGCTGGCAATCGGGCGATAAATTCGACTTTACCCTGCCACCGCCCGCTCCCGTCGCGGCTCGAAGGTGTAGCCGAAACCGCGCACTGAGTGGATCAGCGATGGGTTGGCCGGGTCGGATTCAACTTTCTGGCGCAAACGCAAGACGTACACGTCGACGGCACGGTCGGTGATGGCGCGATCCTGGCCCCAGACTGCATTCAGCAGCTGCTCTCGGCTGAACACCACGCCCGGGCGGCTCATCAGAAATTCCAGCAGGCGAAATTCGGTGGCCGTGAGCGCAAGCGGCGCGCCGTTCAGACGCACCTGGCAACTGGTGCGGTCCAGTTCGACCCCGCCCGCCTCAAGAACGCGCACCGGCGCGGCCTGGTTCCGGAACTGCAGCTTGATGCGCGCAATCAGCTCGCGAACGAAAAAAGGCTTCACAACGTAGTCGTTGGCGCCCAGTTCCAAACCTACGATACGGTCGGTTTCCGAAGCACGTGCGGTCAGGAAAATGACGGGTACGGACGCCAGGTCCGGATCTTTGCGAATGCCTTTGCAGATATCCAAGCCATCCGAATCCGGCAGCATGATATCCAGCAGAACCAGGTCCGGCCGCACCTGCCGGCACAGCTCGATCGCGCCCTTGCCGGTTTGCAACCCGCTCATTGCGAAACCTTCCTTTTCCAGGTTGTACTTCAACAGCGAGAAAAGGTCCGAATCGTCCTCGATCAGCACAATCTTTTTCATGGCTTCGGTTATCTTCAGCAACAAAATTAGCGCCGGGCCGTTACAGGATGGTTAAGAGGCAGTGAATTCGGGATTAAGACGTTCCTGGCCGAGTGCGGCTTCGTCCAGCGGAAGTGTGAAAAAGAACGTAGAACCCTCGTTCGGCCGGCTCTGCACATGGACGGCGCCATTATGGGCGGCCACGAGATGTTTAACGATGGCCAGGCCGAGGCCGGTGCCGCCCAATTCGCGCGAACGCGCTTTATCCACGCGATAAAAACGTTCGAACAGCCTCGGCACGTCTTCCGCCGGGATTCCGGCGCCTGTGTCGCGGACATAAAGTTCGCAGTAGGCTCCGGCCTGGCGAGCACCCACTGTGATGCTGCCGCCGGCCGGCGTATATTTGATGGCGTTGTCCAGCAGGTTACTCATCACCTGGGAAACGGCTTCGGTATCGCACCAGACCTCCGCTCCGGACGGCCCGGACTCCTTCAGCAGGCGAATAGAATTTTTCTCGGCCATGGGACGAACCAGCTCCACCGCATCGCGAAGGAGATCGTCCACCAGGTGCGGCTCGAACTCGAATTTCTGTCGCTTCATCTCGATCCGCGAAAGCGTCATCAGGTCTTCGGTCAGGCGCGCCAGCCGCTCGGCGTTATGGTGAATGATCCTCAGGAAGCGTAGATTATGCTGCGGATCGTGCAGCGCCCCATCGAGCAAGGTCTCCGCATAACCCTGGATCGATGCCAGTGGTGTGCGCAGTTCGTGTGACACGTTGATGACGAAATCCTTGCGCACGCGTTCGAGCTTCTCGAGTTCGGCGTGCTCGCGCTGCAGCTGCTCCCACGTCTTCTGAAGAGTGGCGGCGGTTTCATTTAATGTGCGGGCTAGCTGGCCGAACTCTGCTCCGCCGGTCACCGGCAGGCGCGAGCGGAAATTGCCCTTGGCCAGTTCGTTGGCATGCGTGGCGATGGCCGCGAAGCGATGCGAGATCCAGCGGGCCAGCAAAGCGGCGATCGCCGCGGCGGGCAGAAAAGCCAGCGCCGTGCTGGCCAGAATTTGCAGCCGGATGCCTGCCGCCACCCTCGAAACAAAGTAATCCACGGTCACCATCGCTATCAGCAGGATGCAGCACACCCCGGCCAGCAGCTTGAAAAAAAGGCGCCCCGTCACACCGGCTCCTCGAAGCGGTACCCAAAGCCGCGCACCGTGGTGAGGCAGCGCGGATTATCTGGCTCTTCCTCGATTTGTTCCCGCAGGCGGCGTACGTGTACATCTATGGTTCGCGGTGTTACGTATCGCTGTTCGCCCCACACCGATTCCAAAAGACGCTCGCGGCTGTAAGCGCGGCCCGGGTGGGTGAGGAAGAATTCCAGCAAGTTGAACTCGGTGGAAGTAAGCGTCAGTTCGCGGCCATCCATGTACACGCGGCGGGCGCCGCGATCCAGCCGGAACCGCCCCCGATCCACTATCGTCGGGTCGTTGCCCATTTCTTCACGTCGTAGGTGGGCCTTGACTCGGGCAACCAGTTCTCGTGTGCTGAACGGCTTCGTCATGTAATCGTCGCCGCCGATTTCCAGACCGAGCACGCGGTCCACTTCGTCCGATCGCGCGGTAAGAAACAGAACCGGCGTGCGTGCCAGCACCGGCGACTGCCGGATCGCCCGGCAAAGCTCGAAGCCGTCGGTACCCGGCAGCATGACATCCAGCAAAATCAAGTCTGGCTTCGACGTCTCGAGCGCTTTCAATGTACCGTCGGACCCGCCGAAAACCTGAGTCTCGTAACCATGATGGCTCAGGCTATAGTCGAGCAGCGAGGCCAGTTCCGCTTCGTCTTCCACGATGGCGATGCGCTTGGACACAAGTAAACGTGCGACTAGTCGATCCATTGTAACTTCTGAAGGTTGCCTTATGATGGAGGGATGTCCAGCATCCTTCCCCCCGTTGCGGAAAATACGGCCCAATCGATCATGGATCGGGAACGGAAGTACTTGCTCCAGAACTATGCGCGGTACCCCCTTGTGCTTGCGCGGGGCAAAGGTTGTTACGTTTTCGATACCGAAGGCCGGCGTTATCTCGATTTCATTACGGGAATCGGCGTGAACGCTCTGGGCCACGCGCACCCGCGGATCGTAAAGGTGATCCGGGAGCAGGCCGCCCGCCTGATTCACACTTCGAATCTGTACTACCAGCCCTACCAGGGGCTTCTGGCCGAGCGACTAGCGCGAATGAGCGGCCTCGATCGGACGTTCTTCGCCAACACTGGCACTGAGGCGGTCGAGGGCGCTCTCAAGCTGACGCGCGCCCACGGCCGGAGCATTGATCCCGACAAGTACGAAATCATCTCCCTCGACAATTCTTTCCACGGCCGGACGATGGGTGCGCTCTCCATTACCGGGCAGGCGAAATACCGCTCCGATTTCGAACCCCTGCTGCCGGGCGTGAAGTTTGTGCCGCTCAACGATGTCGCGGCGTTGGAAGCGGCCGTGAATGAGCGCACCGCCGGTATCTTTCTTGAGATGATCCAGGGAGAAGGCGGCATCTATCCATTAACTCCTGAGTACGCTGCCAAGGCGCGGGAACTGGCGGACCGCCACAACGCATTGCTGGTAGCCGATGAAACCCAGTGCGGCGTGGGGCGGCCGGGCGTCTACTTCGCGTACCAGGGTTGCACGCCCGTGATTCTGCCGGATGTAATGTGCGCGGCCAAGCCGGTTGCCTGCGGCATTCCACTCGGCTTCTTCGCGGCAAGCGAGAAAGCGGCGGCCGCTATCAGGCCAGGCATGCACGGCAGCACCTTCGGCGGAGGCGCACTGGCCTGCCGTGTTTCGCTCGAATTCCTCGACATCCTGGAAGAGCTGCTGCCCTCCATTCGCAGGGTCGGTGATTACTTCAAAGAGCGGCTTCAGAAACTGGCGGGCAAGCACAGTTTCGTGAAAGAGGTGCGCGGATTCGGCCTCATGCTGGGCATGGAACTGACGTTCCCCGGAAAGCAAATCGTGCTCGACGCCATTGGAGCCGGCCTGCTCATCAATTGCACACACGAAACCGTCCTGCGCTTCCTTCCTCCGTACATCACGACCGAAACGGAAGTTGACCGGGCCGTAAGAGTTCTGGATAAGGTGCTCGGGAAAGCCGCCCCGCCACCAGCCGTCGCATAATGCGTGTGACGGCCGGTGATGCAGGTGGATGAGCGGCGATTTGGAAGTGATCGGCGTTGATCGGCTTGATTCTGGAACGCTACAAGCTCGTTTTTTTGCTTTTGCTCTTGGCTGCGGGCTTCGCAGCTTCGGCCTCAGGCTCGGGCGCGCTCGCGCCGTCGGGAGTCACTTTCTTCAGAACCTCGTCGAACAGGGCCTGCTTTTTTGCATCTGTCTTGGGCGGGGGCGGCTGCTCATGGCGGTAATCGTGATCGCTATGACAAGTGCGGCAGCGCACCTTAGCCGGCTCGCCATTTACTAGAGAAACCAGCGAATGGTTCATGATGCGCTTGCAGCGCACGCAAAAATCGTCGATCACATCACCCAAGCGATAATCCGGCATATAAATCTCCTATGCAACCGCGGCCGGTTCCGGCTGCATCCACTGCGCGGGCTCAAAACCAACGTACTTGCAAATGCGCAACTGGCCGTCCTCGGATTCCAGTAAATCACCTACGCCGAGCGGTTTGTCGGATTCCCGCAGCAAGCGCCAGGCATCGTATTCGTTCTTCGCTTCAATCTGGCCGTTCTGCTCGTAGTCTTTGGGCTTCACCGTAACGCTTCCGGAGACGTGTGGCGCCCACCGGAACTGCTGCCGTAATGAATCTTTCATGTGATGGACCCGATAACTCGGCATAAACCCACATTGTAAACGATGCCGGGTACTGTCGCGACTTGCTGCCTTTGGGACAGGCCTCCTGGCCCGTCAGAGCCTTATACTCAAAGCCTGATGGATGTTCAGCTCATTGACGGAACCTACGAACTCTTTCGCCATTTCTATGCGGTTCCTTCGGCGCGTGATGGGAGCGGACGCGAAATCGGCGCGGTCCGCGGAGTTTTACGCTCGCTTCTCTCCATGCTCGAGGGCGGCGCAACTCACCTTGGTGTCGCCACCGATCACGTGGTGGAGTCTTTTCGTAACGAACTCTACGCCGGATACAAAACCAGCGAAGGCGTACCGCCGGCGCTGCTCGCGCAATTCCCGGTGCTCGAAGAGATGCTGGAGGCCATGGGAGTCATTGTCTGGCCCATGACTTATTTCGAGGCAGATGATGCGCTGGCCTCCGCCGCGGCTCACGCCGCCCTAGACCCACAGGTCAGGCAGGTTGTCATTTGCACCCCGGACAAAGACCTCGCGCAGTCTGTCGTTGGCACGCGCATCGTCCAACTCGACCGCAGGCGTGGCCGCGTCCGCGACGAGGCCGGCGTTATAGCGAAGTTCGGCGTTTCGCCGCACTCGATTCCGGATTACCTCGCGGTTGTTGGCGACAGCGCCGACGGGTACCCGGGCGTGCGTGGATGGGGTGAGAAGGCCGCTGCCGCGACTCTGTCCCGCTATCCGCGGCTGGAGGACATTCCCAAAGACTGGCGCGAATGGGATTCGTCTATCACCGGCGCGCGGCGCCTGTGCGCCTCACTCGCGGAATCCTGGGACGACGCTTTGTTGTTCCGCACGCTCGCGACTCTGCGGCTGGATGCTCCGGTCTTCGATACTGTCGAGGACCTTCGGTGGATGGGTCCCCGTTCAGGTTTCGAAGCTTGCTGTCAGGTGATGGGGTCGCCCGACCTCTTCCGCCGGGCCACTTCGCTCACGACCGCCGTTCGGTGATCGTGACCGGTGTGCTCAGACGGAAGTCAACGCGGGTTTCCGAAGGTAGTGCCGCCGGCTTGCCGCGGGTCAGGAGAACGTCTCCCGCGCCCACACCGCCACCCGCTCCCGCGCCAATCGCCGCGCCTTTGCCCCCACCCGCGATGGCGCCGATTATCGCGCCAATGGCGGCGCCGCCCCCGACCTTCGCAGCATCTGTCCCACGTGTCTGCTCCGCGTGTTTCTCAAAGTTATCGCTTTGGATCGATATCGTCTGGCCGTCCGAGAGATGGATTCGGGTCAATTGAACCGCCAGCGTGGCTACGCCACTGACCTTTCCGCCTTTATCCGAGGTCACTACACGCCCCTCCACCCGTGCGCCGCGCTCGGCAATCACCAGGCCATCGACCACCAGTGGTGAATCCAGAGAGCCGGTAAACGTGTCGCCCGGATTATTCCGCTGAGTGGTAAGTCCGTCAATCAGGCGCACCCGGAAGAGGGTCCCGGCGTTCAGCGTGACCTGACGAGGCGGAGGTGGAGGCGGAATGGCGGGCGGCTCGGGCCGTGAAACGACTTCGGTTGGAGCCGGGGCGGGTGGAGGGGGTTCCGGAGGAGCCTGCGGCTGGACGGGTGGCGCGGTCACTGGAGCGGGCGGGGCATTCTGCGCGATCACAACCCGCTGTGAAGCTCTCGGCGCCGTACGGCGCGCCGTCCTCGCCGGCGAGCTGGCCCGCCGTTCGGGCAGAGGAGACGGCTTTTCCACCGGCTCGGTCGGGGCAGCGTCTTCCGGCGCGGCGGGCGCAGGGGCTTGCGCCTCTACGGGAGCCTGCGTAGAGGCAGCGGGCGGCGTTGTAGAAGCCGACGGGAGTGCCCCCGGCTGTTGGCGGTCAGTCACTTTCATTAAAATGGCGCCACCTATTGCTCCGGCCACCACAAGCAACCCGATCTGAAGTGGCTTCACTCTCTTTCCTCCAGCAATTCAGACGCCTTCCGCCACGTTTTCGTTACCTCCGCCACACGGTTACAATCGACTAAGAAGAGCCGATGTATCCTTTTCCCAATAGCTTCCGGATCGGATCCCTTACGATCTCGCCAGCCACCGTACTTGCGCCCATGGCCGGGGTGACCGACACCGTCTTCCGCCGGTTCATCCGCAACCTCGGCGGCTGCGGGCTGATCATGACCGAATTCACCAGTTCGCACGGTGTCAGTGCCTCCCTGCATGCGCGAAAACCCACCAAAACTTTGAAATATCTGGCTTTTGAGCCTGAGGAGCATCCCATCTCCGCGCAGCTCTTCGGCTCTGATCCAGCAGTAATGGCCGATGCCGCGCGGGTATGCGAGGATTTGGGATTCGACATCCTGGATATCAACTTCGGCTGCCCGGTGAGCAAAGTCGTGAAATGCAATGGCGGCTCCGGGTTACTGCGCGATCTGGCCTTGGTCGAGCGCATCTTGCGCGAGGTGCGCCGCGCGATTGCGATTCCCTTCACGCTGAAATACCGCGCCGGCTGGAACGACCACGAGCTGGTCACGGTGCGTATGGCGAAGCTGGCCGAGGAGTGCGGGCTCCAGGCCATCGCGTTACACCCGCGCACTCGGGAGCAGGGATACAGCGGCAAAGCCGATTGGTCGCGCATTGCCGAGATCAAAGCTGCCGTGAACATCCCGGTCGTGGGCAACGGCGATATCATCACGCCCGAGGACGCGATTCGCATGGTGCGCGAGACCGGTTGCGACGCGGTGATGGTGGGGCGGGCTGCGTCTTCGAATCCCTGGATCTTCCGCCAGATCGGCCAATATCTCGAAACCGGAGCCTACGACGAGCCGGGACAGGACGATCGCTACCAAATGATGCGCCAATATTACGGCATGTTGATGGAACGCGACGAAAAAGACACGGTCGGCAAGATGAAGCAGTTCGCGACATACTTCACGCACGGCGTGCGGTACGGCGCGAAGTTGCGGGCTTCGATTTATCACGCCCAGGAGCCGCAGGTAATTCTGGATCTGGTTGACGAATTCTTCCAGGCTGCGCCGGCGCTGGTTGGCGCGTCCGAAGCGATATAAAGCCCTGGGCATGAAAAAAGTCCAGCTCATCACCGACGGCGCTTGCCTGGGTAATCCCGGACCGGGGGGCTGGGCCTGCATTCTGCGCTACAACGAGCACAAGAAAGAAATTTGGGGCGCCGAGCGGTACACCACCAACAATCGCATGGAGCTGAAGGCGGCCATTGAAGGCCTGCGCGCCCTGAAGCAGGATTGCGAAGTCGAGGTGGTCACTGACTCCGAATACCTGAAGAATGGAATCACCTCCTGGATTCAGGGCTGGAAACGCAAGGGCTGGGTGACCGCGGCGAAGAAACCGGTTGTGAATCAGGATCTATGGATGGCCCTCGACGAACAGGTGAGCCGGCATAAGACCACTTGGTCGTGGACCAAGGGCCATGCGTCGCACGAGGATAACAACCGCTGCGATGAACTGGCCTCTCAGGCTGCCCGCGACCAGAAGTCGGGAACCAACCCGCCAGCCGTGGTTAATGGCGGGGATCGGTAGCGGTGGGGCAGGCGCTTTCGCCTGCCAACTTTTTCCCCACCTTCGTGCCGAACACTATCCAACCGTGGCAACGAACTCAGCGCTTCCGCCCAGCCGCTGCGCAAGGATTGATCTTTAACCCTTCGATCTTCGCCCTCTCGGTTTCCATTGTCAGCAGAAACGGGTGGGCCGAGAAGGTGGAAGGCACGCCTTCCCATTGAAACTCCGTTCCGACATCAGGCTTCCCCGCGAGAGCCGCATCGAGCTTCAAGCCAATCTCCGGCTCGGGCGGTGACGAGGCGCCGGGCGTCGGGACAGCCACCAGCAATTGAGTCGGCCGGCATGCCGGCTTCGCTTCCAGCAGAACACCGCGCAGCCGCGGCACGCTGGCTCCCTGGAGTTCGGAGGTGAAATAGCTTTCGCCGGAAGCGTCCGAGAGCGCCGACTTGATTTTCATCCACAGCGAAACTTGTGGGTTACGCTTTTCAAAGTCCGCCTGCTTCTCCGCAGCTATGTCGGCGAGCGACTTGATGCCGAAGCCTTCCGGAGGAAACGGCGCCCTCGCCGCCAATAGCTTCAGTTGCTCGAAGGCCTGCTGGTCCGCGCCGTGGTATTGCTGGAATACCTTTTCGAGGAACGGCTGGACGGTGTCTCGCTGCCATTTCGGGTCGGCGAGGCCCTTGCCGGGATAGATTACGGCCGCTCGCGCGAAGGCATAAATAGCCGGAACAGCCTCGGACGGCTGCGTCTTATAGAGACATAGCTCGGCGCTGCCCAGATCCCAAGCCGCTTGTACACTCTCCGGGTGATCCTCCAGTGCTTTCTGGAACGCGGCTCGAGCGGTGGCGCAGTCGCCTTTGGCCATAGCCCGCGTGCCTGGAAGCAAATCAAGGAACAGCAGGGTTCTCTTTGCGGTCGCCTCCAACTGGCCGCGGGCTTCCGCCCACGCAGCGTCGGTCATGCCTTCGGGTTTCTCGCTGAAGGTGAGCAGCCTTCTTGCCGCCTGGTCGGCAATCGCAAGCTCTTCCGCGGTGGGAGCAGGCACGTCCTGGATGGCGGCCGCTGCTGTAAACAACAGCCTCACTTTGTTCGCGGCACTGGGCAGAACGATTCCCAGATCCGCCTTGGTGAGAAGCGTCCCCGCGA
>CAZKVF010000403.1:0-6943 GCA_964556085.1 uncultured Solibacteraceae bacterium
GAGAGCCCGGAGGAGGAGCGAATGATCAACAGGAATTGGACAGGCGCTTTGGCGCTGGCGTTTTGCGTTACATCCACGGCGGTGGCGGACACCAAAGTCGCTGCCAAATACACATCTGACGGCCAAACCACTGAAACTACAGTATATTCCAAGGGTGAACGCCTCCGCTACGAATACGGAGAGGGTCTGACGCTCATCCGCCAATGCGATCAGAAGCGGCTGGTGCAAATTGACGATAAGTCCAAAACATTCTTGAACTTACCGGCTGAACAGCCAAACGCCGCCGATGCCCCGCAACCCACGGTTACGGACACCGGCGAAAAAAAGCCGATGTTCGGTCTCACCGCCCGCCACATGAAGATCGCCTCCACGGTGGAGGGCAAGAAAACGGAGACCGACGGCTGGTATGCCGACCTGAAGGACTCCGGTTCATGCGCCCAGCCGGCCGCCGGGTCCTCGCATCGTGGTTTTCCGTTGGCGTATACTACTACGACGTACGGGGAGAATGGCAAGCCGTCCTCGACGTTTGCCATGTCAGTGACATCTGTGGCTACCGCGCCGCTCGAAGCCGCCTTGTTTGAAATCCCGGCCGGGTACACGAACTCGGCGCCGCAGGCCGCGGACCGGAACACGGCGCACAAAGCTCCGGGCGGAGTTCGCATCGGCGTGGTTGCGCTCCACAACACACCCAACGTCCAGAATCAAAGCGGCAAGCCCTATGAACATCTCGTCGCACAACTCCAGGACGCGAAGTTCGATGTTGTGCCGCTCGCCGACGGAACGCCCGAAGCGATCACTCAGAAAGCTCAGGAGTGGCAGTGCGACTACATCCTTTATAACGAGCCCTCAACGGTGGAACCGCCGGCGACGACCGCCAACAAAGTGGGACGCTTTCTGCACCATGCACCCGGCATCGGCCGCGTTACCGGTGGCGACGTCATCCAGGCGCGCGTGGACTACCGGCTGGTGCCCCTGAGCGGCGGCTCGCCCATCTCCTCATCGGTGACCGGAAAGACTGGCGGCCAATTCAACTGGAAAGCCGCGGCCATGCTGGCTTCAAACGTTGTGCCCATGGCCATGGCGGCAAAAATGGTAACCGGCGGCGGCATGATGAACCCTGTCATGATGAAAGCCCTGCTCAGCACCGGCCACGGCGCGGGCGCTCCGATGATGGGCATGGACCCCATGATGGGCGGCATGTCGATGTTGCTTGGCGGGGCCAATCTCATGCCCGGTGCGGGCGCGCAGAACTTTGCTCCAGGAATGCCCGGCATGCCAGGAATGCCCGGCATGCCAGGAAACGCCGCGCAAAATCCGACCGCGTTTGACACGGCCGTGGCAGCGGCTTTCGATCAGGAAGTGATGGCGATCAGCGCGCAATTGAAGCCTGCCGCCAAGTGAACCGGAGGTGAGCCGATGACGACCAATCGAAGACTTTCGCTTTTGGCGCTGTCGCTCGCCGCCGTTCAACTGCAGGGCGAGCAACTCTTAGTAGTGCGTCACACCGCGGGTAATGCCTGGTCCCTCGAAGAGGCGGATTCCATTCTCGTCAACGGGAAGGAAAAGGTGCGCAGCAGCCCGCTCTCTGCGGCGCATGCTGAGACCTGGGATGCGAAAACAATCGGCCACCTCCCCGACTCTTCGCTGTCCAGCTTTTCAGTAATCCTCCGCACCGGCGATGGCCTTCTCGTGGCCCGCGCCGGAGAATCAGCGGGCTGGCAACTTCTCCTGCCCGACGGCGGAAGGAGCAAAGCCCCCGAGTCCGCCGCCGAAATCTGGCGAGGCGCCAGCATCTCGTTGCGAAAAGACCACAAAGATAAGACAGGGACCTCTGTTGCCTTCACAGACCTCTACGCAATCGTTCCCGGCGCAGATCCAGCCCTGTCTGCGGCGCGTCTCGCCACCGACGTGTCCTACAACCGGTTGCCCGGGATGGATGACGCTCAAGCCTTTCACCAGATGCTGGAAATCATTTCCCCGGCAATCAAGCTTTATCCCTCCGGCGAGGCCACCGGCAAAATCCGCGACTATGTTCTCACCGGCATGTCCAGCCGGCTCGGGAAATGGTCCGAAGGCGATGCGCCCTTGACCACGCTCGACGAATGCCTGCTGCTGGCCAAGGCCTCGGAGGCCGCATTCCCGGCAGATGCCGCGCAAGCCGATCTGCGGAAACGAGCCGCCGAAGCCAAGAGGTGGCTGGACCGGCGTGTGGCGATCTTGCGCGCTTTGAACGCAGGAAAACAGTGCGAAGCCTTTCTGGCTGCCTACCGCGAGTTCGAACCTTATGACAAGTCATTTTCCGACCTCGCAGCCATGCGCCGTGCGCGTTTGCAGGAGAGCGCTCTATTGCACGTGGACGCCGCGCGCCGGGCGCGTCAGGAGGGCGATTTCGCCAGCGCCATCCGCGATCTCCGCGTAGCGCACTGGCGCAACCCCGAGCTGGCCGAAGCGGGCCAGCTATTGGAAGAAGTTCGCCTCGAAATCGCGCGCCTTTCAGCCCAGCAATTCGCCGAGGAGCGCCGCGGTATAGACCCGCGCGCCCCCGCACAAGTGCAGTTGCAGCGGCGTCTTCTGCTGGCGGAACAGTACCTGAACGACGGCAAGCAAACCGAAGCCGAGCAGGCGCTCAAGGAAGCCGAGGCCATAGACAAGGACGAACCTAAGATCACATTGGGCCAGGCCCGGCTGGCTGTGGCCCGCGGAGATCTCGGCATGGCGCTGGCCCTGCTCGACCTCTACGCGGGCATGGCGCTCACCCCGCAGGATTTTGCCGAAGGCGAAAAGCTGCGCGCCAGCGTTCAATACAAAATCGACAATTCCCGCACCGAAGGCCGCGAGCAGGTCAAAACTCTCTACTCCAACCAGCAGTTCACGGCTGCGCTGCAGAGCGCCGCAACCGGATTGAAGCTCGACAACGAAGAGCCGGCGTTTCTTTTTCAGGCTGGTGTCAACGCCTGCCTGCTGCGTCACTGTGACGATGCCGCGCCTCTGCTGCACCGCTATCTGGAGCTGACGGATTCCACCGAGAGCAATCGCGAGCAGCGCCTCACCTCCATGCGGCTGCTCCGGGAAATGACCACGGCGCAGTCCCAGGCCGCGGCCGGCTCGTCCTCGAGAACGGGACCGGTGAGCTGGTTCTCTGGTGTGCCTCTCGATCGCGGCGTGTTCTACGACCCGGTCAGCCTGGCCTTTCAGCCGAAGGTGACTCACATCACCGCATCGAATCACCTCAGCGTGGTCTATGAATGGGCAGGCAATCAAGTCCGTTCGGTACACACCAAGTACGAGGAAAAGAAAACGGGCTCCAACATTGCCAAGCTCGCCATCGCTGGAGCGGCGGCCTCCCAGGGCCTCTCCATCCCCGTGACTCTCCGGACCACCGGCCGCGAGACCAATGACTTCTACTTTAATTACTACGACGACACGCCGCAGATTTTCAAAATCAGCCGCGACAACCGTGTCGTGGAAAGCCGGAAAATTCCCATCATGCTGCCTGGCATTGGCGGCTTTGGGGCCTTCGGCGGCATCGGCGCAATCGGCTCCATGGCCAATCTGGGCCGCCTGGGTGGACTGATGGGCGGCGGCGGTTTGAAAGGCCTCTCCGGACTCGGAGGTATGGGCGGCCTCGGCTCGGCCGACCGCTTAAAAGGAATTCCCGGACTCAGCGGAATGTCCGGATTGAGTGGAATGCCAGGCATGGGCGGAATGCCCGGTTTCGGAGAAATGCCTGGCATGGGTGGGCTGGGCGGCCTGGCCGCGATGCGACAGTTCATTCCGTCGCGCAACTATTCTATTCACGCGGACCCGCAGGGCGGATCCACCAACGGATTTCTCACGCTCTGGAACAATCCCCGCCTGGATACGCGCCTCGCCCAACTGGCCACCGGCAAGCGTGTGGCCGTCGGCTTCTCCGGGAATCGCTATTTCCATCCGTTCGTTTGGGATGCTATCCACATGTTCGAGCTGGACTACGACGAGCAGGGCCGTGTCCGCCATGCGTGGGAGCTGGATGAGCCCAACGCTCCCCGGCTCGATTTCGCCTGGGAGGGCAAGCGGCTTATGAGCGTCACCGCGAAAACCGCTTCCGAACAGACGGTATACTCGCGCACGCTCACCTATTCCGGCGACAAGCTTATCAGTGAATCCATCAGCGGCAGCGGCAAGGCATCAAAGATCCAATACAAGTACAACAAGCAGGGCGTGCTCATCGAGGCCGAGTGCGACACCGACGCCTCACTCGACAGCCGGTCCCGCAAGATTGAGTTTCTGGATGAAACCGCAGACAAGGGGAGACGTTGATAAGCGCAGCAAGATCCTGATCCTCTCGACGATTCTGTTCTCACTGGCGCTCGCGGCAGTCGCGCAGACGCCCCCTCCGCAGCGCACCATGGTTACTCGCCCGGACAGTGCGGCCACCGCGGACACCAACGGAGCCAGTTCGCCCGCAGCGGTTTCGGCGGCGTTGGAAAAATACCGCGAGATGTGGAACAGGATGACCGCTCCTCAACGCCAGGCGTTCTTGAACGCAGGCGGCTCTACGCCTGATCAGTACGAGCGCATCCTCAAACAGCACGGCAATAGTTTCGCTGCCGGTGGCGAAGGAGCTGCGCAACCATCCGGAGAGCGCTCCCGCAAGACGCCCGATTCCGGCAACCCAATCGACTCCAATGCCTTCGATTCACTCAGCAAGTCCTTGCAGGATCTGAGCGCGGTCCGCGATGGGAATCTCTGGCGCGTTCAAAAGGATGGTTGCCCGCCGGAAATCGCATCCCGGATGGCAGACCTGAGGGCCAGGCTGGAAACCGATGAGGTCGAGTTGAAGGGCGGGGAATCCAGCACGGATTCGAAACAGAAGGCCGGCTCGGCCGACCGGCTGGCGATCGCCGCGGACTGGTTCAAACAGCCCGCGAACACGGAAGCTTCCACGGCTGCTTCTGGATCTGGCGCTACCGGGGGAAATTCGCGTGAAAGCAAATTGCTGGAGGCCGCGCTGGCGGGCAATCGATCCGCCGCCGCGCAGGCATCGCCCGTCGATCCAAAGTCCCCCGAAGGCGAGCGCGCACGAAAAACCGCTGAAGAAGACATCGCTCGGATCAAAGGCGAGCTGGCGCAGTTATCCGGGGCTTGCACCGCTCCCAAGAAATAGACCATGCGCGCGATCGTTCTCTTCGTCTGGATATGCGGGTTCTTGCCGGCCCAGGAAGCGCCGGCTCCCGCCGAGACGCCCGCCCCGGCCACCGTCGTCACCGTCGACGTCGCACCCCTGCGCGCTCCTGATCTCGACTCGCCTTACGCCTCGCCGCGCGATGAGGCCCGCCACCGGTTTCAGGGCACACTCGCCGAGCTGAAAGCGTCCCGCAATACCAAGGCCGGTCTGCAGGGCTTTGCGGAAGCCCTCATTCTCGATCGCACCTACGCCGCCGCCGCGTTCAATCTGGGCGTGGTGGCCGCCATTGCAGAAAAATGGGAAGACGCGCTCGGGGCTTTCGAGGAAGCCGCGCGGCTCGATCCCAATGGACTCGGCAAAACCGCGTCGCCGCAGATCGAGCGGCTTCGCCTGATGTCTTCACTCGCCTCCACTCCCGATGGCCGCCGCACCATCGGTTATGACGAAGCGCTCTATCCAGTCCTGCTGAAATTGTCGAAGCTCAAGCCCGCGGATGCCATGGCGGCTCTCGCCGAGGTCGGGCGCATCGATCCCAAGCGTTGGGAGGCGCCGGCACTTCTCGGTGGCTTGAACGGTGACGGCCGTGGCTATAACGTATCGGTCAAGTTCCTGGAAATCGCCGTGGCCAATGCTACGGCCCCCGCCATCAAGCTGCCACTCCAAAAGGCCCTGCATGCAGCCGAACGCGAGCTGAGTTACACCGCCTCGCGGGCTGCGGCCGATGCCGCCGCCGATCGTGGCGAATACGAAAAAGCCGCATCGCTTTATGAAGCCACGTGGGCCATCATACCGGCGCGCGCTTCGAACGGAATGGATGCTGCTTCCGCCTGGCTGTTGCACGACGATACCGGGCACGCCGCCACACTCCTGGCGCGGCTGCGAGAAAGCGGCAACGATGAATATTCCGTGCCGGCCGTCGCCATGTTGAAGGAACTCGAGCCCATCGAACCCGGAGCCAAAGTTACCGGTAGCGACGCTGCTCAGTTCTTTCGCGATGCCGGATCAGCCAAGCCTGTCCGTATCGCTGACCTCATCCCGCATGTAGACACCACCACCATGGAAATTCTGGCGCGTCCCTTGCCACCGCTCGTTCAGGACCCCGAGCCTGTCGTGCTCCTGGCCGCTTTGTCTGCCAATCCTGCGGATGCTGCGCAGGCCGCGGCGCTGCCCGTTTTGCCCGCACCGCGAGTAGCCGGCGAGAATCCCTGGCGCGAACTGTCGCAATTCTCCAACGCTGCGCCAGCCGCTGAATCTGCCACAGCGGAACGGCCGCCAGACTCGGTGGACCTCACACACGGCGGCCGCGTTCACCGTCTGCTCCAGGTGACCACCCAGCCGTCCGGTGCGCGCATCTTCATCGGCGACACGCCAGACCCCGCGTGCCAGAGTCCCTGCACCGCGCAAGTGGGTCCGGGCAGCTATTCCGTGCGCGTGAGTCTGCCCGGATATGAGGAGGAAACCCGACAGGTCCGTATCGCCACCACCGGAACAAGCCTGCAGGTCCCGCTGCGCGCGATTCGCGGCAATCTCATCGTGCAGACTTCCGCGCCCGCCGAGCTCAAGTTGAATGACACGGCCGTATCCGTTCCAGCGCCCGTCGAGCTGTCGCTCGTTCCAGGCTTATACCGAATCTCGGCTAACTTCGGCTCCGCTACACGCGAGCGCCTCATCACCATCAAGCCCGGTGCACGCCTGCGAGTGGAACTGCACCCGTAGCGAGTGAGCAGTCTAAGAAACTGAGATGGAACGAGAAGGCCGGCACCCGGCGGGGTGCGG
>CAZKVF010000404.1:0-4276 GCA_964556085.1 uncultured Solibacteraceae bacterium
TTTCACTGATTCGACGATTGGGATTTCATGCTTCAGCAGTGCGTTGACCATCTCACCAAGCGGAACACCCTTCGCGCCCGCTCGTTCCGACAGGTAGCGCTGCACCTCGGCATCGAGATAGATCGGCAGTCGCATCTCCGCCTCCGCTTTGTAAAACCTCCCGCGCTCGCCTTTTGAAAAATCGTATTTAGGCTTCAATAGCTCTCTTCATAGTCGCGGATCTCATCCCTTGTTGGCAGCCGCGCGGAGCGTCGGAACGCGGAGGATCGCCGCGAGCGCCTGATCCGTTTTGCTGGTGTCCACGCTGTAACTACCATGCGCGCGGTCTGCGCTTGCCTCGGGACTACCGACTAATTTCAAATCGTCGTTTGTGTACGCTCGTAAGCGGCGCTTTCAAATTAAACGAGAATATCTTTCTGTTCAAAGCAGCCACGCGGGCCCGGTAGTCGTCGGAAGAGACTTTCGCTTCTGCGCGCAGATGGCGGGATTCCGCCTCAATCTCTTTTGCCTCTTCGATCCACCCTGGCGCGAATCCGTTGTTTCTTAGGAGCCGGTGCGCCAACCGGTCCGAAGGATCCTCAAACGGATTCTCGGTAAGATCGAGTGGTTTACCCCTGCCTTCGAGGTGATCGAAGGCGCCTTCCTCCATTGCTTCCCGGATTTTGCGCTCCGCAACGAGATGCCACGCGTCCATAGAAACAGTTTACAGCGCCAATGAACCAGGTTCGTTCACCGCCGATCTGAGTCACGTTTTCAATTCAAGGAAGCCTCAGACGTCCGCTAAAAGCCAAGAGATTAACTTTGGTAATCCGTATAGTACTAGCCATTTCGATTATTGCTTAGTAGCGTCGTGAGCCTTTAAATCGTATAAGTTTCGAAGAGATTCGTCTATGTGTGGGAATTGGTGCGTGCCGGCTGGAGCCGCTCTGCCGGTTTTGTCCGTTCTGGTTCTTCCGGCTATTCCAGTCCGGAGGACCCGGTGACCTTTGGTGGCCGTATCAATTAGGCTGGCCGGGGGTAGGCCGAACAAGTGCGGTTCGCGGGATATATTTTAATTTCGCTGGCGTGCGGGGCGGGGCCGGGCCTTGCCCAAAGCGGCCAGTGCGCCGGATCCCGTTCGATTAACGATCCTGGCGCGGCCCCGGCTTGGAATGGCTGGGGCGTTGACCTTTCCAATTCGCGGTTCCAGCCGGCGAAGAACGCGCAACTCACACCGAGCCAGGTTTCGCAGCTGAAACTGAAATGGGCGTTCGGCTTTCCGGACACGAAGTCGGTGCTTGGACAGCCATCCGTAGTTTCGGGCCGCGTGTTTCTCGGGGTAGACACCGGCAAGGTTTACTCGCTCGATGCTTCCAGCGGATGCCTGTACTGGTCGTTTCAGGCGGATGCGGGCGTGCGCACGGCCATTGTGGTGGAACGTTTGGGCACGCGCTTCGCCGCCTATTTCGGCGACCTGAAAGCGAAGGCATACGCTGTAGATGCGGCCACGGGCAAGCTGCTCTGGAAGTTTCCGCTCGACGATCACCCTTCGGCGCGCATCACGGGAGCGCCCAAAGTATTCGAAGGCCGCGTGTATTTCCCAGTGGCCTCCGGTGAGGAGGGCGCCGCCGCAAACCCGAACTACCCCTGTTGCACATTTCGCGGTAGCGTGACGGCGCTCGACGCGGTAACCGGCGGGCGGCTCTGGAAGAGGTACATGATCGCCGACAAGCCGAGGCCGGTTGGGAAAAACAGTAACGGCGTGACGCGCTTTTCCCCCGCCGGCGCGGGCGTGTGGAGCTCGCCCACGATCGATACCCAGCGGCGCGCTCTTTACGTGGGCACGGGCGATGCCTATACGGCGCCCGCGTCGAGAAAGTCAGACGCCATAATGGCGCTGGACCTGGCTTCCGGCGGGATCCTCTGGGCCGCGCAGGATACCAGGGCCGATGCCTGGGTCGTGGGCTGCGCCGGCCCCTTCAATGAAGAAAGTCCGCGCCCGGAAAATTGCCCGCAGGATTTGGGACCCGACCATGATTTCGGCGCTCCGCCCATGCTTGTGGCGTTGCCGGGGGGCCGCACCATTCTAGTGGCTGGACAGAAGAGCGGCAACGTTTGGGCGCACGACCCCGATAATAAGGGAGCGGTACTATGGCGCACGGCGGTGGTCAACAACACCAAGGAATTCGGCGGCAAGATCGTCTGGGGCGGCGCCGCCGATGAGCAGAATGCTTACTTCGGCCTGGGAACGGGGGGCATAGCTGCGCTGCAATTAAAGGACGGGGATCCGCGTTGGTTCGCGACCCTGGATGCAGCTCCGGGAATCGATCCCAAACTCCGGAGGCACGATGGTCCGCTGACCGTCATTCCAGGCGTAGTCTTTTCTGGCGGCTGGGACGGTGTGCTGCGGGCGCTCTCAGTAGTGGATGGCCACGTCCTTTGGGAGTACAACACGGTTCGGGACTACCAGACCGTGAACGGCGCCGCAGCCAAGGGCGGCTCGATGGGAGCGGCAGGCCCAGTGGTCGCCGGGGGCATGCTGTTCGCTCCCTCCGGGTACGTCGGCGTATACAACGGCATGCCCGGCAATGTGCTGCTGGCGTTCACAGCAAGCGGAAATTGACCTCGATGGTGGCCATCACGGGGACGGGTTGGCCCTCCCGGGCGCCGGGCTTGAACTTCCATTGACTGATGGCCTGGAGGGCCTTTTCGTCAAGGCCGAGACCGAGGCCGCGGACGATCTTCATATCCTGTGCGGTGCCATCGGTGTCAATGGTGACCGCGACTACGACAGTTCCCTGATACTTCGCCGCGCGCGCCTCTTCGCTGTACTCGGGTTCGACCTTCGAAACCAACGTGGGGGCCGCGACTCCAGCGCCTACGCGCAGAGGAGCTGGACCGGCGGCGCGGCGGTATTCGGTGGCGTTAGACAGGGCGAGTTGCGTTCGGATGCGGGACTCCTTGGCCTTGATGCTGGCGGCTTCTTCGGTACGGCCCTGGCGTTGGAGGAAGCCGGCATAGACCTGCAGGCTGGTGGCGACCTCGGAAGACCCCGGATCTGAGGCGTCCAGCGCCTGCTTGAAGAGCCGCTCGGCACCCTCGATGTCCTTCAGTTGTTCGCGCGCCACGGCCATCCACATCAGGGAACGTCCCGGCTTGGCGGGGTCGGCGGCCTGGGCTTGGGAAAAATAATCGAAGGCCTTCTGGGGATCCTTAGGAAAGGCGACTGTGTGAATACCCAGCTGTCCCATTTGATCAGGGCGCATGGCCAGCAGGCCGAGATCGATTAACGCTTGGGCGGATTCCGGCCGGCCGGCGAGGACGGAAGCGGCCTTGGTGTAGAAAGCCTCGGCTCCCGTGAAATTCTTGCGGTCGCGCTCGAGGTCGCCGAGTTTGACCAACCCAACGCCGTAATCGACGCTTCCCTGCCCCGAGGCTTCGGCACGAATGATGAGCGAAGAATCGAGCAACTTCCTGGCGAGATCGTACTGGCGATAGGCTTCGGCAGCGCGCGCCGCTCCATCCAGCATTTCGTGATTTTTCTGGGCGGCCGCAGCGCGTATGGTGGCGTCCACGTCGGCGGGGACAGTTTGCGTGTCCTGGGCGCGAAGGGCCGCAAGAGGGGCGATCAAGACGATAGCGGCGAGCGCCGCGACCCAGCCGGCTGCGCGGCGCGGAGCGCGGCGATTAATTCGAGTATCGAGAATCGCCCGGACGCGGCTTTCGAGTTGGGAGCGATGAGACATGGCCACCGCCGCCCAACCGAAGGCGGCGCTGGCCTCGATGGCGCGCGCGATTTCAACCAGGTGTCCGGCGTAATCCGAGGCGCGGACGCCGGAACGGAGCACCATATCATCGGCCGCGCGTTCACGCTCGCGCACGAACTGCCGCCAGGCCAGCCACGCCAGCGGATTCCACCAATACAGGCTCAAGGCGAAGCGTGCGAGCAAGTGGGTGGCAGCATCGCCGCGCTGGATGTGCGCCAGTTCATGGGATACGACCAAGCGGCGCCGCTCGGCGGTCCACTCGGCGGCATCGGACGGCAGAAAGATCGCCGGACGCAGCAGGCCGAAGGTCATGGGCATGGCGCCAGGCTTGGTTTCGAGCACCGGCACGCTGTCGATCGAGATGCCACGGAACGGACGGGCTTTGCGGCGAATGCGCACCGCCGCCAGCCATGCCAGGGCCATTTGAGCGAGACTCACACCGGTGCCGGCGAACCACGCCCAGAACACAAGTGGGGTGGCCCTTCGGGGACGCCGCCGGCTTTCAGCCGGCTGGCCGCTGGTTGGACCGC
>CAZKVF010000405.1:0-13406 GCA_964556085.1 uncultured Solibacteraceae bacterium
CGCCTCAACCGGTTGCCACGCTGCCACACCGTAGAACGCCAAGAGAGACAAGCGCATGATCCGCCATATTCCGATGCCAATTGAGCGACGAGGCCGGCCACGCGCCGAGTCGCGCTGCAACAGGTGCAGCACGAATAGAAGTCAAGAAACGTCGCTGAGCGGTTTGGAGCGCAGCGACAGGAAAAAATGGAATATGGTGGCCAGGGACGGAATCGAACCGCCGACGCCAGCCTTTTCAGGGCTGCGCTCTACCGACTGAGCTACCTGGCCGCAGACTTTTAGTCTATCAGCCGCATTAAGCGTTCTGCAATTCGCTCAAAGCTTCGCCCGTCGCACGCTCGACGTCCGCGTGCAGGCTGTTGCCCTCCGCGTCCATGGTTACGATCGCCGCGAAATTCTTCACGCGGATGTGCCACATAGCTTCGGGAATCCCGAATTCCATTAGATGTACACCCAGTACCCGCTCCACGGTTCGCGCGTAATACTGGGCGGCTCCGCCGATGCCGTTCAAGTATACCGCGCCGCAGTCCTTTAATGCGGCCAGTGTCTTGGCGCCCATTCCGCCTTTGCCGATCACGGCGCGCACGCCGTAGCGCCGGATCACGTCCGCCTGATAGGGCTCTTCGCGGCTGCTGGTGGTTGGTCCGGCCGCTTTCACCTGCCACCCCTCGCCATCCTTCAACATCACCGGCCCGCAATGGTATAGCACCGTCCCGTTCATATCCACCGGCGGGGGATTTTTCATCAGGTAGGCGTGGACATTATCGCGACCCGTAAACATCTCGCCATTGATCAGCACAACATCGCCGACTCGCAGCGCGCGGACCTGTGCCTCGGTCAGCGGTGGCGCGAGAATCACCTCGCGGCCGGTTAATGGAAAGCCTTCGCCGCGTGTCATCCGCTCCAACGGACGGGCGGGATCGCGATACAGCCATTTCGTAATCGCGCCGGTGGCCGCGTCCAGCCGCACACCCAACCTTCGGAAGGCCCAACAATCATAGGCCACCGAAACGAAGTAGCTGGCTGGCAGCCGGTTGGCCGCCCCGATTTTGCAGCCGATCAGCGAAGCCCTGCCCCCGAAACCCATGGCGCCCACGCCTAGTCGGTTGGCCTCCTCCATGATCCGCGCCTCCAATTCCGCCAGCTCCGGCTGCAGGTTCACGTCGTCGAGGGTGCGGAACAGCTGGCGCTTGGCGAGATCGTACCCGTGGGCGCGGTCGCTGCCAATGCACACCCCCACGGCTCCGGGCGCACAACCCTGGCCCTGCGCCTGCCATACAGCGTGCAGAATGCACTTGCGCACTCCTTCAAGATTGCGGTCGGCTCGGCCCAGGTGGTCCAGTTCGCAGGGCAGGGAATACTGGATGTTCTTGTTCTCGCATCCCCCACCCTTGAGGATCAGGCGCACTTCGATCTCGTCCTCCTCCCACTGCTCGAAATGAATCACCGGAGTTTCTATTCCGAGATTGTCGCCGCTGTTCTTGCCGGTAACGGAATCGACCGAGTTCGGTCGCAGCTTGCCGCGTCGAGTCGCTTCCGCCACCGCCACGCGGATCGCCTGCCGGATGCGAATCTGGTTCATGCCTACGGGCGTGTGGACCACAAAAGTAGGCATGCCCGTATCCTGGCAGATGGGGCCTTCATCGCTCTGTGCCATATCGATGTTGGAGAGAATAATGTCGAGCGCCTGGGACGATTGTGTGCCCGGCGTCTCGCCTCCGGCCGCCAGTGACATGGCGGCGCGCACATCGGGCGGCAGGTTGGTAGAGGTTTGCGTGATCAGTTCGAGCAGACTGTTGGCAAGGAATTCCATGGATGTCTTTCCGGAAACTTCATTTTACTCTTGCCGCAGCCCTGCTCCGGTTCAGACCAGAACCGGGTCCATCGCGCGCGTTTGCGACAGCAGTTTGTTTTCGACGGCATAGGCCATTAATTCATCGCGGAAACGGGGAGCGGCCACCGCGATCAGCGCTTCGGCGCGCTGCCGGAGGCTCTTGCCGTGGAGGTAAGCCACGCCATACTCGGTAATCACGTAATGGACATCACCCCGCGAAGTAACCACACCTGCCCCCGGCTGCAAAGTCGCCACGATGCGCGACGCGGCGCCGTCTTTAGCCGTGGCGGGCAGCGCAATAATGGGCATGCCCCCTCTCGAGCGTGCTGCGCCACGCAGGAAGTCCACCTGGCCGCCGATGCCGCTGTACGGCACGCGCCCCACCGAATCGGAACAGACCTGGCCCGTGATATCGACCTCGATGGCCGAGTTGATAGCCACCATGTGGTCGTTCTGCGCGATCACGAACGGATCGTTGGTGTAGGAAGTCGGGCGGAATTCGAAGATCGAATTATCGTCGATAAAGTCAAACAGACGCCGGGTGCCTAACGCGAAGCCCGATACCGTCTTGTGACGGTGCAGCGCCTTGCGCGCATTGTTGATGACCCCCGCCTCGATCAGGTCGATCACTCCGTCGCCAATCAATTCGCTGTGGATCCCCAGGTCCCTGTGGTCGCGAAGGAACTCCAGCACGGCCTGCGGCAGCGCGCCGATCCCGGTTTGAATCGTCGCGCCATCCGGAATCAAGCTCGCCACACGCCTGGCGATAGCACGATGTACCGCGGTTACCGCGGGCGGCGGGTACTCTGGCAGCGGATGCGACGTCTCGACAAATGCTTCCACTTGGCTTAGGTGAAGTACGGTCTCGCCATGCGTGTGTGGCGCCTGGTCGTTGATCTCCACGATCACGCGCCGCGCGCATTCCGCCGCCGCCAGTGAATAGTCCACGCTCGACCCAAGGTTCAAATAGCCGCACTGATCCGGCGGTGTGGTCTGCAGCAGGCACACGTCGATGGGCATAGCGCCCGAACGGAACAGGCCTTCGATCTCGCTCAAAAACACAGGGGTGTAGTCCGCCCGGCCATCCTGCACGGCCGCCCGCACGTTCCCGCCCGTAAACAGCGAGTTATGGCGAATGTGGCCTTCGTACTCCGGCAGGGTGTAGTCCGCCGGCCCTGTGGTCATCGTGTGGACCACCTCGACCTCATGCAAGTCGAGTCCGCGCCGGGTCAGGGCCCTGATCAGTTCGAGCGGCTCGGCGCAGCCGTTGTGTACATAAACCCGTTGACCCGAATGGATCGCCGATACGGCCCGTTCCGGCGTGGTAATCCGCCCCCTCCAACCTCCGTTCCGGTACATGGAGCCTCCTGAGCCTATAATCGGATATTGTTATCTTATTTGCAACTTTGAAGTGGTGCTCTGCCGTGCGGTCCATGGCCGCTCCACAGGACTCCCGTGACCGGAGCTAGCCGCTTGCTTACGCGTGGCTCCGATGGGAGCCGTGACCGCGTAAGCGTGTTATCGCGTTAGCAAGCAGTCATTGACTTAAAGAATTTACGGTCGCCCGCTGCTCGACAGGAGTCTCCATTATGTCCAGAAGCTCCGTCCGCGGCTGAAAGGCGTAAAGAGGACAGCGATATACCGCGCCAGCCACGCAGAATTCCACACTGTAACTGCTGGATCGCTTATTGAGCCGGACGGTCCGGCAAGCTTCCAGAACAGTTCCTGGGTTTAGGTGAACTGGTTCTCCGGTTGCTGTGTCCCAAACTGTCAAATTAGCAATCGTTACTCTCGACAACCCTCTCCCCGTTCCGGAAGGTAAGGCAGACAGCGGCGCTCACCCCTATTGCCTCGATCGCCGGCTCTTAGCAAGGCCAGCTTTGTGTCTAGAATATTACAAATGGGCGAGAGAGTTCCAGATTTTTTTCCAAAAATTAGTCCTCTATCTTTCGGTTACTCCAGCGGGTTGTTTCGGTAGGGTCTACAGGTCGCTCTCGTACTGCTCCAAAGCCACGCGCACCAGCTGTCCGCGGGTGCGTACGCCCGTTTTATGAAATAGCGCCTGGAGAATCGCCTTTACATAGCTTTCCGAAATCTGCATGCGCCAGGCGATCTCCTTGTTGGAAAGACCTTCAAGGACATAGCGCAGGACCTGCCTCTGGCGGTCATTGAACATTGGCTCCGCGGCTTCCTGGACCGGCTGCGACCGGAGCCCGCCACTCATCTTCGCGAAGGCCGGATCCAGGAAGGTCCCACCATCGACCGTGACCCGGATAGCTTCTTTCAAATCCTGCAGGGGCGCCTGCTTCAAAAAAATCCCCGAGACGCCCTGCTGCAGCAGGCGTCTAGCTTCGTTGTCACTGATCCAGGCCGTCACAACCAGCACCCGGACGTCCAGCCCCGCCTCCCGTGCCGTGGGCAGGAATAGCGAGGCTCGCTGGGTGCCGAGGTCGTGGTCGAGCAGCACAATATCGAAATGGCGTTCCGCCAGCAGGCGGATTCCCTCCTGGATGGTGGCGCAGTGTTCGATCGCGAACCCCGGCTCCGTCAGCGCTTCCGACACGCTTTCGCGGAAGAGGGCATGATCGTCGATCAGTAGCGCCCGAATGGCCTTCTGCAGGGTTGTCATTATAGTGAGGTCCCCTTTTCGATCGGCCAAAGCTCCACGACAAAACAGGCGCCATTGGCCGAAGGTTCGTGGCGGAGATTACCTCCTTGCGAGCGAAGAATGGCCCGAGAAATGTACAGGCCAAGACCGCTCGACTGAGCCCCCACCTGGAACGGGCGGAAAAGTTCCTCCGGATGGGCAACGCCTAGGCCGCTATCCTGGAAACGAACCACCACCAGGTCGTTTTCCACGCCGGTCGAGATCTGGAGCTTCCGCTCCGGCCCATCGGCGGCGTGCGTCACCGCGTTGCGGGCCAGGTTCACGACTACTTGAAGCAGACTGTGCTGGTCGCTTTGCACGAGAGGCAGATTCTCCTGGACGTTCCAGGTCAACTCGAATCCGGCCTCCCGAAGCATGGGTTCGATCACGATGCGGGCCTCATCCAGAATCGTTCCCAGGTCCGCCACCGCGGTTTCCCGTTGCGAAGCCATCCGTAAACCGGAGTTGGCGATGCTTTCCAGTGCGCCTATAAGGCTCCCCAGCACCTCGTATTCCCGGTTTCGCGTCACATCCGAGGACGGCGACAGCGCAGCGTGACAAGCGGCGGCCGCGGCCGCCAGGTTTCGTATCTCATGGGATATAGCGCCAATCACCACGCGCGACGTTGCCAGCATCGAATCCAGTTTGGTCTGTTCCCGGTCGCGCAGATTCTCAGAAGCATCCCAGATAACTGCCGCCAGGCCGCGGCCCTCCGAGGTGAAATAGGTGGATACCCAAACGTTGGCCAGAAATACCTCGCCGCTCGAGCGCCGTGCTTTGCACTCGAGATTGGTGCGCATGTTTCCCGGATGGTGCCGCTGCAACATGCGCGGCAGTATCGAAAGGTAATCAGCTACATCCACGCCCTGGAGGTCGCCGTTCGCCAGTTCCAGCAGTTCACGGGCGGATTCGTTAGCAAGAACGATTCTTCCGGCTGCATTCAAGGTCAGGATCGCCAGCGGGCTGGTCTCGATCAACACTCGAATCTGCGACTCAGCGTCCTTTCGCAGCCGAACCTCGGCCTCCAGTTCGCCGACGTGCTTCTGCAGCAACCGCCGCCGCTGGTTCAGGCCGGTCACAAAGAAGCCCGCCATGGCAAACCCCGCAGCCGCCGTAATAAGCCGGCCGCTGGCTCCCGCCGACCATTCGAGGGGATCGTAGGCTTCCCGGAGAAAACTGCAAATCCCCGACACCGCGATGATTTGCAGGCTGCTTAGCGAAGCAGCGACCAACACAATCGGAAACAGGTATAAGAATCCGATGGACATGGTGGGCAGTTCCTTGTCGGCCCAGGCGATCAGCGCCACCATCACACCTCCGATGGCGCAGACCGTAATCCGGTGCGACTCCGCATACCCGAAGAAGATTTCCAGCCGAGACATAAAGGTTCCCGAAGGTTACTATGATAACCGGGCATACTCCTTAGCTGCGACTGCACTGCGCTTTCTAAGGAGCCCTTAAGCCGAAATAATGTGATTGCTCCGGCCGATTTCGGTCACGGATTCCGGCGTCGCAACGTGGTCATTGGCCGCTGGTTGCTCCATGGGCCAAAGCTCCACAATAAAACGGGCGCCTTTGGCTGAAGGTTCGTGGCGGAGATTACCGCCTTGCGAGCGAAGAATGGCTCGGGAAATGTATAAGCCGAGGCCGCTTGACTGAGCACCCGCTTGGAACGGTCGGAATAGTTCCTCCGGATGCGTGACTCCGGGGCCGCTGTCCTGAAAACGAACCACTACCAGATCATTTTCGATGCCCGTCGAGATGCTGACTTTCCGTTCCGGCCCATCGGCCGCGTGTGTCACCGAGTTGCGGGCCAGATTCACAAAGACTTGGAGCAGGCTGTGCTGATCGCTTTGCACGAGCGGAAGATTCTCCTGCACGTCCCAGGTCAACTCGAGTCCGGCCTCGCGAAGCATGGGTTCGATCACGATTCGGGCTTCGTCTAAAATCGTTCCCAAGTCTGCAACGGCTGTCTCCCGTTGTGAAGCCATGCGTAGTCCCGAGGTCGCGATCCGTTCGAGTGCCCCAATCAGGCTTCCGAGTACTTCGTGCTCCCGATTTCGCGTGGCGTCCTGTGGCGGCGTCAGCCCGGCGTGACACGCGGCTGCGGCCGCGGCGAGGTTCCGTATTTCGTGCGAAATAGCGCCAATCACGACGCGGGAGGTCGCCAGCATGGAATCCAGTTTCGTCCGTTCCCGGTCGCGCAGGCTCTCCGAACCGTCCCAGATCACGGCCGCCAGGCCACGCCCTTCCGAGGTGAAATAGGTCGATACCCAAACATTGGCGAGAAATACCTCGCCGTTCGAGCGCCGCGCCTTGCATTCGAGGTTGGTGCGCACGTTGCCGGTATGGTGTCGCTGTAACATACGCGGCAGTATCGAAAGATAGTCGGTAACCTCCACGCCCTGCAGGTTTCGGTCCTCGAGTCCGAACAGTTCACGCGCCGATTCATTGGTCAGCACGATTTTCCCGCTGGCATTCAGCGTCAGGATGGCCAGCGGGCTGGTCTCGATCAACACGCGGATCTGCGATTCGGCGTCCTTTCGCAGCCGCACCTCAGCTTCCAGTTCGGCCACGTGTGTCTGCAGCAACCGCCTCCGTTGGTTCAAGCCAGTCACGAAGAAACCGGCCATTGCAAACCCTGCTCCAGCCGCAATAAGACGGCCGGTGGATACCGCCGAACCTCGCGCGGGATCGTAGATTTCCCGGAGCAAACCGCAGAACGCCGAAACAATAACAATTTGCAGGCTGCTCAGGCAGGCCGCAACCAGCACAATGGGAATCAGATACAGGAACCCGAACGACATGTCGATGGGAAGAAACGCGTCGGCCCAGAAGACCACCGCCGCCAGCGCGGCTCCAATGACGCAAACCGTGACCCGGTGCGATTCCGCATACCCGAAGAAACTGTCTAGGCGAGACATACAGGCTCCTGAAGGTCTCTATGATAACCGGGATAGAACGGAGCGGAGACTGTTCAGGGGCGGGCCTCCGGAAGGGTTTCCGCCGTGTAGCCGAAAGATACTTATTCCCTGCAGATCCCTCTCTCGCTGCGCCGGATGAAGCTCACGAGGTGGAGCGTCTCGGGGCTCGGCAGTTCGGTTTCGATCTTCGCCAGAGCGTCCTGCAATTTGAGACCGGAGCGGTACAGCACCTGGTATGCCCTCTTCAACGCAGTCACGTCCGAGGCCTTATAGCCGGCGCGCTTCAATCCCACCAGGTTCAGGCCCTTCGCCTCCACGTTGTAGCCGGCATACAGGAAAAAGGGCGGCACGTCGCTGTTGATCCGCGTGTTGCCGCCGATCATCGCCAGGCGGCCAATCTTCGAGAACTGGTGCACCACGACGCCGCCGGAAATGAAGGCCTCGTCCTCCACTTCGACATAACCCGCCAGCAGCGCGCAACTGGCGATCACGGTATTGTTACCGATCCGGCAGTTGTGCGCGATGTGCCCCGAAGTCATGATGTAGTTGCCGTCGCCGATCTCCGTTACCGATTCCGGCGCGGTTCCGCGCGAGATGGTGTAATGTTCGCGGATCCTGTTGCCGTTGCCGATGCGAAGATAGCTGCGCGCGCCCGAGAAATTTTTGTCTAAAGGATCGGTGCCGAGCACCGTGCCGGCCGAGACTTCGTTCCGCTCGCCGAGCGTAGTCCAGCGCTTTACATAAACATAAGGTTCCAGCACGCACTCGGCTCCGATCACCACGTCGCTTTCAACGATGCAGAACTCTCCTATGCGCGCGCCCGCGCCAATCGACGCGCCCGCACCCACACGCGCGGTCGGAGCCACTACCGCCGAAGGATCAACGGCCATTGTGAATTCTGAATTCCGTGTTCTGCATTCCAGCTTCCTAGAGCACGCCCCGCAAGTAATGCCCGGTGTGCGAGCGCTCCACGCGCACGATGTCTTCCGGCGTCCCTGCGGCCACCACCTCGCCACCTCGCGCACCGCCTTCCGGCCCCAGGTCGATCACCCAGTCCGCGGCTTTGATTACGTCCAGGTTGTGCTCGATCACGACCAGGCTGCCGCCGTTTTCGATCAGTCGTTCAAGCGCTGCCAGCAGCTTGGAGATGTCGTCGAAGTGCAATCCCGTGGTGGGCTCGTCCAGGATAAACAACGTCCCGGCCGAGCTGGCCATCGCCAAGTGCGTTGCCAGTTTCACACGCTGCGCCTCCCCGCCGGAAAGGGTAGTCGCCGATTGGCCCAGGCGCAGGTAGCCTAGCCCGACGTCGTTGAGCACCTTCAGGCGCTGCACCAGTTTGGGCGTGGCATGGAAGAAGTCGAGGGCTTCGCGCACCGTCAGTTGCAGAACTTCATTCACGTTCAGCCCGTTGTAGCGAATCTCCAGAATGCCGCTCTTGAACCGCGTGCCCTTGCACTCGTCGCACACCAGTTCCACATCGGCCAGGAACTGCATCTCCACGGTCACCGTGCCATCGCCCTGGCAGGCCTCACAGCGCCCGCCCGGGATGTTGAACGAAAAATGCCCAGCGGTGTAGCCGCGCCGCTCCGCCTCTCGTGTCGAGGCAAAGAGTCCGCGGATCAGGTCGAAAGCTTTAATATAGGTCACCGGGTTGGAGCGCGGTGTACGTCCGATGGGCGCCTGGTCAATCATGACGGTGCTCGAGATGCGGTCCGCTCCCTCGACCCGCTTGCAGGCCAAGCGCGGGCCGCTCTCCAGGGCCTCGGCGGCAGCGTCGAATTCCGCTTCGTGTTCGGTCTGCCGCGCTTTATGCAGAGCTTCGAGTGAGCGGAAGATCACGTCGTGCACAAGTGTCGATTTGCCAGACCCCGAGACGCCCGTGACGGCCACCATCATGCCCAGGGGGATTTCCACATCGATGTTCTTCAGATTGTGGACCCGCGCGCCGCTGAACCGCAACATCTTTTTGCGATTGACCGGTCGTCGTTCGTGCGCCGCGGCGACCCTGGCTTCCCCGCGCAGATAACGCGCCGTAAGCGACCCGTTTCCATTCGCCACCAACCGGTCGAGCGGCCCTTCGAAGATGACTTGCCCGCCGAGTTCGCCGGCCCCGGGCCCCAGATCGACGATGTGATCGGCCGCCTGCATGACTTCGGCGTCGTGTTCCACCACCACGATCGTGTTGCCAAGTCCGCGCAGCTCTTCCAGAATGCGGATCAGCCGCCCCGTGTCGCGGCTGTGCAGACCGATCGAAGGTTCGTCGAGTACGTAGCACGCACCCACCAGCCGCGAGCCAAGACACGTCGCCAGCTGGATGCGCTGCGCCTCGCCGCCAGAGAGTGTCGCCGAGAGCCGGTCGAGAGTCAGATAGTCGAGTCCCACGTCGTTGAGGAATTGGAGACGCTGCCGAATCTCCAGCAGGATCTTTTCGGCAATGGCGCTTTCCTCAGGCGTCAGCTCGAGGCTGCCAAAGAACTTCTGCGCCTCACCGAGGTTCATTTTCACCACCTCGGCCAGATTCTTACCGCCCACCCGCACGTATAGCGCCTCTTTGCGAAGCCGCGCGCCTTTACACTCCGGGCATAGCGCGTACCCGCGGTAGCGGCTCATGAAGACGCGCACGTGCAGCTTGTACTTCTTGGTCTCCAGGAAATCGAAGAAGCGGCGGATGAACTCGTCCAGGCCCTCCCGCTCACGATCGGTTAGTTCGCATACCGGGACGTCGAACCGGAATTTACGTGCCGACTTCTTGAAATTGGCGAGCCACGAACGGTACTTCGGCTTGGTCCATGGATCCACCGCACCCTCGTCGAGCGAGAGCGTCGCCTCGGGAATCACACGGTCCATATCGAAATCGATCGTGTTTCCAAAGCCCTGGCATCTCGGGCATGCGCCGAAGGGTGAGTTGAAGCTGAAAAGGATCGGCTCAGGTACGTTGAACTCCGTGCCGCACGTCTTGCACTGAAACTTTTCGTTGAAGCGCAGCCGCTCGCCTCCGCCGGCCGGTTCAAAAATCACTTCGCCAGCCTCGCGAAAGCAAATCTCGATGGTGTCCACCAGCCGCTGGTGCAGGTCTGGCGCAATGGCGACGCGGTCCACCATTACAAACACCGGCTGCGTGAAATCGATATCTAGCAGCGATTCCGGCGTGGAGAATTCAAACGTCCGGCCGGTCTGGAAAAGCCGGTTGAACCCCTTCTTGCGCAGTTCGAAAAGATGGTCCCGCAAACCTTGGGCCGAGGGCGTTTCGGTGGCCTGGTTCACCGGGAACAAGGCATACCAGCGCGAGCCGGGCGTCTGCGCGAGCATGCGCGCCGCCACTTCGTCCACCGAGTCTTTCTTTACACGCGAACCGCACTTGGGACAAAAGGTCTGGCCTACCCGCGCGTATAAGAGCCGCAGAAAATCGTAGCACTCAGTCGAAGTCGCCACCGTAGAGCGCGGATTCCGGCTCGTGTTCTTCTGCCGGATGGCCACCGCGGGAGCGATGCCGTCGATCTCGTCCACCTCCGGCTTCTCCATGCGCTCCAGAAACTGCCGAGCGTACGCCGAGAGTGATTCGACATACCGCCGTTGTCCTTCGGCGTAGATGGTGTCGAATGCCAGCGACGATTTCCCGGACCCCGAAACGCCTGTGATCACGGTCAACTGATTATGCGGAATCGCCAGGGAAATGTCTTTGAGATTGTGGACCCGCGCGCCGCGAATCCGTATGAAGTCTTGCACGGAATGTGTGGTTCCAGTATAGCGTCTTACACTGGTGGCGCCGCCGGTCTATGGCGCCGGCGAGTCCGGTGAAACAAGTTGTCATAGCGAGTCTCTCAATCCCCTTTGTTATCAGTGGTTCGGTCAGTTCCCATGAATCAAGTCGATCCACGGATCGCGCGCTGCCGCCTGATATATACTGAACGGGTCATCTCTCAGGAGTTTCCATGCAACGAATTCCGGCGGCAATTCTCTTCGGCCTGGCGGCAGGCACCCTGGCCTTGGCCGCCGATATCCCCGTTGTCCATCTTGATACCGGCCTCCTCTCCGGCATTTCGGGTTCGACGTCCGAAGTGCGGGTCTATAAGGGAATTCCATTCGCGGCGCCGCCGGTAGGCAATCTGCGATGGCGTGCCCCGCAAGCGGCCGCCCGTTGGGATGGCGTCCGCAAAGCGGAAAAGTTCAGTCCCACATGCATGCAGAACGCGAACGGTCCCGCAGCCCAGCCGGCGAGCGAAGATTGCCTCTATCTCAACGTGTGGACGGCGGCCAAATCGCCCAGCGAGCGGCGCCCGGTGATGGTATGGATCTACGGCGGCGGCTTTACTGGTGGTTCCGGTTCCGTGCCCGGCTACGATGGAGACGCGTTGTCCCAGAAAGGGGTAGTGGTCGTTACCTTCAACTACCGCCTGGGACCGTTCGGTTTTCTAGCGCATCCGGAACTGACCAAGGAGTCCGATCGTAGGGCCTCTGGAAATTATGGCTTGATGGACCAGGTCGCGGCGCTCGGGTGGGTACAGCGAAATATCGCCGCGTTTGGCGGCGATCCCAAGAAGGTGACGATTTTTGGCGAATCGGCGGGGGCCATCACTGTTGCCGACCTGCTGGTATCGCCTCAAAGCAAGGCTCTTTTCATCCGAGCGATCGCCGAAAGCGGCGCGTGGATGGGGCTGGGCGTTGCGCCCGCGCGACGCCTCGCCGAGGCTGAAGAGGCCGGGGTAAAGCTGGCCGACGCGCTCGGCGCGAAATCGCTGGCCGAAATGCGGCAAGCACCCGCCGAAACGGTGCTAAAGGCGGGCCGCGGGTCCGGACCGATCGTCGATGGCTGGTTCCTCCCCGATGCTCCCGACAAGATCTTCTCCCAGGGCAAGCAGCATTCGGTCCCGGTGCTGGTGGGTTCGAATAAGGACGAAGGCACCTTCTTCTTGCAGCCCACGACTGCCGAAAAGTTTACTGCCCAATCGCGTCAACGCTTCGGCGATATGGCCGATTCCTTCCTGAAGGCATATCCCGCGGCTTCCGATGAAGAGGCCAGCACCTCCCAGCTCGAAGCGTTTCGCGATGAAGCCGCCTGGGCCATGAGTAACTGGGCCCGTCTCATCTCAAAGACAGGCAAGAAGGCCTATCTTTATTACTTTACCCACGAGCCGCCCGCCGCGCCCGGCGCTACTGTTCGCGCCCGTGGCGCAACTCACGTGGCCGAAGTCCCTTATGTCTTTCAGAACCCCGGCAACCGCCCGTGGACCGACGTGGATCGCCAACTTTCCGACACGATGTCTTCCTACTGGGTGAACTTCGCCACTACTGGCGATCCCAATGGCCACAATCTTCCGAAGTGGCCTGCCTTGGAAGAAAACAAAAACTTCAACGCAATGATATTCGGTGACAAGATCGAGCCGGTGTCCCTCGACAAAGTGGGTCCCGGGCCGGACATGGGTCATTTCAAGTTCTTCCAAACCTACTATGAGAAGCAGCAGGAGGCATGGCAATGAAGACGGTTCCGGTGAGACTGTATAGCGTTACCCTACTGGCCGCGTGCGCCCTCGTGCCGCGAGCTTTTGGCCAGAGCCAGCAGCCAAATGTCCTGACTCCTAACGTTCGCGGAGTGATCGATCCAGAGACCGAGAAGAAGATCGGCGTGCCGACTGGTCCGGCGCCGCGGCTCAAGAACGGCAAGCCCGATATGAGCGGCGTATGGAACCAGCCTTACGTTCCCGACATGTCGAAGAACGGGCGTGGCCAGCAGGGGACTGCGGAACTGCCGTTTACGCCGGTAGGCCTTGCGAAATGGAAAGCTTACGACGCCTCACAAGGCGATTACACCGGAAATTGCCTGCCGTTCGGCCTGTTTCGCAACATCAACTCGCCGCATCCCATGCAGATCGTCCAGAACGACAACTACATCGCCTTTCTGTTCGAGCAGAACAGCTGGTTCCATGCTGTACCGACCGATGGCCGGCCTCATCCGAAGGATCCCGACCCGACCTGGGACGGCAATTCCGTCGGCCACTGGGAA
>CAZKVF010000406.1:0-22941 GCA_964556085.1 uncultured Solibacteraceae bacterium
AATAAGGTCCTATATCCGCCCGCCCCTTGTTCTGCGAGGCGCCGACCAGTTCCATATTCCAGGCGTCCGGACGGGGAGCACTCTGCGCCCCAGCCGCCACTGTGAATGTGAGTTGACTGAATAGGAGAGAGGACCGAAACAAGACCGTGATCGATTTCTTACCACCAGTGCTCATACCCTAGCCTCCAGAACAGAAGAGTGTATCCACAAAATGCGTGCGTCGCCTCAGAGCACGGCCCGCACCCCTGCCCTGACAAACTCGAGGTCGATGGCCAGGTTTCATACCCGCCATCGGGAAGGTTTGAATCACAACCCTACAGCATACTGTGTTTACGCGGCCGGAACTAAACCCCGGCAACGTGGAGCGCGCTATTTGATGACTGCTGACACCACGCTGTCAGGAGGCGTCTCTCACAATCTTGTCATGACTCAACCCAACAACTACCCACATCTCGTGACGTGGTTCGAAATCCCGGCCAGCGACCTTGATCGCGCCGCGAAGTTCTACTCTGACGTCCTCGGAGTTCCTATGAAAGCGGAGCAGTTTGGCTCCGAGCGCCTATCCGTGTTTCCGCACCAGAAGCCGTCGGTCGGCGGATGCGTCAGCGTCGGGGGCCAGCCGTCGTCCGCCGGAGTTGCCCTCTATCTCAATGCTTCGCCTTCCCTCGATGCTGCACTCAACCGGGTTCCGGCGGCCGGCGGTGAAGTAGTGGTACCAAGAACGGCGCTGCCGCCCGGTATGGGTTTTTACGCCAAGATCCGCGATACCGAAGGGAACGTCGTGGGGTTGCATGCGCTAGCCTGAGCAGATGCGTCGTGCTGAGCGTCTCTTTCAGATCGTCCAGCACCTACGGGCCCGCCGTATCACCACCGCGCGGCAGCTCGCCTCCTGGCTGGAAGTGTCCGAGCGCACGATCTACCGGGATATTCAAGATCTTTCGCTTTCTGGCGTTCCGGTGGAGGGCGAAGCGGGCTCAGGCTATCGGATGGGCCGTGAGTTTGAGGTGCGGCCGATCATGTTCACGTTCGATGAAGTAGAGGCGCTAGTGGCGGGGCTTCGGATGGTCGAGAGTTGGGGCGGTCCATCTCTGGCCATCGCCTCACGTGCGGCGCTCGCGAAGATCACGCTGGCGTTGCCCGTTGCCCGGCGCGAAGAAGTCGAGCGGTCTCGGCTGTTCGCGCCGGGCTTCCACCTGCGCCCGGAGACAGGAGCGGTGCTCGAGTTGGTCCGGCGGGCCATTGCCGAGCAGCGGAGCCTGACGTTTGAATATCGCGACAAGGAAGGCCAGGCAAGCGCGCGCAGCGTTCGACCCTTGGGGCTCTATTACTGGGGTGCAACATGGACGCCGGCTGCCTGGTGCGAGATGCGGAAGGATTTCCGCAATTTCCGGATTGACCGAATGAAGTCGCCTGCCGCTGGTAAGCCGTTTGCATCGGATGCCGACAAATCGCTCGACGCCTTCATCGCAGCCATGCGAGCACGTGGCTGATCCGGCCATCATCTGCGGCGGGGATCCCGGCCTGGACATGGCTTGTTCCGAGGATTGGCGCGAATTTGGCCGGCAGACCCGCGCGATGCCATGCTGGAGCAAGATGGGAATTTTATTGAGTGTCTCCGGTATCCGCAAATCGTATGGCGCGCGAACTTTGTTTGAAAATCTTTCGCTAAGCATTGCGGACGGAGAGAGGACCGGTTTGATCGGACCGAATGGCAGCGGCAAAACCACGTTGCTGGAGATCCTGGCAGCCAGGGAACCGGCCGACGCCGGCGACAGGGCGCTGCGAAAGCAAACAAAAATGGCCTACGTTCCTCAGGACTCGTTCTTCGGGTCCGAAGAAACGGTCGGCTCGGTGCTTCGAGCCGCCATGGAGGGTCTGCCCCTATTGGAGGAGGAGAAGGCCGCTCGCATACAGATGATGCTCGGTCGTACTGGTTTCGACACCCTCTCCACGTCGGCCTCGGCACTCTCCGGCGGATGGAGGAAGCGCTTGGCCATCGCGGCGGCACTGGTTATGTCTCCGGATCTGCTTCTTCTGGACGAGCCGACCAATCACCTGGACCTGGAGGGTATCCTGTGGCTCGAAAGGTCGATTCAGACCGTCAACGCCTGTTTGGTGGTCACCCACGACCGGTACTTTCTGGAAAACGTCACGACGCGGATGGTTGAGATCAACCCTGTTTACCCGCAAACCACATTCCAGGTGAACGGGAACTACAGCGAATTTCTGGAACGGAGGGAGGAATTTCTTGAAGCGCAGACGAAACAGCAGCAGTCACTGGCGACCAAGGTGCGGAGAGAGGTGGAGTGGCTGCGGCGAGGACCGAAAGCTCGGACCGGCAAGTCGCGGGCGCGAATCGACGCCGCGGGACAGCTCATCGAGGAACTCGCCGCCGTCACCAAGCGCAACCGCACCCTGACGGCGAACATCGACTTCACGGAGACCGATCGCAAGACCAAGCGCCTAATTGAGGCTGAGGGCATTGGGAAATCCTTCGGCGGGCGCACACTGTTTCAGAATTTGAACCTGACTCTTTCCCCTGGTATACGGATGGGCTTGATGGGAGCCAACGGGAGCGGCAAGACCACCCTATTGAAAATCCTCGCCGGAGAGTTGGCGCCCGACGAAGGAACCATCCGGCGCGCCGACCAGCTGCGAATTGTGAGCTTCGCGCAGGATCGGGGTGCTCATTTGGATCCCGACCTCAGCCTGCGCCGTACGTTGTGTCCGGAGGGCGATTCCGTAATTTTTCGGGGGCGTCCGGTCCATGTAGCCGGTTGGGCTAAACGATTCCTTTTTCGGGACGACCAGATGGAAACACCGATCGCGCGCCTTTCGGGCGGCGAGCGCGCACGGGTGATGATCGCCCGCCTGATGCTGGCCCCGGCGGACGTTCTGCTGCTCGACGAACCCACGAACGACCTCGATATCCCGACCTTGGAGGTGCTCGAAGACAGCCTGCTGGACTTTGCCGGAGCCATGGTCGTTGTCAGTCATGACCGGTATCTGTTGGACCGTGTGTCCACCATCGTCATCGGCCTCGACCAGGGCCAAGGAGGAGTCTTCGCGGACTATTCCCAGTGGGAGGCTTCGCGAGCTGCTCCGGTTCTCGGGAAACCAGCGGCGACCGAAACGCCGGCGCAGCCGCGGGACGCGCCCAAAAGGAAGCTCTCGTACCTGGAACAGCGCGAGTGGGACAGCATGGAGGCCAGAATTCTGGAAGCGGAACAGCAGTTATCCGCTCGGCAGCGCGAGTTGCAGGAAGCGGCGTCGGAGGGAAAAAGACTCGCTGAGGCTTACGAGAAAGTACAGGAAGCCCAAAGCCTCATCGAGGACCTGTACGCGCGCTGGGCGGAGTTGGAAATCAAAGTCGCCCGGTAAAACGCTCACCACTGCGCTATACTGAAAGCTACTCGGAAGTCGATCTGCAAACCCCTCTCCCTTAGCCGGTAGTCGGCTCGCGATTCTCCTCCTCAAAATCTAAATGAAGACTTTCTCTGACCTCTCTCTATCTGCCCCACTGAAGGGCAATCTGGCAAAGCATGGATTTGCCCAACCAACGCCGGTACAGGCGCAGTCGATCCCGCCGGCGCTGGCGGGACAGGACCTGGTGGCCACCGCCCAAACGGGGACCGGCAAGACACTGGCATTTGTCCTGCCCATCATCCATCGCCTGCTAGAACGGCCGTCGCCGTACGGCGTCCGCGCCGTCATCCTCAGTCCCACGCGCGAACTGGCGCTGCAAATCCACGAGACCTTCGCAAAAATGGCGGCTGGCACAGCTATTCGCGCCGCAATTGCCGTGGGCGGGCTTAACGAGCGAACACAACTGCAATCGATCCGGAAAGGCGCGCAAGTGCTCATCGCCACTCCGGGAAGGCTATTCGATTTCCTAAGCCGGCAACTGCTCGATCTGGGAGGCGTCCTCATGCTGGTCTTGGATGAGGCTGACCGCATGCTGGACATGGGCTTCCTGCCGACGATCCAGAAAATCATGGCAGCCATGCCTGCAGAGCGGCAGACACTGTTCTTCTCGGCTACCATCGAGACTTCGGTCAAACACCTGGTGGAGACGCATGTGCGTAACGCGATACGTATCGAAGTTGGTTCCACCACCAAGCCCATCGAGAAGGTCGCACTTCATCTGTACGAGGTGGAGCAGGATCGAAAATTGGGTCTTTTGCAAAGAATGCTGCGACAGGAAAAGGGTTCATTCCTGGTATTCGCCCGCACCAAGCGCGGCGCGGACCGCCTGTCGAAAAAGCTCGCCCGGGAAGGCGTGAGGAGTGCGGCCATTCACGGCGACCGAAGCCAGAATCAGCGTAACCACGCGTTACGCGGATTTCAGGAGGGCCAATATCGCGTTCTGGTGGCAACCGACGTGGCGGCCCGCGGGATCCACGTTGAGGGCATCTCCCATGTGGTGAATTACGATTTGCCGCAAGTACCGGAGGATTTCATTCACCGGGTTGGCCGCACGGGGCGCGCCGGCGCACGCGGAACCGCGTCGACTTTCGCCATGCGGTCCGAACGAGCGGAAGTGACGCATATCGAGCGGAAACTCGAAACGAGGCTGGAACGGCGCGACGTACCGAACGATATACCACGGGAGCAGAAGGGTCCGGCTCCCGTGATTGTCATTCCCTCGACCTCACCCAAACCGCAGCGGCATGTGAGGTCGTTCGGCCCCAAAAACAGATCAAGCCGCCGCGTGGTGCGGCGCGCGGTATAGACTGATTCGTCCATCCCGGACACGCCTTTGAGCCGCGGGCCGAAGCCGGTACTGTTATCGATTCGGCTCAGAAGCGTTGTCGCGCATGCGCTTTTTGCGATTGCGCTTGCGTGCCAGGGCGGACTTGATGCGCTTCTTCTGACCCGGTTTCAGATAGAAAGCGTGGCGCTTGACTTCCTTAATGATGTCCTCTTGCAGAACTTTGCGTTTGAACCGCCGGAGCGCATTTTCCAGCGTTTCCCCATCCTGAAGATGTACCTCGGCCAATGGCTACCTCCTTTTTCGCGGCAACAAAAAACCTTGCAGTTGAGAACCTCGGGGCCTCTTACGTGAGAGGCATTCCGGAATCTAAAGACCAAGGTCGCACCCGCAGTTTCCGGACGAGTTAGGGATGCCTTAAGCCGGGCTGACCTCTTCGGCTTGCAGACCCTTTGGCCCCTTCTTCACGATGAACGAGACGCGCGCTCCTTCATCTAGCGAACGATAGCCGCTGGCGGAGATGGCGGAAAAATGGACGAAGACGTCTTCGCCATTTTCGCGCTGGATAAAGCCAAATCCTTTCCCCGCGTTAAACCACTTTACTGTACCTGTCTCTCGCATTTTTCCTCAACTTCTGAAATTCCTAATTTCCTGCCTTATCGGTTGCGCATTGCCGAGGTGATTTCGTTAGGAGCACGATCAGCGGATGCAAACGACTGGAAGGATCAAAACCGTAGTTAGTGTAGCATGGCTCGGGCCGCCGCGGTCCCGATGAATAGGAACGATAGATCCTACGCGTCTGGTGCCGCGGGCCGCAGGTCGGCTGCGAGGAGGTTTGGGCAGCGAACGTTTCACGAGCGCTATTGTCCCGTGAAACGACCTCCACGGAAAGCAAATAAATGGTTGGGAACCCGTTAGCTAACGGCACTAGCCGCGGTCAAGCGAAATGGTGTAGTCGTACCATTCGACGATCTTGCCCTCTTGCAAAAAGAACACGCCGACACCATGCCACATCTTGAGAGGACCGCCCGTGAAGTGGTCCCGGCGCTCGTTAAAGACCATCGGACCTTTGGCGAATGTCTCGATCACCTCGAAATTCTGGACGCGGTCGAGAAAGGATTGGATGCGGTCTTTGACAGCTTGCCTGCCCTTATTCGGTTCCTGGCCTTCGCTGACACGGTAGGCGCAGTTTGCCGCGAAGAACGACATGATCCGATCGATGTCATGACTCGGCCAAGCCGCGCAAAAATCGTTCACTGCCTGGATATTGGCCTTTTCGGCTGACGTCGGCTCGGCGGCATTGGCCCGGCGGTGCAGACTTGCCACTGTGGCAAAGCCGAGTCCGGCAGCAGTGAAGGCGGAGCGGCGCGTCACGAACGGTCCTAAAGGACTATTAGTTTTCACCGTTCTCTCCTTATTTCGAAGGTAAAATCAGTTCGCAAGGCTGTGGGTCCCATTTCGATCCGTCCGGTTCGCGCCGGAAGTGATTGCTGACAACCCACGGGACGAACAGATACTGGGGGTCGTCCACAATAGATGTGATGACCATGTATTCCTGTCCGGCATCCGCGTGGAGGTCGTAATACTCAGTGAGGACCGCGTTGGCGCTGAATGGTACGCCGTTGTTGCGAAGATATCCGGGTTTCAAACGTGTGGTCACCACTTTGAGCGTTCCGCCCAGCTTGCGCGCATCCGGCGGAAGCGCTCCCTGCGGCGTCTGTCCGCTGAATCCTGGAGTGTTGGGATCCTGTGCGCTGATCTTGGAAGTATAAAATCGCGTGATCTGCGGCGACTGCCATTGGGCTGCCGAGCTGCCTTGCAGGCTTGGCTCGCTGGCCGCTGGCCGGGGTGCGCGGAAATGGAACAGGCGCATCTGCCGCCCCGCATCCATCTCCAGCTTGAGGGTATCCTCGTTGTCCCATGTCACGTGGACGCGGCCCGGCTGGCGCATAATGGCGGGTGCGCCGTAGGCCAGGCATTGCTTCCCCTGGGCTACGTCCGCTGCGATATCCCAGTTGTCCGCGAGTTTTCGCGCCTCGGGAGTCAGCGGAATGCTGTAATAATCGCCTTTGGGCGCCGTCAACATCCGGTAGCGCCAATCCTCGGTCACGAGTGAAACCCAATAGCCCGTCAAATCGATCGGCGCCGCCGCCTTGGCGCTTAATCCCGCGCCCGGCGCGGCTTGCCCGAATAAGGCGTTTGGCGCGGATATCAGATACAGCGCTGCGGCCACGAAAGCCGGTTCCCGCTTCATTGTGATTGGCCCCTATCCGGTTTCAGGCTTTTATAAATCGACTCAACGAACATCTCGCCAGTCCATGATGGCTGGCTGTAGCGGCCGTCGTAATCGCGCGTGACTCGCTCCGCCTGGACGTCAGCCAATGATTTCCCCTTCTGAATCAGGTTCGCGACACGGTCGCGAATAATAGTCACCATATCGCGGTACTCGGTCACATCGGCTTCATCGCACAGCCTGCCGCGTCCGGGAATCACCATCGTGCCGCCCTCCTGCGCAATTTCGGGGACGGTCAATTCGAGGAGGTGATTCAGCGCCTTGATCTCGCCCTGAATGCTGCCGCCCCGTGCGAGGTCGATTACAGGATATCCAGCCGTGCTAAAGATTTCTCCCGCAACGATCACATTCGATCCGCGGAAAAACACGATGCTGTCGCCGTCGCTGTGGGCGGGGGCTTCGGAAAAGATCTGGACTGCCTCTCCGTTAAAGGTGAAGTCCTTCAGCCGGTCGAAGGTCATGGTGGGAAGCCCTTGCACGGGAACGTGCGCCTCCGGGGCACTGAGGCGTGTGAGGGCATTCTCCTGCGCATAAATATTCACTTCGGCAGCCAGCGGGCCGTTGCCCGCGGCCTGGCGGGACATGCCGGGCTTGCTCAGTACGGCGTTGCCGCCGGTGTGAGCTGGGTCGGAGCTGGTGTTAACGATATAACGCAGCGGTTTGCTGGTGAGCTTGTTCAGTTCCGCGACAATACGGTCGGCCAAGGCCGCCGGGCCGGTATCGACCATCAGGACGCCGTCATTATCGCGATGCTCGCCCACCTGCACCGTGACGTTGCCCTCGTCACTCGCGAACATATAGATGTTGCCGCGAACATGAAGGACCTCGATCTCCCGCGGTTGCTGCGCGCACGCCAGCGAGGCCCCACACAGAAAGAAAAGCGGGATCCTCATTTAGGCTGTTCTCCGCTGAACTGCTTAGGCTGGCTGACTCCTTCGTGTTCCCGCGAGAACTTGTCGAGAAAAATGCGCTGCGGGGGAATGGTCATTGTCTTTAACTTCCTGCGGTATTCCGGGTACATGGTTTCCGCTCCCCCTCGAGTAGCCTCAAAGGGTATGCCGTAAGCTTCCGAGAACCCATTGACTACTGTATTCGTGCCCGGCAGGTGATGCGGCACCCAACCGTACGGCCGCGGAATCTCGGGCGCCGGCTGGCAGCTGGCGCCATAAGTATGCGGCGCAACCTGTGGCTGATAGGGATTCCACACGAAGCTTTCCGTCCGGAGCAGAGGCTCGGACAGATAAATCGGATCGTAAGTGAGCGTCGTGACGGTAATGTACTTGTCGTGGAGGTCAAAGAATTCGGTTAGAGTGGCCGAATCGTTATAGCTGATGCCGTTGCGGCGCAGGTAGCCGGCTTTGATGTGAGTCGTCACCACTTTGAGCGTGTCGCCCTCCCAGGTCCCCGTGGAGAAGCCTCCCCAGGTGTGCGGGGCAAATTTAGAAGGATGCGGGCGGCCGTCCATCCAGATGGTGCGGGTAGCGCCTCCAAAGGTGCCGTCGATGACGTATGCGACGAGCAGGCCGGTGGACGGATTAGTTTCCGCGCGAATGCTCAAATTGGCAGGGCCGCGCATGCTGTAAATAGCGTTGTGCGGAATGCACTGGTGTTCCATCACGGAGACCAGATCGGCGTCCCAGGAATCGGCGTGATAGCGCGCGGCTTCATTGATGGGAATACCGGTGTAATCACCGGGAGGCGGCCCGGGATCGGTGCGCTCCAGTTCGTCTTCGTGGTACATGCCGGACCACAGACCAACCAGGCTGAATCCGGTCGGTGCCTCGCGAGTCTGCGCAAAAACGCAGGTAGCGGTGAACAAGAGGATTCCCAGCGAAGCGCGCATCCGTTTCATAGACCTTCTCCCTAGGCTTGGTAGCGGCGTGAAGCTATTTTACATTCCCAAGCCGCTCGAGGCTCGTGCCCGACAATCGCGCTATGCTCTGTCAACTTTATGGACATAAACCAGTACTATGCGTTAGACTCGCGACGATGGGATCTTCCACGCAGGCTGGACTACACGACAAGCTCGCGGCGATGTTGGCGCTTTCCCAGAAAATGAACTCGGAGCGCGATCTGGGGACGCTGCTGGATCTGATCGCGCGCGAAGCCACGAGCCTGCTGGAATGCGATCGCGCCAGCATCTTCCTGCTCGATCGCGAAAAGAACCAGCTCTGGTCCAAGGTCGCTCTGGGCAGCAACGAGATCCTGCGTTTGGATGCCTCTTTGGGCGTGGTGGGCCAAGCTGTCCAGACCGGCGAAGTGGTAAATGTCAAGGACGCCTATCACGATCCCCGCTTCTATACTGCCATCGACGATCGCAGCGGTTACCGCACGCACACGCTCCTAGCCGTTCCCATGCGCAACCAGCACAGGGAAATCATCGGCGTATTTGAGGCCCTGAACAAGAAGGCCGGGACATTTACCGAACGCGACGAAGAATCGCTTACTGGTCTGGCTACCCATGCGGCTGTAGCGATTGAAACCGCGCAGCTGGTGGGAGCGCTGCGCCGGACCCACGACGAACTCGCAGAGCAGAATGGCCATCTGCGGCGGGAAGTGGAGAGCCGCTTTTCCACCCACGGCATCATCTGCGCCGGGGGTCGCATGCAGCAGGTGGTCCGGCTGATTGAGCGGATCCGCGATAGCTCCGTCAGTATACTCATCACCGGGGAGAGCGGCACCGGCAAGGAACTGGCAGCCAAGGCAATTCACTACACCAGCCCGCGCTCCCGCAAGACGCTGGTCGCGCTGAATTGCGCGGCGCTGCCCGATACGCTCGTGGAAAGCGAGCTGTTCGGTATTGAAAAAGGCGTGGCCACGGGAGTCGAATCCCGTATCGGACATTTTCAAAAGGCTGATGGCGGCACGCTTTTCCTGGATGAAATCGGAGACCTGAGCCTGGCCGCGCAAGCGAAGATTCTCCGCGTTCTGCAGGAGCACGTGGTCGAACGGGTGGGCGGCCGCACTCCGTTACGGGTGGATGTCCGTGTTCTGGCAGCTACCAACAAAGATCTGCCCGCTGCCATCGCCAAAGGGACGTTTCGCGAAGATCTGTATTACCGCCTCAACGTGATCCACGTGCAGATGCCGCCCCTGCGCGAAATCCGCGAGGAGATCCCGCTACTCGCCAACCACTTTCTCAGTGAGTATTGCAAGGAAAGCGCCCGGCCCATGATGCGCTTCTCCCCGGGCGTGATCCGGCACCTGGTGACGCGGGAGTGGCCCGGCAACGTACGGCAACTGCGGAACGAGGTGATGCGGCTTGCTGCATGCAGCTCTGGCGATCTGATCGTGGAGGACGATTTATGGGAGACGTTGCCGCTGCCACGGCACGATTCCCCGCCCCCGGCGCCCCGTACGAAGCTGAAGGACGCCATCGAGGACCTGGAACGCCGCATGATTGCGCAGGCGCTCGGCGACATGCGGAATAACCAGTTGCAGGCAGCCAAAAGCCTTGGCCTCAGCAGGCAAGGGCTTATCAATAAAATGAAGCGCTACAGGCTAGGGTGATTGGCGGCAGGCGCCGCGCTTTGTGGGTCCGCGACAGCTCCCTCTAGCGTTCCGGATTCCGCCTCGCCTGCCAATCGCCGCCAGGGATCTTACTGTGTCGAGCTAAGGGGCATCAGGCCCGGCATCGGCGCAGACCAAAGCACACGCCCTTTCTCACCGTAAAGACTCAGGTGGATGCGCCCTTCCGCATCCAGGCCCATCTCGCCGCGCTTATTTCCGCCGGCATCGGTAACTACGAACCGCTGGGCCGTGATCTCTTGAGCGGGTGCGCTCCTCGGCTGCGCAAGCGCCGTATTTACGCCATTCGCGAGCGCGCCACCAAGGAATCCGGCGCTTGCGGCACCGGCTATGAGCATCCAGATTTTGCCAGTCATACGACCTCCTGTAAGCCTGAATGCCGCGATGGACGCGGGCCTTTCACTTCACGACGGGAAACCGGCCTCCGGCCGGCGGACCGGATTGGCAGGCGACGAGATCGCCTGCCCCACTGGCCTACCGGAAAACGCCGGTGTGGCCCAGCGAATAGCGGCCGGGCTGCGGGTAGACGCAGAGGCCGTGAGGACCGCGGCCCACGGGAATGCGCGCCAGCAGGTGGCCATCGCCCGTATCGAGGGCGTATACCTCGGAGTTATAACGCCCGGAGAGCCAGAGCACTTTGCCATCGGCCGATACACCACCCATATCGGGGCTGCCGCCGCCGGGAAGCTCCCATTTCTTGGAAACCTTCCGGGTGGCCAAGTCGATGAGCGAGATAGTCCCCTCGCCGCGATTGGATACGTAGAGCACTTTCGAGTCGCGGTTCACATAAAGCCCGTGGGCGCCCTTGCCTGTGGGAATGAAACCGATCTGCTTGAATGCGTCTCCGTCGATCACATGAACCCCATTGGCATCCATATCGGCAATGTAAAATACCGAGCCGTCGGGCGACGTCTTCACGTCCTGGGGCATGCCGCCGGGACTGATCGGCAGCCGCGCGATCAATTTCTGGCCCGCCACATCAACCTTGATGATCGCCTTGCCGAACTCGCAGCTGGCAATCAGGTATCGTCCGTCGGCTGAAAAATCCATGTGATCGACGCCCTTGCAGTTTACCCACAGTTCGTGTTGCATCTTCATGGTCTGCGGGTCATAGAACTCCAGGCGCTCACGCTGTTCAGCCACCACGATGGCGTATTTCCCGTCTGGCGTGTAGTACATGTTGTAAGGGTCCAGGACCGGGACCGTGTCCCCGAGCTTTCCGGTCCGGGGGTCGATGCGCGTGAGGCTGTTACCCTTGTCGTTCAGGACCCATAACGTTTTCAGATCCCAGGAAGGGGTCACGTGCTGCGGCTGGCGGCCTACTTTGAAGTGGTCCACAACGCGATAGGTGGCAGGGTCGATTACATCCACGGTATCGCTGATGGTGTTCGGCACGTAAATCCGCGACACGAAACCCTGGACGGCAGGGTCCAGCGCATTGGCGCGATCGGCCGAGTAAATGTCGTTCGGATCGAGAACCGGGGGCATGCCAGGCAGGGGGTTCTCGATGGACCGGTGTTCCTCCGTCGCAGCGGCCTGCACAGGCAGGTTCTTACCGCCTGACGAACAGCCACTCAAGAGAATTGTGATGGCAAAAGGAAGGAAGGCGATTTTCCTCATATCACGTTAGACATTTCCGTTACGAACCGGCGGCGCGTGCGATTTCGCCGAGGCAGGCAAATACCTCGCGGTAAAACTCCGGATGTGACCTCCAGGTCTGCGCGGTGATCAGATTGCCGTCGCGGACCGCCGGCTTGTAGAGATACTTGCCACCGGCACGCTCCACTTCGATCTGCACGTGCTCATGACCTGTCAGCGAGCGGCCGTTTGTCAATCCCGCCGCGGTGAGCAACTGGACGCCGTGGCCGATCGCACAAATGCATTTATCCTGCTTGGCGAATTCCCGCAAAAGAGAAAGCACGCTGGGATCATTGCGCAAATATTCAGGGGCGCGTCCGCCGATGATCACCAGCGCGGCAAACTCTTTGGCAGCCACCGCCGTGATGGCGACATCGGCATCCAGGCACAGGCCCGGCCGCTCCACGTAGGTGGACCAGCCCGGCTCACGGTCATGGATCATCAGATTGAGCCTTCGCCGGGACGGGGCGGCGATGACCGGCTCCCAACGGGCCTCCTGAAAGCGCTGATAGGCGTACAGGGCCTCGAAGCTGTCTCCGCCGTCTCCCGTGAGAAGGAGGATTTTGCGGCTCATGGCACCCGATCCAAGAATAGCAGGAGCGGGCCGCGGGCGTTACCTGTCGGGGGTTAGCGGCTGATGGAGCGCGTAATGTTGCGGTCAGGACTCGATCTCCACTCGTCCCGTGCCGTTACAATGGTGCCGTGAACCGCCTGGAAGAATTGCGCCGGCGCCATCGGGCAGCCGAAGAGGGTGGCGGAGCGGAGCGCCGCGCTCGCCAGCACACGGATGGAAAGCTATCGGCCCGGGAACGAATCGAGCTGCTGCTAGACGAGAGCTCATTCGAAGAGCTGGACAAACTCGTCACGCACCGTTGCCGCGATTTCGGCATGGAGGAGCAGGTGGTACCCGGCGATGGCTTCATCACCGGATATGGGCGCATCAGCGGGCGCCTGGTTTACGTCTTCGCGCAGGATTTTACGGTCTTCGGCGGCTCCTTATCCGAAGCCAACGCGCGGAAGATTTGCAAGATCATGGATCTTGCACTCAAGACGGGTGCTCCTGTCATCGGTCTCAATGATTCGGGCGGCGCACGCATTCAGGAGGGCGTCCTCTCGCTCGCCGGGTACGCCGATATCTTTCTGCGGAATACCCTGGCCAGCGGCGTGATCCCACAGATCTCGGCCATCATGGGGCCGTGCGCCGGCGGAGCGGTTTATTCTCCGGCCATTACCGATTTCGTGTTCATGGTGGACCGCACCAGCTACATGTTCGTCACGGGGCCCGATGTCATTAAAACCGTGACGCACGAAGACGTGACCAAAGAGAAGCTGGGCGGCCCGATGACCCACAACTCGGTGAGCGGCGTTGGTCATTTCGTGACTGCCGACGACGCCGAGTGCCTGCAGATGATTCGCGAACTGCTCGGCTACCTGCCGTCGAACAACCGCGAAGACCCGCCCCGCCGGAGTACTAAAGACCCCGCCGATCGCATGGACGCCGCGCTCGATGCGATTGTTCCCAGCGAGTCCAACCTGCCATACGACATTAAGGAGGTGATCCGGCGGGTGGTGGACGATGGCGAGTTCTTCGAAGTGCACGAGCACTGGGCGAAGAACCTGGTGATCGGGTTGGCACGCATCGACGGGCGCCCAGTGGGAGTGGTCGCGAACCAGCCGGCGTTTCTGGCCGGCTGCCTCGATATCAATTCTTCGGTGAAGGGCGCGCGCTTCGTGCGGTTTTGCGACGCCTTCAACATTCCGCTGGTGACCTTCGAAGATGTTCCGGGCTTTTTGCCTGGGACCGAGCAGGAGTTCGGCGGCATCATCCGGCATGGGGCCAAGTTGCTGTATGCCTTCGCCGAAGCCACCGTGCCCAAGGTCACGGTGATCACGCGCAAGGCTTACGGTGGCGCGTATTGCGTGATGGGATCGAAACACATTCGCGCGGATATCAACCTTGCCTGGCCTACGGCCGAGATCGCGGTCATGGGCGCGGAGGGCGCGGTCAACATCGTGTACCGCCGCGAGTTGGCTACAGCCGGCGAGAACGGCGCTGTTCGCCGGGCGAAAATCGAAGAGTTCCAGGAGCGATTCGCCAACCCGTTTGTCGCTGCCGAGTACGGCTTCATCGACGACGTGATCGAGCCGCACGAGACGCGGCCGCGCATCATCCGCGCGCTTCGTATGCTGGAGAACAAAGTGGATACCATGCCCCGGAAGAAGCATGGCAACATACCCTTATGAAGTGGTTTAGGGACAGGGAGTTAGGGGTTGGTTTGTGGCATTACGCACTGTGCGTGTTCTTCCTGTTGCCTTGGCTCGGTCGGGCTGCCGGAGGCGAGCGCTATCCCGTGGATTGGGCCAAGCTGGAACCCGAGATTCTCGATCACTTCACCGCTCTTCTGCGCATCGACACCACTAACCCGCCAGGCAATGAGACCAAGGCCGCACAAGCTGTTGAGGCGGTGCTGAAGCGGGAAGGCATTCCGGTGCAACTCTACGCGTTGGAGCCGGGCCGGGCCAACCTGGTGGCGAGGGTTAAGGGTAACGGATCCAAGCGCCCGATCCTGCTACTGGCTCACACGGACGTGGTGGGCGTGCAGCGGGAACGTTGGAGCGTGGACCCGTTTGCAGCCGTAACCAAAAACGGGTTCATTTACGCGCGCGGCGCTAATGACGACAAGGATCACGTGCTGGCGGCCATGATGGTGCTGCTGCAGTTGAAACGCCTCCACGTGAAACTCGACCGCGACGTGATTCTTCTGGCGGAGGCCGGCGAGGAAGGGACGACGCGGGTCGGCATCGACTACATGGTGAGCCAGCATTGGCAGGAAATCGAGGCGGAGTATGCGATGGCGGAAGGCGGCTCGACGCTGGAAGAGAACGGCCAGGTGCATCATGTGCTCATCACGGTAAGTGAAAAGGTGCCACGCGGGGTGCGGCTGGTAGCGCGCGGGCCTTCCGGCCACGGCTCCCGCCCCAATGCGGACAACGCTGTCGCGCACCTGGCAACAGCGGTTTCCAGAGCTGCCGCCTGGCAGACGCCGATCCGCTTCAACGAAGCCACACGAGCTTATTTCGAGCGGCTAGCGGCCATCAGCCCGCCGCGTGATGCCGCAAGGTATCGCGCCCTTTTCGATCCGGCGCGCGCGGGCGAAATCGACCGGTACTTTTTCAAAAACGAACCCGGCCATTACACGATGCTGCGTACCTCGGTGGTTCCTACTATGATCCAAGCGGGCTTCCGAGCCAACGTGATCCCTTCGCAAGCGGAAGGGTACCTGGATATTCGCGCGCTGCCGGACGAGGACATGCCGAAATTTCTGGGCGAACTGCGCCGTGTGATCAACGATCCGGCTGTGGAGGTCATCCCGACGCAGGGCGGCGGCCGTCCGGCGGCACCCCCTTCGTCTATGGACAGCGCGCTGTTTCACGCCTTCGAGAGCGTGAGCCAGAGAATGTTCCAGGCGCCTGTGCTTCCAGGGATGCTGGCTGGCGCTACCGATTGCGCCCAGATGCGCGCCAAGGGGGTGGCGTGCTATGGCTTCGGCCCCATTTCCGGCTCCGAGGGGCCCCTGGGGGGCGCGCATTCCGACGACGAGAACATCTCGATTCAGGGTCTTGATAAGCTGATCGAATTCCTTTGGAACACCATAATTGAAGTAGCGGCGGAATAATATGACGTACGCACACAGCGCCATTCCGGAAACCGAGGTGCCGCGCGCCGCGCTGGCGCACTGGCAACATACGCTTGATACCTACGCATCCGAGATCAACAAAGTCTGCGGCGCGTGGACCGGCTTCGGCGATGCGGACCTGGATTTTCGGCCGCATCCTAAGTCCGCAACAGTCCGTGAAATCATGCGGCATGAACTGCTTTCCCAGCGGCGTTTCTTCGGTGAATTCCTGGAGGTACCCGAGGCTGCTGCTGCAGCAGTCCTTCCGGCCGAGGATTCGGTGGCCGCACTCGCCGCCCGGCTTGTCGAAATGGCCCGGCCGCGGCTGGAGTTCCTGGCGAGCCAGGATGATTCCTGGTGGCTGGCCACCGAGCCATTCTTCGACGTGAGCCGCCAGCGCATCTGGATCTTCTGGCGCCGCATCCTGCACACGGCGCATCATCGCACGCAGCTCACGGTATATTTGAGGCTGCTCGATAAGCCCGTACCCGCGATCTACGGTCCGACTGCGGATGCAACGTGGGCAGGCGCCGACCCGACAGCGACGGTGGAAGCGGCGGGACGCAGGTAAGTTCGGATGACCCCTCCCTAACGTTCGCAGCTCTAATTCTAAGCGGGACGCAAGCGCGTAAGCAGGCAGTTGACGGAATCCGAAGTTCCGACGGAGTGATTAGCTTTTGGTCGGGGCCTGCTGGACCGGCGGGCGCAACCCGTGCACGATGAGCTGCAAGCCTTGTTGGAACTGCCTGTCGAAATCGAACATTTCCTCGCCGGCGGCCAGCACCAGGGGAAATTGTTCAGCGGGAACCATCCTGGCCGCCCGTGTCTTTAAGTCATACCTCGGGTCACGCTTGCCCGGGCGCGGGTAAACCGCCTGCTCCTCGATCGTGAATCCGACTGCGTAACAGTAAATCGTCAGGTAGACGCAGATTGCGTCGCGCGCTGTAAATCCCGCTTCCACCAACCTGCGCAATGCCGCTTCGATCGGCGCATAAAGCGCGCTGTTGGTGAGGTAAGTTCCGCTGAACATCTTGGCGCCATCGCGGTGGCGCAGGAGCGTCCGCCGGATTCCGTGACCAAGATGCATGGCCCAGTCCGGCCAATCCCCCTGTTGCCCCGGAAGCATTTCCTCGATAGCTTCGGTGAGCACGCAGGTCGCCATCTCGTCCAGCAGCTCCTTCTTGTTCTTGAAATGCCAATACAGCGCCGGCGCCTTCACACGCAGATCCGCGGCCAACTTGCGCAGCGTGAGCCCTTCCAGACCCACTCTGTCCAGGAGCCGCAAAGCTGCCCGCACCACCTTTTCCCGGGTCAAAGCCGCAGACATCTTGACAGATTAACATTGTTAAGGTAACCTGACCGGGTACTTTAACAGTGTTAAGTAACAGGGAAGGAGCACCTGCCATGAGCTTCGATCATCTCACCATAGCTTGCATTGGGCTAGGCCGCATGGGCGCCGGAATTGCCCGTAATATCCAGGCATCGGGCTGCCGCTTGCTCGTTTACAATCGCACACCCGGTAAGATGGACCCATTTGTGGCCGCTGGAGCCCTGCCTGCCCGGACGGCCCGCGAGGCCGCGGCAGCGGCGGACTTCGCCGTCACCTCGCTCATGGACGACCAATCCGTGCTCGACACACTGTCGGGGGAGGACGGAATTCTGGCCGGATTGCGCCGCGGCGCAATCCACATCGGCACCAGCACCATCTCGCCGGGCTGCAGCACGCGCTGTGCCGAGCTGCACCGGCAGCACGGCAGCCACTATCTCGCCGCTCCGGTCTTCGGCCGCCCCGATGCCGCCGCCGCGGGGAAGCTGCTCACTTTTGTTTCCGGAGAGCACGAAATCATCGAACGCGCCCGGCCAGTGCTGGAAACCTACACGCAAAGCGTTGTGGCGCTCGGCGAAGACGCCGCTGCGGCACCCAGCCTAAAGCTCGCCGGAAATTTCTTTGGCGCGGGCCTGCTGGAAGTCCTCGGCGAGGCATTCGCGCTGGCCGAAAAACGTGGCATTCTCCTCCCCTTAGCCAACATGCTGAAGGGTTTTTTGCCACTTATGGCGGAATACATCGACCGCATCGCCAGCCGGAACTACGATAAACCCGGCTTTACCCTCGATGCCGGGTTGAAGGACGTCCGATTGATCCTGGAGGCCGCCGGCGAAGTGCAGGTGCCGCTTCCGTTCGCGAGCGTTATCCGCGACAAGTGCCTGGCGGCCCAGGCTCACGGTTTGAGCCAACAGGATTGGTGCTCCCTTACCGAAATTGCCCGGCTCAACGCGGGCCTGCCGCGCAAAATCGCGGACGAGGCCGCAATCCGATGAGCGGGCTGGGCCGCGCGCGTTCACCGGGACCTTCCGCCTGGAGGACCCTGGGCCGCCTCGTTATTAAAGCCCTCGCTGGCCTCGTGCTTGTGATCGTCCTTGGAGTCGTCTTTCTGTTCGTTTATCCTTCCACGCGCCCACCCGCGCGAACAGTCCGTCCGCTGGGAACGATTTCAATCAATGTCCCATTCCGGTTCACGCGCCCCTTCATCGATTACCTGACGCTCGAGAACACCACGCTTTACGCCGCATTCGCCAGCCACGATCTGGTGGGGTTGATCGATACGCGGGCCGCCCACGGCATAGGCGCTGTCAGCGGGCTCCCCCGCGTCCACGGCATCGCGATCGCGCCGGAACTGAATCTGGCATTCGCCAGCAACGGGGGAGATGACACGGTTGGTATTCTCGATTTCGCCCATCAGCGACTCGTCAAAAAGGTTCCTGGTGGCGTGGATCCGGACGCCATCCTTTACGATGCCAAGCCGCGGCTGATTTATGTCGCCAACCATGACGGCAAGACCGCGACCCTGCTCGATCCGGCTTCGGGCGGCGTGGTTGCAACGATCGCTCTCGGGGGCGAACCGGAGTTTTGCCAGGCTGACCCTGACTCAGGCCTGGTCTATCAAAACCTCCAGGACACCAGTGAAGTTGTCGTGGTCGATCCGGTGAGACAGGCCGTCATCCGGCGCTATAAGCTAGATCCCGGCCAGGGCCCCACTGGCTTGGCTTTCGACGCCGGCCATCACCGCCTGTTCGCAGCCACCGGCAACCGGAAGCTGGTGGTTCTTAATTCGGACACCGGACAGCCCCTGGCGGTCCTTCCGATCGGCTTGGGCGTTGACGGGGCCGCTTACGACCCCGAGTTGCAGCGCATCTATACCGCCAATGGCTTGGGCAGCATGACCGTGATTCGGCAAGACTCACCGGACCGCTATCAAGTACTCGAAGACGTGCCCACGCGCTTTGGTGGACATTCGCTGGTTGTCGATCCGGTTACCCACCGTATTTACATCGCGTATTTCGGTTCAATTGCCGTTTACGAGCCCATCCCCGGCGAATAACGTCCTGACAGGGGGCGTTTAAGGCGCATCCAGCGTAGTCGGCTCAAGCCCCCTAATTCGCAATTAAGCTTTCGAACGGCGCGGCGGACAGGCGCGCGCCCCGGCTGAAGCTGAAGGCCAACAGGCCGGAAGTAGTGCGGGTGCAGCGCTCGGCCGCCTCCTGCAAATCGAGCAGATGCGGGCGCGCGGGATGTCCCGGCTCCAGCGACACTATGGAATTGGCGACGCTACTGAGAATGACAGTCAGGTCGTTGTTGAAATCGTGCGCGGCAGCGGCGGCCACGGCGTAAGCATGATCGGCCTTCGTTATGCGTTCCACACCGCATGTTAATTGCGCCGCCCTACCGTTCCGCCCCTGGGCAGCGTCTAAATTCTTTCGAATCATGCGAATTTTTTTTGAAAAGAGCGGTGACTGCGAAGAATCTCCAGCAAAGAAGGCTTATGAACGAGGTGTACAATAAGAGCAACTGGAGCAGTCTACCATCATGAAATTGCGGAAAGCCGCGGTTTGGATAGGCGTCGCGGCGAGCGCGATCGGTCTTTTCGCCGCGGAGACACCTGTTAGCCGTCCCAAAGCCGGCAGGGTTCAGATCATGCCTCTCAAGGAGATCCGGCCCGGCATGAAAGCCACGGCGTGGACGGTCTTCCAGGGAACCGAACCTGAGCCGGTTCCCGTGGAGATCATCGGGCGCTGGAAAAACCAGTGGGGGCCGAATCAGGACGTGATCGTCGGCAAGATGGGCGGCAAGGCCGTGCGCACGAACGTGGCGGGCGGCATGAGCGGCAGCCCGGTGTACATCGACGGGAAACTCATCGGGGCGATTGCTTTGCGTTTGAGTTTGTTCTCACCGGATGCCATTTGTGGCATCACACCGATCGAGCAGATGCTGGAGATCAATGAGCTCGATAAGTCCCGGCCCATTGACGCCAAGACTCCCGACAAACTCAAAGGCGCCCGGGCGGAAGCGGGAGCAGCAGGCGAATTCGAGGGCAGCGCTTCGCTGGGGCAGTTGGTTGGGGCGGGGAGCGGCTTGGCTCCGCAAAATCGCATGATGGTGCCTATTGAGACTCCGCTGGCTTTTTCGGGGTTTACCGAGAGCGCTCTGGCCGACTTCAGCCCGGTATTTCAACAGTTGGGAATCACCGCCGTGCAGAGCGGCGGGGCCGGCAGCGGCATCAAGACTAACAAACCGGCGCCGGGATGGGAGCATTCACTGAATCCCGGTGAACCCGTCGCGGGCGTGCTGGTAGACGGCGACATGAGCATCACCGGATTGGGGACGGTGACCTACAACGACGGCAATCGCGTGCTGGCGTTCGGCCATCCGTTCTTTAATCTCGGTCCCATCGACATGCCGATGAGCAAGGGCGAAGTCCTGATGACGCTGGCCTCGCAATACCAGCCCAACAAGATCGCCAACGCCACGGAGATCGTTGGCTCACTGCACCAGGACAGGCACAGCGGCATCATGGGCAGCCTGGGCAGCGAATCGAAGATGATCCCGGTGAGCGTTAAAGTGCGAGCTCTTAAGGAAGACGAAAGCGTAGCCCGGGAGAAAGAGTTTCATTTCAACGTTTTCGTGCACCAGAAGTGGACACCGAGCCTGATGATGATGACGCTCGCGAACACCCTTTCGGACCTTAACGAATTTCGCGACGAAGCCACGTATCGGCTGGCCGGCAAGATCGAGATGGACGGCAGCCGCAATCTTTCTCTTTCCACTATGCAGGCCTCCGGAGAACTGCCGGTTCCCGCGCCCATGGTTCTGGCCAACTGGTGGGGCGACAAGTTTAACCGGCTTTATCTCAACAACGTGAAAACTCCGGATGTGAGACGGGTGAGCGTCACGGTGGACCTGCTGCCGGAGCGGCGCATCGCCACCATCGAAAACGCGTGGGTCGGAAGCCCGGACGTGCGCCCGGGAGAACAAGTGCCGGTGAAGGTGTTTTTGCGGCCGTATCGGGGCGAAACCATTCAACGCGAGTTCACTGTAAAGATACCGGAGGGCATCGCCCGTGGCGAGCATCGCATCGTCCTGAGCGACGCCGATACGGTGAATCGCATGCAGAACATTGCGGGAGCAGCCAACCGCTTCCTGGACCTGCCGGAGACCGTGTCGCTAATCAACCAGGAGCGGAGCAATAACAAGCTGTATGTCTCGCTGGTCGAATTGAGCCCTACCGCTTACCTCGATGACAAGACGCTGCCAAGCCTGCCTTCCTCGGTGCTCAACGTAATGCAGACCGGGCGGGCGGCCAACCGCGCCGTGGTGACTTCTCCTGAGACTGCCACCGAACAGATGGCGCTGCCGTTCGATTACGTGGTTACGGGGAGTTATTCGCTGCGGATTCACGTAGATTAGTTTTTACGGCCGCCGATGAACGCAGATCGAGCAATCTTCCGATCGCCGTTCATCTGTATTTACCGGCGGCATAAAGTGATTTTTGACAGTTGTTAACTGTCGTCGCAGATTCGATTCGGAAATGAAATCTTTTCTTACCTCCACAGCCATCGCGCTGGCGATTTGCGCGGTTTCGGCGGCCTTGTACGGCGGACAGACCAGGACGTGGTCTCAAGGCGATTACACGGACTTTCAGAAGGGCGCGATAAAGAATCTTTCCTTGCGCAGCGACGGCGTTTTGACGCTGGCCCCGCGCTGGAAGGAATTCTACGACTCGTCGGCAATGTATCTTTGGGCCCTTGCGCGGGATTCCAAGGGCAACCTGTATACGGGCGGGGGCACGGGTGCGAAACTCTACCGCATCGCGCCGGACGGAAAAGGCAAAATGCTAGCCGAGCTGGATGCCCTTGAAATCCACGCCATCGCCATCGATTCCAAGGACCGCATCTATGTAGCAACCGCGCCCGACGGCAAGGTTTATCGTGTAAACGCTAACGGTAAAGCCGAGCTCTACTACGATCCCAAATCCAAATACATTTGGGCGCTGGCCTTCGACCGCGAGGAAAATCTTTACGTGGCAACGGGCGATCCCGGCGAGATTCATCGAGTCACTTCCAGCGGCAACGGGAGCGTGTTTTTTCGTTCCGAGGAAACACATGTGCGGTCATTAGCCATCGATTCCAGCAGCAACGTCATCGCGGGTACTGCACCGGGGGGCCTGGTGTTGCGCGTCTCGCCGGCTGGCGAGGGGTTCGTGCTTTATCAGATGGCAAAACAAGAAGTGACGGCCGTCGCCGTGGCCGCGGACGGATCTATTTATGCAGCTGGTGTGGGAACCCGCCAGCCTGCTCCCGCCGCACCACAACAGGCACCCGCGGCTGCACCCCCATCTCAGCTTACGCTGAATGTGGGAGGCGCGCAGGTAGCGGCGCGGCAGGCGTCGCCACTGCCGCCCCTGAGTACGGCTCCCTTAGGAGTGAGCGGCGGAAGCGATGTATACCACATCGATGCGAGCGGTCCCCGCCGTATGTGGAGCAACTCGCAGGACGTCGTATATGCTATAGCGTTCGATCCCGCGGGGCGCGCGTTATTGGGTTCAGGCAACCGCGGCAACATCTATCGTATCGATTCGCCCGCCACCTACACCGCCCTGCTCACCGTACCGGCCACTCAGGTGACCGCATTTCAGACCGGCGCCGACGGACGGATCTATGCGGCGGCCGGCAACGTGGGAAAGATATATCAGATCGATGCCGCGCCGGAACAGCAAGGGACCATTGAAAGCGATGTGCTTGACGCCGGGATGTACACT
>CAZKVF010000407.1:0-8313 GCA_964556085.1 uncultured Solibacteraceae bacterium
TACTTCTGAGAGCGACTGACAGCTTCTCAATCCATGTCGCCTCCTCCGTGTGATAGACAATGCAACGGCGATGCCGGTAATCAAAAGGAACATCCTCAATTCTTTGCGTGATCAGAATGGTTGGTACTCCCAAGGAATGGCAAAGCCCCAATTCATAGTTAACGTTCGGGTTGCGATCCGTGACGTCGGCGATGACCACGCGGGCACGCCAGATGTGCTCCCAAACATCCCGAATGATGGACTTTGTCCCAAAGACCTCATCACCTCTAAGGGGTTCCAGATCTGTCGCTCTTACAACTTTCTTGATGATATGTTCGTAGTGCCCGTTGAACGGCTCGCGAAAGGGCATCAAAACAAAGCAGAGCTTATCATCAATTTTGGGACGGTAGACCATACTCTCCAAGGATAGACTACAGGTCTTGCCCGCTTCCCTCCCGTTTTCTGTATTAGGTGGCCGATGTGCGCCGCGAACGAAGGCACGCGGCCGTATGGCGCCGTATGCTCCCTTGTGCATCCCGATGGTACAGGAACTTCCGCTGCATCAACAAGATGCACCGGTCAGCGTGGATCACTCACGACAAACGCCCTAGGCTCCGCGAATGCCCTCAAAGCCGTTCTCCTAGGATCAGTCCTGTTATTTCCCTTCCGTCAATTCGCCGCGCAATAGCCCGACTCCCGGATCTAAAGCCGACACCTATCAGCGAGCCTCACCCTCGAACTCTGTAACATCGCGCTTAGCTTCGGTTTAGGGACCCGGGCCCCCCGCTGCACTCAAAACAAAAACTTCAACGCCATCTGCAAAATACGCGGATCCCTGGCCGATAAAATCCGGCCGAAACTGGGCGTGTTGATCGCCGTCGACATGGCCGTGCAAGGAGCCAGGATGCTGCTTCCGGCCAGGCACGCGTCCGGGTTAGTGTGGTTGGGAAGGTTGAACGCTTCGGCGCGGAACTGCACCTGCTTACTCTCGCGAATGACGAAAGCGCGCACCACTCCCATATCGATCTGCACAAAGCCGGGAGCGAGCAGGTTGTTGGCGCCCATATCGCCATACGTGCCCGGCGCGGGCTGAACGAAAGCGGCGGGGTTCAGATAGGCGCTCCACGGCTTGCCTGGTGTGTACGGATTGCCCAGCACCTGGTTAGGGCGCTCGTAGGCGGTCTGGCCGCTCAGCGCCTGATCCACACCGTTGGTGATGCCGAAATAGGGGCCGGTTTGCAAACGAACGATGCCGGAAACCTGCCAGTCGCGCGCGAGCAGCGCCCAGGCTCCGCCGCTGATTTTTGGGGTCTGATAAACGGCGGAGAGATTGAAAACTTGCCGGCGGTCGCCTAGCGGGCAGTTCGAGCGATCGGCGAGCCGGTTGCCGGGGATCATGAAGTTCGCTCCCGCTACGGCCAGTTCCGGGTTGTGGTTATCGCTGATGCAGTGCGACCAGGTGTAGTTGGCCTGGGTGGTGAAGCCCTTGGCAGCGCGGTGCTGCAGCGACAACACGAGCCCGTCATAGAACAAATGGCCGCCATCGTCCAACTGCGAGATGCTGCCGTAGTACGAGCCGTCAACGGAATTCTCGAGATCGAGCACGCGGCGATTGTTCACATTGCCGACCGTCGAACTGCCGGCGATGTAGACGCCCGGGTTGGCCTGGTTACCGCCCCACAAGTGCACGATATGCGTGCCCAGATAGTTGGCCTGCACCAGCCAATCCGTGCCAAGCTGCCGCTGAATGCTCATATTCCACTGCTGCGAATAGGTGGTCTTGGGATTCAGCAGGAAATTCTCGTACGAGCCGAACTTGATGAAGGGGGTGTTTTTGCTGATGCTCAGCGGATAGGGATTGCCGCCGGGCTGATTGGCCCAGGGATTGGCGAACTCGCCGGGCACGTACGTGGCGGGGAATGGGATAGTGGTCTGGCTGCTGAACGGTGGTGCTTGCGCGAAACCAACGTAATTGTCCAGGGCCGGCAGATCGTAGAAGATTCCGTAAGCCGCGCGAATCGATGTGCGTCCGTTGCCTTGCGGGTCCCAGGCCAGGGAAAAGCGAGGAGCGAAGTTTCCCAGCCGATGGTTCGCCACCGCCGTGCCCGGATAACCGGGATCGCCAGGAAAGGCCAGCCCGGCGGGAGCGAAGGTGTATTGGGTGGAATGGAAGCCCTGCGCGAATAATGTCGGATCGAAATGGGAACTCCAGCCGTACTTCGTGGTGAGCGGCAGGTAAGGATCCCAGCGCACGCCGGCATTCAGAGTGAGCCGGGGGGAAAGCTTCCAGGCATCCTGCACATAGAGCCCCGCGTAGTTCATCCGGTCGTAGGCCAGCGAAGGCCCGCCGGCCTGCGTGAAGGAGGAGGGCTGGCCTAGCAGGAAGTCGGCCAAGCCCAAGCCTGTGACCTGGCCGCTGAAAGTGAATGGGCCGGTGGCGTTGAGCTTCGAGACCCCATTCAGGTACGACCTGAGGAAGTCGGCTCCAAAGCCGATCTGGTGCGCGCCGCGCACCATGCTCACATCTTCGGAAAACTGGAAATCGGTGGTGTTGTAGGTGCTGGGAGTGGCGTTGGTGCCGGCGACATTGAACCCGTTCGAAATACTCAAGCGGAAGAACTTGGGCACCGCCACCCACTCATTGATCCCCAGGTTGGTGGCGTCGAAGTATTGGGGCGGGTTTTTGGGGATCTCCGACCGGTTGAACGTCCCGCGAAAGTTACTCACCGTGCTCGCGCCGATGAGGTAGGTATCGCCGATGACCGCCGAATGCACCCAGAAATCGAGGTTGGCGTTGACCAGTGCCAGAATGTTCTGCGGATTGTAGTCAGTGGGTTGATACAGGTGCGCCTGCGCATAACGGAAAAACAGGGAGTGCTTGGCGCTGAGCTGGTAATCGGCGCGCCCCAGCGAATTGTAGTCGTCGTTGGCTATCCGGCTGCCGTACTGGATCTGGCCGCAGGGGTCGCTCGTGTGCGGGAAGGCCGAGAAATTCAGAATATTGAGCGCGGGCTGCGAGAACAGCGCGGGCGAAATTTTGTTGCCCACGAAGGGCGCGCCCAGCGTGATCGGTTTGTGAGACGTGGTGCAGGCGGCCGAAGTGATGCCTGTAAAGTCGCCGCTCAACATCTGCGCATTGGGAATGAAAGCGATGCTGGTGGGCGGTGTGGAGCGCACGAAGGTCGTCTGCTCGCCAACGAAGAAGAACAGCTTGTTCTTGATCACCGGCCCGCCCAAGGTGCCGCCGAACTGATTGCGCTTGAGCGAATCGCGGGTGAGCGCGAAGGCGTTGCGGGCGTTGAGATCGCCGTTGCGGAGGAACTCGAACAGGTCGCCGTGCAACGAATTAGTGCCGCTCTTGGTCACGATATTCACGGCGGCCGAGGAGTGGTGGCCGTATTGCGCCGGCAAGGCGCTGGTTTCTACCTTGAATTCCTGCAAAGCGTCCGGGAACGGAAGCGGCAGGTTCAGATTGTTGTAAGGATCGTTGTGCGAGGCTCCGTCGAGCGAGTAGGTCAGACCGTTCGAGAGGCCGCCGGCGACGGAAATGTCCTGCGTGGGATAGTTGCGCACGCCCGAGTTTAAGCCGGCACCGTTGACCTGCGTGGCCATGCCCGAGAGATAGATGAGATCGGTAGCCTGGCGGCCGTTCAAGGGCAATTCCAGCACGCGCTGGTTCTCCATGACGGTGCCGACACCGGCGTTACGTGTCTCCACCAGGCTGGCGCCGGCCTCGACCACGACCTGTTCCGTCACGGAACCGATCTTCAGCGAGATTTCGATATTGGGATTGCTGCCGACCTGAAGGACGATGCCGGACTGGACGTACTTGGCGAAGCCCTCTTTGCCGGCTTCAAGTTGATAAGGACCCACCGGCAAATCGGTCAGCACGAAGCTGCCGTCCGCACCGCTCGTGGCCGTGCGGACAAGACCAGTGGCCGTCTGCATAGCCTTGACCTCGGCGCCGGCTACGGCAAGCCCCGAGGCATCGCGCACGGTCCCGTTGATCTGCGAAGTGGATATCGCCTGGCCCCACGCCATACCGCACGCGAGGACAATGCCGGCGAACATGGCGGCAGTTCTCATGAAAGGCCTCCCTTGGAAGTTCTCGATTGTGGTGAGTATATATCGAGAGAGGCCAGGTGTGGGCGGGCAGCTTGGTTAAAGATTCCTATTCAAGAGGCAGAGCGGCAAGATCGCCTCCCCCCGCGGAGCCCTCTGCCGCCTGTCTTCTTACTTCGGACCCGTCTGTTTGGGCGCTAGTGATTTGACGTATTCGATCAGCTCGACCACATCCTCTTCCGTAACCAGGCCGCGGAATGTCGGCATGATCGGCTGGTATCCATCCACAACTTTGGCAGCTGGATCCAGAATCGATTCGCGTACGTACGCCTCGTCGGCGTCCACAGTTTTGCCTCCGGTCAGGAGGACCGTTTGGCCAAACAGACCCTTAAGGCTGGGGCAGCGGCCCGAACCATCGTCCTTGTGGCAGTTGACGCACGCCAAGTCCTGGAACAGCTTGGCTCCGGCTTCCACCATCGATCCCTTGGGCCCGCCCGACAGCCACTCCTGGTAGGCTTGCGGTTCCATCGCATAAACCCAACCGATCATGCCGCTGTGCTTCGTGCCGCAATATTCGGCGCAGAAAAGGTGGTATTTGCCCGGCTTGGTGGCCGTGAACCACGTCGTCGTGTACCGGCCCGGCACCACATCCTGCTTGGTGCGAAAGTCCGGGACATAGAAGCTGTGGATCACGTCCTCCGAGGTCATGGTCAGCCGGATGGGGCGGTTGATGGGAATATGCAACTCGTTGATTTCACGCTGCCCTTCCGGGTGTTGCAGTTTCCACATCCACTGCTTGCCCACAACGTAGATTTGCATGGCGTTGTCGGGCGGCCGGCTCTCTTTGAAGAAGATGCTCGCTCCCCAGCCGAACATGATCATCGTCAGCCCGAACGGAATCACGCTCCACACGATCTCCAGCGCCAGCCCGGTGTGCTCCCCTTGCGGCAGCTCGTTTTCCGAGCGGCGCCGGTAGCGGATGGCGAAGTACATGATGGCGCCGAAAATCAGCAATGTGAAAAAGATCGAAACCGCCATCAGAAAATACAGCAGGTGGTCCACTTCCACCGATATGGTCGATGCCTGTTCCGGCAAAAAACGTAGTTGAACACCCATCGTTGCTTATCCAGCCCGCCTTATCATTCTTTCCGCCCCATGATCCCGCCTCCACGCCAGCAGGAGAAACGCGCCGCACACCAGCACAAATAAGGCGCCCGCTCCGCGCAGCAAGTTTATGGCAATGGCTCCATATTTCCCGGTTGCCGGATCGTAATGGAAGCAGAACAGCAGGACTTCGTCCACGGGCGTGCCAATCTTGTTGGCCGAAGCCTCCACCAATCCCAGCCGCAAATCGCGCGGCGCGTATTCCACGCCGTAAAAATACCGTGAAACGCGTCCCTCCGGGGTCAGGATCATGATGCCGCTGGCATGCGCGAACTGGTCGTTAATCGGGTCGTATTTGTAATGGAAGCCGACCGCGTCGGTCAATGCTTTGATGCTGGCTTCATCGCCAGTCAGGAAGTGAAAGCCGTTGGCGGTATTGGCACGGCCGTACCTCTTCAAATAGGATTCCTTTTTCGCGGCCGCCAGATCGGGCGTGTCCTTTGGATCGAAGCTCACGCTGACGACTTCAAAATCGCTGCCCGGATTGAATGACACTGCCTTCAGCGAGCTCACTACGCCGTTGAGGATTTGCGTGCACAGCATGGGGCAGCGGTAGTAGACCAGAGCCAACAGCACGGGCTTGCCATGGAAAAACGTGGAGAGCGCCACCGGCCGGTTGGCCTCGTCGCGAAACGTCAAATCCAGGGGAACCAGTTGATCGAGTTTCTGCTGAATGCCGACACCCTGAAGCGCATCGGGAAGCTTCGCTTTGAGCGTAGAATCCCTCATACTGTACGTCTGCTGCACCGGCGCCGGCTGGCCTGGCTGCGCGAACGCAGCCATGGCCGCAACGGCCAACCCTGGCAAAAACCTTGCTAACATCATTTACCCTGCTTCCTTGCACTCTGACCCACAGCCGCCGGCACCGCGGGTTCGCTCAACAGTGGTCCGCCGGGCTGCGCCATTTTCGGGCCAAGGCCGCTTTCTGTCGGCACACTTACGTCGCCCCCCGCCCCCGGCGCCTGGCTGCGCACCGGCAATCCCTTTTGAACTAATTCGTCGATCGCCCGGCTGATCGGAATCTTGACCTGCGTGTGCTGCTGATCCACCCAGCTGTAGCCGTTGAGCGTCTGCTGCTCGGTGGACCGATACTCCGCCTGATTCCTGGCTTCGTCCACGTTGTATTGAAGGTTGGGCTTCGGCGGCCACTTCATGGCATTCACATCGATCCCACGCTCCGGCGGCTGGGCGTTGTATTCCACCCGAAGATAGGCAAACATGCCCCACACGATGGCAACGGAGGCGATCGTGGTAATGATCAGGCCGAGGCCCACCTTGCCGATCGCCCAAATGTTTACGTCGCGCACTTCGTGCCGCTGCCGCGGATCGTTCAAATCCGGGAAACGCTCCGGTACGTTTCTGTTATCGGCCATGTTCCAAAGCCTCTACAATACTTGGGTCGTTTACGGGGATCAGCGGGCGCTTTTCTAATTGCGTGAGGAACCAGGCCAACCAGATACCGCCGAGCCCGAGTACCGCCGCCAGGTCAATCCAGCTCGGACTGAGTCCGACGCCTTTGGTGGCATCCGGAATCACCATCCAGTAAACGTCCACCATCCGCATCACGAGGATGAAAATAGCGATCGAGACCAGCGGCTTCAGGCGCCGCTTCAACTCCCGCGAAAGTAACAACGAAAACGGCAGCGCGAAATGCCCGAGCACCAGTGCCAATCCAACGTACTGCCATCCGCCGCGCAGACGTTCCAGGTACCACGGTATTTCATCCGGCAGATTGCCGGCCCAGATGATCAGAAACTGGGAAAACGCAAGATAAGCGAAAAAAATGACATTGGCGAACATCAGCTTGCCTATGTCGTGCAGATGCCGCGGTGTGAGCACATCTGATAGCGGCCGGCGATACGACAGGAACACGAGAACAGTGATCAGGAACGACATCCCACTCAAGCCCTGCCCGGCCATGAACAACAGGCCGAACATGGTGGAGAACCAGTCCGGGTTGAGCGACATCACCCAGTCGATCGACATGAAGGTGGCCGCGAAGGCCCAGAAGATCAGGCCGGGGCCGCTAATACGCGACATCTTCCGATGCGCCACGCGGGGGCCTTCCTGGTCTTCCACCCGCGACCAGCGATTCAAGTACCAGCCCAGGAAAATCCAGCCTCCCAGAATCACGGCGGCGCGCAGAAGCCAGAACGGCAGGTTCAAGAATGGTTGTTTGTGTTGCAGTATGGGGTTAGCTTTTACGATGTCCGCGTTGGCCCAAGGGTAAAGACTCGAGTAGCCGATGGCGATCGGTATGAACAGCAGCAGCAACAGCGGCAGGGTGCGCGCCGCGGCTTCGGCCGTTCGCCGGATGGCTACGCCCCATGCGCCGCCCGTACAGTATTGGACCATCAGCCAGGCCAGAGAACCCACGGCGATACCCAGGACGTAAATGTAGGACCAGAGGTAAGACCGATAGAACTGGGCAGGTGAGGTGATCCAGCCCACGGCTAGCAGGATCAGGCCCAGCAGCCCTGCGGCCCCCGCAAGCTTCCGCCACCGGCCTAGATCGAGGCGAAGTTCGCTTGAGATGCTGAAGTCGAGCACCGGTGCCGTCATTGCTTTCCCCCTTGAGGAGTGCCTGCCGGACCGAGTTGCGCCCGCGCTTCCGGCGGCACATCGTTGAGGGTGGCCATCTGGCTGAGTTGCAGAGCCCGGACATACGATACAATCGCCCAGCGATCCGCCGGTAGGATGGACCCGGCGTAAATGGGCATGGCCCCGATGCCGTTAGTGATCACATCGAAAATGTATCCATTGGGCACCTGGCGCAACCGATCGATGTGGTATGACGGCGGATGGCGGAATCCGCGCTGGGGCACCATGCCGTTGCCCGTGCCGTTCTCGTCGTGGCACGGCGAGCAGTAAATATTGAATCGCTGCTGGCCCCGCAGAACCACATCCTTGGTCACTGGGAATGGGAAGGTATTCAAAAAAGTTCCGTCCGCAGCCTTTCCCGTGTAGAAGGCTGCATCGTCATTGAGATGGCCGCGTGCCACGGTCCCCTCGATCAGGGGCCTTGCCGAACGGCCGTCGCCGAAGAAGCTGCTGGGCCGCAGCGGAATGTATTTGGGCTGATCCTGCATATCCTGGCGGCAGCCGCCG
>CAZKVF010000408.1:0-10300 GCA_964556085.1 uncultured Solibacteraceae bacterium
TTTCGCCTTGCCCAATGCGAGCGTTTTCGCGCAGGGCGTAAACGGCGGCGGCTCGATCAACCCGACTTTCGGCAAGATCACCTTGACCACCACGTCGTCGCGTCAGATTCAGTTTGCCTTGAAGCTGATGTTCTGATTCGGGGCAGTTTCTGCATTTCTGGTGGCGCCGGCGATCTTGTCGCCGGCGAGCGCGTCTGACGGCCGAGTGGGGGCAGAGTCACTGTGCCTTAACTCCACTTCAGGTCCAGTACTTGCGATGTCAACACTTAAGCCAGGCAGGGCGCAAACCGCGGGCGTTCTCTCCGGGATTTAGCCTCTGCACCGAATATCAGAGGCCTGATTGGTATGCCGCATGCACAACTTTGTGAGAGGAGCTCAAAATATGGCGAAGCCTGTGAAAGAACACACCGTGAAACCAACCTGGCAGCCTTATGAAGAACACGGGCATCTCACGACGCGAAGTGATCTGCCCGACACCGTGTATGCCTTCCCGAGGCAGCGGAAAGAACCGCTGACCGACGAAAAGCACGTACGCAACGCGGTCGCGCGATTTGATCAAGTCATCGACGTTTCGGATGAAGATAGGGCTTTAGCATTCGCGAACATCGAGAAGGCTGCACGCCACTACAACGTGGATCTTTCCGAGACGAACTGGCATGAACTCGGCGCTCACCCGCAGCAACACCGGAAGGAGGCCGCCGCCAAAGCCGTTGAGACGAAGAGGAAGCGTAGCGACCGCTGATGCAACACAGTCAGCAGATCTGAAAGCCCGTGAAGCGCCACGCCTTCAGCCCCCGCTGCGCTTCAGTTGACCGCAGGCTGCGAAGATATCCAGGCCTCGCGGCTTTCGCACAAAGCACGGCATTGCGCGCCGCACGATCGCCTGAAAGCTCTCCACGCGCGCGGCGTCCGGTGTTTCATACGGGATCTCCGGACCCGGATTCAGCGCAATCAGGTTGACCTTCGCATTGATGTTCGCCAGCAGTTTGACTACGCGCCGGGCGTCAGCGTCGCTATCGTTGACTCCTTTGAGAAGGACGTATTCGAAAGTCAGCTTCTCCCAGGTGCGTAGCGGGTAAGCACGGCAGGCCCCAAGCAAATCCTTTAAATGGTATTTGCGCGTGATAGGCATCAGTTCCCGGCGCATTTCTTCCGTCGATGCATTTAGCGAAATCGCCAGCTTGGGCCGCACCGGCTCGCCTCCCAATTGTTCGATCTGCGGAATGATGCCTGAGGTCGAAATGGTGATGCGCCGGGCCGATAAGGCGAAACCATCCGGGTCGAGCAGAATCCGCGTGGCTTTGAGCACATTGGCCAGGTTTAGCAGCGGTTCGCCCTGCCCCATCATCACGATGTTGAGGCGGCCGCCATCCTGCCTCAAGCTGTTTTCGCGGGAAACCAGCAGAACCTGCCCGACAATTTCACCTGCGGTCAGGTTGCGCTCGAGGCCGAGCAGCGCCGTCATGCAAAACGCGCAGTTTACCGCGCAGCCCACCTGGCTCGAGATACAGATCGTATCGCGCTCGCCTTCCGGCATCAGTACCGTCTCGACTGTGCGCCCGTCCTGGAGGCGCAGCAGGTAGCGGCGCGTACCGTCGGCGGAGTCGTACCTGTGTGCAACCTCCGGAAGACCTAGCGAGTGGCTCCCCGCCAGTTCCCGGCGCAATACCGCCGGAAGCGCTGTAATTTGCACCAAGTCCGATACCTGTTCCCGGTAGACCGCGTCGTAAATCTGCCTGGCGCGGTACCTCGGTTCCCCTGATCCGAGGGCCTCTCGAATATCCGGAAGCTCCATGCCCACAATACTTTGCGGCATTCTATAACCAGTGTACGATAGCGCCGTTGCTATCGAGAATGTTACAAAAGAAGAAGGGGGATTTCTTCTGGCTGCAACGACGTCGTTCAGTCCCTTGCGGGACATCGAATTCACCACGCTACCTAATGGCGTGAGGATTATCACCGAGGCCATGCCCCATGTGCGCTCGGTCTCGGTCGGGATCTGGATCGGCACCGGCTCGCGCCGCGAGACGACGGAGCAGAACGGCCTCTCCCATTTCATCGAGCACATGCTGTTCAAGGGGACCACGCATCGCTCCGCCGAGGACATTGCTCGTTCCGTCGATTCCATTGGCGGTAATCTCGACGCGTTCACCGCGAAGGAACTGGTCTGCTTCAATACCAAGGTTCTCGATGAGCACCTCTCCCTCGCCTGGGATGTTCTCGCCGACCTCGTCCTGAACCCCCTGTTTCGCCCCGAGGATATCGAAAAGGAAAAGGGCGTAATCCTGGAAGAGATCAAGATGGAGGCGGATAGCCCCGACTATCTGGTGCACGAGATTTTTTCCTCCAATTTCTGGAAGGATCATCCACTGGGCAAGCCGATTCTTGGCACGCGCGAAACCGTGCGCCGGTTCGATAGTGATATGATCCGGGCCTACTATTCGCAGGTCTACGCGCCGTCAAATCTGCTGGTCACAGCTGCCGGCAACCTGACGCACCAGCGCCTCGTAGCTCTGGTCCGCGACCACTTCGATTCGTTGCCTGCCGGCCAGCCAACTCCGCCCGATAATGCGCCCGTAACGCATGCCCGCATCGCCTTGCGCAACAAGAAATCGCTCGAACAGGTCCACGTGTGCCTGGGCGTTCCATCCTATCCTCTGCCTCACCAGGAGCGGTTCGCCTGTTACGTGCTCAACACGCTGCTCGGCGGCGGCATGAGTTCCCGCCTGTTCCAAAACATCCGCGAGCGCCAGGGCCTGGCGTACGCCGTTTTTTCCGAATTGAATCCGTACCGCGACACGGGCTGCTTGTCAATTTACGCCGGGACATCGCTGGAATCGGCGCCCAAGGTCGTGGAATCGATCGTGCACGAGTTTCGGGACTTGAAGGAGCGTCCGGTGGCCGATGACGAACTTCGGCGCGCCAAGGATCATCTGAAGGGCTCGCTCATGTTAAGCCTGGAATCCACCGCTAGCCGGATGACCAACCTCGCCCGCCAGGAGATGTACTTCAACCGCTTCTTCACCCTGGATGAACTGGTGCAGAGCATCGAGGCCGTCACCTCGGTTGACGTCCAGCGCATCGCGCAAACCTTCTTCGATCCCAAGCAGATCGCCTTGACCGTGCTGGGCAGCCTGGAAAACTTGCGCATCGGGCGGGAAGATTTGGTCTGCTGAACGGCCTCTCAATTCGGCGTCGCACTGATAATGGGTAATGCCGCTCTAGTTCTGAGTGCCGGGTTCCAGCGAAAAATTGACGATGCTTAAAACATCTGTAATTCTTTCATCGGGTAATGCTTCCTGTTACGCGTCCAAAGACTGGCATTGCTCATCACCGCGGTGGCTGCAATCAACGCATCCCCGAGATCCACTCCGTGACTCTTTTCATAGCGCCTGAGGTAATCACCGGCCCTCCGGCCAATCTCTTGGTCGATCGGAACGCAGGTTAAAGCCAGAAATAAGCTAGTGAGCGCCGTATGTTCGTGCGCGAGCGCTCCCGCCCAGAGTTCCGCGACGCTCACCGGCGAATACGCAATCTCGGCATCCGACTCGCTCAAATCCACCCAACGGGCCAGCACATCTTTGTCTCTGCCGCGTGTGACCTCGATGAGAATGTCGGAATCGATGAGAACGCTCACTTTCGGACCAGGTCCTTAAGCCGGTGGCCGCGCCGAAGCTCTCGGACGATCTCCACTGCATCTTTCGAATCACCCTTGCGTTTGCGGCTTCCGATAAACGCCAGCATGGCCCTTCGCCGCTCTTCCAGATTCCTGGGATAACGCTCACGGATGGCTTGGCGAACCAGTTCCGATACCGTCGTGTGCTGGCTCTGAGCTCGGGCGTGAAGAGCAGTCCATAGATCGTCGTCCAGATAAAGCTGAGTTCGCCTCACGATGTATAGTATACATCGCCGGTATTGGCCGCGAGTTCACCCCGTCTTATACCCCTTTCCGCATTATCATGAGATTTGGCTTCCGCGCGCTCTTCTTCTCCCTGGCCTTACATCTACGTCTCGGTGGCGCTTACCACCATGGGCACACTGCTCTTGGAGCTGTCGCTCACCCGCGTGTTTTCGGTGGTTTTCTATTACCACTTCGCTTTCCTCGCCATCTCCATCGCCCTGTTCGGATTGGGCGCGGGCGGCGTCTTCTCCTACGTCGTGGCGGGCTGGAAGACGCCGCTATACAAGCGCCTGGGCCGGCTTAGCGCCGCGAATAGCCTGCTCGTTGTCCTGGCGCTGCTGGTCATCCTCGCGCAGAAAACTGCGGACGGCCCCAGCCTGGCCCTGATCTACTTCACTACGGCGTTGCCCTTCTTCCTTGCGGGGACCATCGTTTCCCTGGTGGTGTCGGAGGCGATTGAGAGAGTCAGCCGTGTTTATTTCTTTGATCTAATAGGGGCCGCTGCCGGATGTCTTCTGCTGATTCCTCTGCTCGATTTGCTCGGAGGGCTGAACACCGTATTGGCAGCCGGGGTTCTATTTGCCGTGGCGGCGGCCATCTGGCACAGCATGGATGGGTCGATCGGGGGCCGCGCCGGCTGCGTCGCGCTGGCTCTGCTGCTGGTCGCGTTTCTCACTTACAACACCACGGCGCACGTGCTGGAAATCCGCTACGCCAAGGATCAGAAAGTCGCCCAGGGTTTCTCAAAGTGGAACAGCTTTTCGCGGGTAGCGGTCGCCCCTGAGAACGGAAGTGGTGCGCCGACGATCTTCATTGATGCCGACGCTTCGAGCGGCATCGCCAGATTCGATTTCGATCACCTGTCCCCTCGCGAAAAGCACGACCTGCTGGAGCAGGGACCGGCCCTGCCGTATGCGATTCGTCCAGGCGCACGAACCCTGATCATCGGCCCAGGCGGTGGATGGGACGTAGCGCGGTCATTGGCCTCCGGCAGCCGCGACATCACGGGCGTCGAGATCAATCCGATTATCGCCGACACCATCATGCGCCGCCGTTTCCCGAACCTGTCGGACGGCCTCTATCTGCGGCCTGGCGTCCAGATTGTCGTGGAGGATGGCCGCAGCTACGTCCGCCGCAGCACCGAGCGCTACCAGGTGATCCAGGCCACTCTGGTCGACACCTGGGCCTCTACGGCGGCGGGGGCCTTTGCGCTTTCCGAGAACAACCTCTACACCACCGACGCCTTCCGCGATTACCTGCAGCATCTCACCGGCGATGGCATCCTTGCATTCACTCGTTGGGGCCTGGATCCGCCGCGCGAGTCGCTGCGCCTGGTCTCCTTGGCCATTGACGCCCTCTCGCAGGTCGGACAAGCCGAAGCGTGGCGCAATGTCATCGTAGGCCGGGAAGGCACGGTGGCGGGTTGGGGCGCGCGTGATACCGTGCTGATCTCCCGGGAGCCGTTCACCCCCGCCGACTTGGTCCGCGCCCGCGCCATGATGGACGCCGCCGCTATGCAGATCATCTATTTGCCGGACCTGAAGATCGCCAACCAGTTCCATGATCTCTTGCACAGCTCTAATCCCGAACAGTACGAACGCGAATACACGTTCGATATCACCGCGGTAAACGATAACCGGCCCTTCTTCTTCTACACCGTGCAGGCGCGCGATCTCTGGAATTTCTGGAAATCGGCTTCCCGTGCGACCGCTGATTTCAAAGTCAACAAGGCAGTGCCCCTGCTGTTCACTCTAGCGGCGGTGAGCCTGGCGGCCACGGTGCTGCTGCTGGTGCTGCCGCCGGTGCTGCTGGGCGCGCGCCTTCCGGGACGCGAGGGTGTGCGCGGCTTCCTTCTCTACTTCGTTTTCATCGGGTGCGGTTACCTGCTGATCGAGGTCGCGCTGATCCAGAAATTCGTCCTGTTTCTGGGCCACCCCACTTACGCGCTGACAGTGGTGATCTTCTCCATGCTCCTGACGAGCGGGCTCGGTAGCTATTTCAGCGGCCGCCTGCTGCTAAACCGCGAGGGCCGCCTCATCAAAATTCTGGGATGCGTTGCGTTATGCGCCGCGCTGTGGGCCTGGATTCTTTCCGTCCTTCTACCCGCCGGCGTGGGGTTGCCATTGCCGCTTAAGGTGGCCATCACGGTGCTGCTGATAGCGCCCCTCGGTTTCATGATGGGCATGCCCTTCCCGGCAGGACTGGAGCGCCTGCAACAATGGCATCCGCCCGCCGTGCGCTGGGCTTGGTCGTTGAATGCCGGCGCCAGCGTGTTGGGCTCCGTGGGAGCGCTCGTTTGCTGCATTTACCTGGGCCTGATTCAGACCCTGATTGTTGGCGGTCTGCTGTACGTCGCCGCGCTGGCCGTGTTCGGCCAGGCCCGCGTGAACGGTGTCAGCAGCAAGCCCGAGCCTGGCGTGGCGCGGGTGGAATTGGCCCGGTAACCACCAATTTTTATCTTCCCGTGCCCCATTCGAGGTGCAGCCGCAAGGATTCGATCCATACCGGTCCCCGATCGCGATTGTAGGCCGGGTTAACCAGATGCTGGACATTCAAAGTCGCAAACACGCCCGGCCGGACCTGCGCGGAATAATAACTTTCCCATACGGACTCCGGACCGTACCGTAGTTGGCCATCGCCGATCAGGAAGTCCAAGCCGCCTAGCGCGAGATACGTGGCGTGTACACCCGATAGCCCGGCGATGGTTAAAGCGCTGGCAACGTTGTCATTCGGCCTTTGCCAGGAGGTGCCTTTTACCGACACGCCGGCGCTGGCCAGCCGGTCGATAGCGGTGAAGGCGAAGCTTTCCGTCTTTCCGTCATTCCAGCCCAAGCGGCCAAAAACGCCAATATCCTTGCGGATCTCCTGATCGGCGCTAAGGCCGAAACCATACTTGAGTGTGCCCACACGCCGGTTCGCCGTAATGTCCGGCGTGGTTCCGGTGGCCTCCGCGAGACGGATCGCCTCGGCATAATTCCCCGACCGCGTGCGGTTTTCGTAATGCATCAGGCGAATCGTGCCGGCGTGGCCGCGCAGGGTATAGTCCAGTTCGCCCTCCACTTGGTCTCCGCGGTCGCGGAATATCCTGCGGTCGAAGCGTGGCCCGTTGGCTGTGCGCGGCTCCGCGGCGCTCCCGTAGCGCACCGACCAGTGCGGCGTGTGGAACTCGTGCACCCAACCCCACGTGTATCCGCGAACGTCCGCTGCGTAGTCCCACGCGCCGTTGTACATGGTCGCCCAACCCAGGAACTGCGTTCGCGGGTCGTGCGAGTAGCGGTTGTTGTCGAAAAAATCGGTCAATGTAAACCGCCCGGCTGTAACCGAGTAACGTGTTGCAGGACGGCTTCCCGCCAACTGGTTCGCGTCGGAGGTAAACATCTCGCGCTCGTCTCCAAATCCGAAATCATGCGTAACATAAAGGCGCGCGATGTAGGGTGTGGGTCTGGCTGAGGCCGCCCTCGTGATCTCGCCATTGGTGAAATTGGCGATCCCATTCGTGGCGCTGAAACCGCGCCCGCCCGCTATCTCCGGGTCAAAATAGACTTGGGTGTTATGCCACCTCCACCCCATAAACACAGTGGACGTCAAGGAAGCATCCTTTTCTGCATAGCCCACAAGGCTCAGCGGTCCCGTGTAAGGGGAAGGAAAACTGCCGTGGCGTTGCCCAACTGAGGTGGCCTGAAGATAGATATTCCAAGTTTCGGGCTGAGGGGTGTTGTTTTGGGCCGCCAGGCGAAATGTGGGGATCACCAGGAAAAGCAGCGAGAGGCGGCTGGTCAAACACCAGTATGTCAGCGCCGGTGGCCCAAATCCACCAGCGTTGGTGGATTGGGGCCAACTATTAAGCGCCAAGCCATTTACTTTTCTTTAACTTACAATTGGAAACCGGGATGCAGGAAACGGCATCGAGAGTTACGTAGGAGACAGCCATGAGAGCTCTGAATCGGTTCCGTTCCAGTTGGTTGGGCCTGACAACTGGTCTTCTTTTGACAGCAGCCGTTGGTTTCGCCCAATCCCCTGGATGGCGGCGACTGGATGAGCCTGCCCCGCCCCAGTCTGCCGATCCGTCCACGCCGGTCGCGCCGCCCGACGACGCGGGCCAGCCGGGAGGGCCTCCCCCCGCGCAGCCGCCCGCGAATTTCGGCCTTCCATCCCCCCTGACGATTCCTGCCGGAAAGTTCATCAACGTGCGAATCGATCAGCCGCTCTCCTCCGATCGTAACCAACAGGGTGACTACTTCAGCGCCACGTTAATGGATCCGATCGTGGTGGATGGCATCGTGGTGGCGCAGCGCGGCCAGCGTGTCTCCGGCCGTGTCGTTCAGGTAGATAAAGGCGGCCGCGTATCCGGCGTCGCCAAGCTCGGGCTGCAGATCACGGAAATAACTGCGGTGGATGGTCAGCAGTTGCCTGTGCAGACCCAGTTCATCAGCCGCAACGCTCCTTCTACTGTCGGGCGCGATGCTGGCGTCGTGGCCGGCACCACAGCCTTGGGCGCAGCCATCGGCGCGGCCGCCGGCTGGGGCACCGGAGCCGCAATTGGCGCGGGTGCGGGCGCGGCTGCCGGACTCGCCGGAGTGCTGTTGAGCCGCGGCGCCCCCGCGATCGTCTTTCCGGAAACCCCTCTGACCTTCCGGATCCAACAGGCGGTGAACGTCAACACGGAGCGCGCGCCTCAAGCCTTCCAGCCTGTAAGTCCGTATGAGTACCAGCAGCAGCCGGTGCTCCAGACGGGCCCGGTTGGGCCTGGGCCGCGTCCTGGCCCGTATCCTTATGCCGCCCCATATTATGCCGCGCCCTACCCCTATCCTTACGCCTACGCTTATCCGTACCCCTTCTGGGGTCCCAGCTTCGGCGTCGTGATTGGTCCCCGATTCTACGGCGGCCGCTACTTCTATGGCGGCAGATCCTGGGGCTACCGCAGGTAGCCCTCTCGGCTCTCAACTGCTCTGGTAGCGCCGGTGATCTCGTCACCGGTTGGTCTTTTCTCCTACTCCACACCAGATCGATGCGATACTCGGAAAATGCCGCGCAGTTTGCGCCTGTTTTTCCTCATTCCGGCAACGTTTCTCACAGCCCACGCCCAGTGGCTGAACTATCCGGCGCCCGGAACCCCGCGAACTAGAGACGGTAAGCCGGACCTTTTTGCCAAGGTGCCCCGATCGTCCGGCAAGCCGGATCTCTCCGGTGTCTGGCAAGTTGAACCACCCGCGAAAGGCGAGATCGAGCATTTGCTGGGGCCAGACGTTGAAGGGTATCTTGTGCCCGGCGACGATATCCGAACGTTCTCCAAGTACTTCTTCAACATTCTGGCCGACTTCAAGCCGGAAGAATCGCCAGCCCGTCCCGAGGCTGCCGCCATTATGCGCAGTCGTCAAAAGGAGCGCCATACGCCCGATGAGCAATGTCTGCCAGTCGGAGTTCCGCGCGCGGAATTAATCGGATTTCCTTTTAAGATCGTGCAAACTCCTGGGCTGATGGTGATGTTGTTCGAGGGAGATAATTCGCGGCGTCAAATCTACACGGACGGCCGCAAATTGCCCGCTGATCCCAACCCCGCATGGATGGGCTATTCGATCGGACATTGGGAAGGCGACACCTTAGTGATCGACTCGGCAGGATTTAGCGACAAAGTCTGGATTGACGGCTTCGGCCATCCGGTCAGCGAGTCTACGCGCATTCAGGAGCGTTTCACACGGCGCGATTTCGGCCACATGGATGTCGCTGTCACCATCACCGACCCGAGATTGTACACGCGGCCGATCACATTTAAGGTCACCGAGCTGTTGATGCCGGACAGCGACATTCTGGAATACTACTGTACCGAGAACGAAAAGGACCGCGCACACATGAAGTAACGTAGGGGTCAGGTCCTCGGCCAATCACGCCACTTCCCAAAAATCTTTTCCCTATCTGATTCAGTAACTTACCGCCAAATCGGGGCGCCGCCGCCCCCTCCTTTTCTTGTGCCCTCGTGCTACCGTCAGGCTGGCTCAGGAAGTTTTGTGGGACAGGCGCTTTCGACCCTGCCAACCAGCCTCCCTGAGCCACTTCTTTTTTTAAGGAGACTCCCATGGCTTCCGCCGCCCAAGCTGCTGCCAGCCGTGTCAACGGCGCCCTATCTCACGGACCCACCTCCGAATCGGGCAAGGCTACTTCTTCTCTCAACGCCCTCAAAACCGGGCTCACCGGACGCACCGTCCTGCTGCCCTCCGAAGATGCCGCTCTCTATGAGGCCCATCTCGCCCGATTCCGCGAACAGTACCAGCCTGTGGGCGAACAGGAGCTGGCTCTCGTCCAGTCCCTCGCCGATACGCACTGGCGCATCGCGCGTATTCCCTCCCTCGAAATGGGTATTTATGCCCTCGGCCGGATGGAATTCGCCGATCTGTTCCCCGA
>CAZKVF010000409.1:0-9871 GCA_964556085.1 uncultured Solibacteraceae bacterium
CTTGGACGAGGCCGCCAGGCTTTATATCAATGCGGTGCATCAAAACCGCCAGGAAGAGTACGACCCCGAGGCGCTCGGGTTCGAATTTACGCTCGAGCAAATCGAGGTGCGCGCCATCGACATCGAACCCGACCTGTTCCACGAATGGGCCATGGAACAAGGTGGGGCAGGCGTTTCCGCCTGCCAACAATAGGAAAAACCGTACCTGCTGGCCTTGCTCAATCGGAGCCGCGACCGTAAGGGAGCGCCTGGGTGGGGACAGGCGCTTCCGCCTGCCAAGGACAGGCGCTTCCGCCTGCCAAATGCCTCTTCTGTAGCGCCGGCGATCTTGCCGCCGGTTAGCGCGTCGCTAGCCGGCCATAGAACCGTCAAGGCTGCCGCGAAGCGACTACTTCACCATCGCGATCTGGTTGAGCTCCTTGGCTACGACCTCTTTCGGAAGAGGGGCGTAAGTCAGGCTGGTTGCACTCTTCTGGCCGTCGGTGAGCATCCACTGCAGAAAGTCCTTGATGGTCTTCGCCTTGTTTGCATCTGGAATCTGGCTGGGTATCAGCATCCAGGTAAAAGTGGAGATGGGGTAAGCGTTTGCGCCGGAGGCGTTGGTGATGGACACGCGGAAATCGTCTGGCATGTCTTTGGCCGCCGCGGCTGCCGCTTCGGTGACGCTATCGAGGCTGGGCTTCACGAAGTTGCCGGCCGAGTTTTTGATGGATGCGTACGGCATCTTATTCTGCTCGGCGTAAATCAGCTCGACGTAGCCGATGGAATTTTGGGTCTGCTTCAGGAGGCCGGCCACGCCCGCATTGCCGTTGCCGCCGAGCGTCTGCCCGGGCCAACTCACCGCGGTGTTAGCGCCCACTTTCATCTTCCACTCCGGGCTGATTTTGGAAAGATAGTCCGTGAATACGAAGGTGGTCCCGCTCCCATCGGTGCGGCGAACGACGACGATATCTTCGTTAGGAAGCTTGACTCCGGGATTATCTCTCACAATCCTGGCATCGTTCCACTTTTTAATCTTGCCCAGGTAGATGTCGGCGATCACATCCGGCGAAAATTTCAGCGAGGTGGTGACTCCCGGTATGTTGTAGCTCAGCACCACGGCCCCCAGCACGGTTGGGAAGTGCAACGGTTTCACTTTCATCCCGGCGATCTGCTCGTTCGTCATGGGCATATCGGAAGCGCCGAAATCCACGGTTCCGTCCGTCAGTTGTTTGATGCCGGCGCCCGAGCCAACCGCCTGGTAATTGATTTCCACGTCAGGATGGGCCGTGTGGTAATCCCCAAACCACTTCTGATAAATAGGCGCCGGAAACGTGGCTCCAGCGGCGTTCAGCTTCATTCCGTTTCCGCTGGTGCGTTCGGCAGAACCCTGCCCTGTAACACTAGGCTGCTTCGACCCCCCGCAGGATACCGCCACTAAGGCGGCCACCGGAAGAAGGGTGGCCAGAACCGTTCGGGAAATAGCGTAACTCATTCTCATACACTCATCCCTTCAATATGCATTGATGCAGTCAACCAAGTTGGAGCGCAATATTGGCGACTGTCACCCAATTCTGGGGATTGGCTTGCCTTGGAGTACGGTAGATTAGTTCGGCGCGTGGCGTGCCCAGGCAACGCTATGCCGAAGAGTGCGTTAGATGCAGCGGCTCTGCGCAATCCCCATCAGCGTCTGGTGGGTTCCATCGACCTCGGGTACGGTGTGGTCCGATTTTTCGCCGTTCTCCTCCGGATGTAACTGCCTGTACGTTCCATCCGGGCCCAGCACCCATGCCTGCCGCCGGTCGCGTAGGCAAGTGTCCAGAACTTCCCACAACCGGCCTTTCAGTTTGGCGTCCGAAACCGGTGTCACCACCTCCACCCGTTTCGAGAGGTTGCGGAACATCCAATCGGCCGAGCCGATGAAGAAATCGCCGAGCGATGGCTCTTCCTGCCCTGCCGCGAAATGAAAGATTCGGGAATGTTCCAGGAAGCGCCCGATGATGGACCGCACGCGAATGTTGTCCGTGCGGCCTTCGACGCCTGGCCGCAGGCAGCAGAACCCTCGTACGATCAGATCCACCGGCACCCCCGCGGCCGAAGCTTCACATAGTGCTTCGATGATTTCCGGATCTTCGAGCTGATTCATCTTGGCAACAATCCGAGCGGGCAGGCCCTCTCGCTTGTTCGCAACTTCGCGCCGGATGAGATCGGCCACTCGGGCGCGCATGGTTACCGGTGCGACCAGCAGTTCGGCGACGTCCGGCTTTACGGAGTGTCCCGTGAGGTGGTGAAACAAGTTCACGACATCGCGAGCGATAACGGGATTGCACGTGAACAGCCCGCAGTCGGCGTAAAGCCGGGCCGTGCGGACATGGTAATTGCCCGTGCCGATATGAACATAGCTGCGCAGCCCCGTGGATTCCTTGCGCACTACAAGAGCCAGCTTAGCGTGAGTCTTAAGTCCCGCCACGCCGAACGTAACATGCGCGCCCACGCGTTCCAGTTCCGCCGCCCAATGCAGGTTCCGTTCTTCGTCAAACCGGGCTTTGATCTCAATTACGCACGCCACCTGCTTGCCCGATTCGGCCGCCCGCACCAGCGATTTTACAAAGGGCGTATCGTCCCCCACGCGGTAAGCGGTCATTTTCACAACCACGGTCTCGGGATCGTTCGCGGCGGAGGCAATGAAGTGCTCTACGCTGTCTTCAAAGCTCTCATAAGGATGATGCACGAGGATGTCGCCGCCTCGGATGGCGGCGAATATATCGGCACCCTCCTGGATCGCAGGCGGTGTCAGGGGAGTCCACGCCGTATCCCGAAGGGCAGGAACCGGCAAACCCGCTATCTGAAACAGCGATGTGTAATCGAGTTCCCCCGACAGGTCATAGATGTCTTCCACATTCAAATTGAAACGCTGCCGGAGCATCTCACGAATCGACTGGTCGCCCCCGGGCGCGAATTCGAGCCGAACCACGGGCTCGTAACGGCGCTGGCGGATCTGTTCGCGCACCGCGTCCGGCCCGGTCGACTCATCCTCCTCCTCTGTCTCCACCTCGGCATCGCGCGTCAGCCGGAACAGCGTGGTTCCCGTCAGGCGCATCCCCGCATACAACTTCTCGATATTGCCGCGCACTACTTCGTGAAGAGCAACGAGTAATTTCTGGCCTCCCGGTACGTCAGCCGAAAGCGGTACCCATTGCTTCAGGACCGTCGGAACTTTCACACGCGCGTAAGAGGTCGTTCCCCGCGAAGGATCGTGCAGAACGAATGCCAGCGAAGTAGACAAATTGGAGAGGAAGGGAAAAGCGTGGGCCGGATCGAAGACCAGCGGCGTCACCGCTGGTGAGATTTCCAGATCGAAGTAACGACTCGCTTCTTCGCGTTGGCCCGGCGTGAGGTTGTCCCATCCGCGGAGGTGAATCCCCTCGGCCGCCAGCGCCGGCAGAATCTGATCCCGATAACAAGCCGCCTGCTGGTCGAGACTGGCGATCAGGCGTTCGCGTAATCTGGCTAGCAGTGTCTTTCGATCCGGCGATTCGCTTCCACGCAGGATTGCCACACGCTTCATAAAAAACTCATCCAGGTTGGAAGTGAAAATCGCTAGAAATTTTGCCCGCTCGAGTAGCGGCGTACGCTCATCGAGCGCTTCCGCCAGCACGCGGTCGTTAAAGTCCAGCCAGCCCAGATCGCGATCGATCCAGATCTCCGACAGCGGGCCGGAAAGCGCTTTGTTGAGAACCCCCTGGTCTCCGATCGAGGCCATCAGGGGGATCTTCGCGGGTGCGGAACTCATAAGCGTGTTCTAGATTCTTCCAGTCTTCCGCAGCAATATGAATATCGCGTTTCGTTTATGTTGCCAAAAAAAGACATTGTAGCCGCAGTGTTGAAAATTCAGCACTGCGCGGGTCTTTAGTGCTCGGGCCTTTTAAGATAGTGTCGCGCCGGCGGTTTTTGCCGCCGGTATAGCCAGTACTTCCTCATCGCCGACCCCCGCAGTTCGGTTCCAAAGCCTCCCCATCGCGATCCCGGCTGCCATGCGCCAATCCAGAAACGCTTCCGCAACCGCATCCGGCGATTGGCAGATCTCCTCAATGGCGCGAGTCACCGAGCCTGCAGCAGTGAAGTTGCGCAATTGAAACTGCAGCCGGTTTCGAGCAATTACGGCCTCCACCTCCTCCTCGGAGTAATGGCGGGCAATGGTGGACCGCTGGCGATGGCGCCCGACCGACTTCGCGCAGAACAGCACGCGATATCCCAGTTTTCGGGCGCGCCAGCCCCATTCCACGTCCTCCCAATAAAATGGCTTATACGCCGTTTCGTCGAGGACCGCGCGCAACACGCGCCTTTGGAAGAGTGAAGCGCCGCCGCCCGCGTAAAAGCCCTCAACCGTCTCGTCCGATTGCGGAATGAGATCGTGAATCGTGGCCAGCCCGTCTTCGACCAGCAGCGCAGTCCAGTTGGTTTCTTCCCGGAAGCGCGTTTCGTCCTTGAGTACGACCTGAGAAGCAACCGCGAACACCGAGTCGTCGCGGCAGTGCGCCAGCGCTTCGAGCGCGCCCGGATCCAGCACGACGTCGTTATTCAGCAGGTACACCCAGTCAAACCGAGCCATCCGCATTCCTGCGGCTACAGCTCTCGAAAATGCGAGCGGGCGCTTATGAAAATCCCAGCGAATTCCGGGATAGGCCTCCTGCAGCGCTCGGTACGCCGCCGCGCGGCAGCCGTTCACGGTCACGATCACCTCGAGTGGTTCGGGCCAACGCACAGCAGCCTTTTTGACGCTTTCGAGGCATTCGTTCAGTTCCTCCAGATTGTCGCGCTCGGGGATCAGGACAGAAAGACCCGGCCCCAACCTGGATTTCGACGCTGCTGGTTTTCGCCGGTGAACGCGGTGGATAATCGTGCCGGCCGCATCCACCGCCCGGATCCACCAGAGCAGCGGGCGAAGCGCTCGTTCCCGCTGCAGCGCACGTTCCGGATCCGGCGCCGCCTTGGCGCCGAGCAAGGCCAGAGCGAATCCCAGGTCACGCTGATCCGGTCCCCAACCCCGCTCGCACGGACGAAACACGTGCCGCGTCCGGAACTGCACCGGCCATGCCCCCTTTCCCCCGTCACGCACCGGAAAATCGAGTCCGAATGGCATCATTTCATCCCACGGGTTGGCCACTCTTCCGATCTCGTTGCCCCGCACAACGATCACAAGCTCGTTAGGATCGCCCTTCGGTCCCGGCGGTAGTGTTCCGCAAACATGAAGGATCTCAGATTCGGGCCGGGCTGCCAGTACGGCAGTGGCTTGCTGGGTGCTCCACACGTGCGGTTCGTTTTCCGGATCGTGCCAGCCGTGAGTCAGTTGCGCGCTACGCCCCCGCGAGCCGATCACCTCGGTCCTCGGAGTACCGGGCCGGTAGGCTTTCTTCCAAGGACAATCACGGCACTCCGCATGCTCTCCGTGCCGGTACTGGCGGCGAAAGCGCGCATAGGCCTCGCCGTGCCAGATCTCCGCGAGCGACTGTCGCGCCAGGTTTCCCAACGGCACTTTGTCCAAAACTTCGCAGGCCACTACATCCCCGTTCGCCAGCACGTGAGCTGTCTCCCAGGGGTCCTGCTCGCACGAGTGAATCCACGCGCCCGCCGGCAACAGGCCTGGATATTCCCGCGGAACCTCGCCCACACAGGCATCCGAAACGGTAAATGCGGGATTCGTGATACGCATCCCAAGGTCCGGAAACTCCCGCCGCGCTTCCTCCACCGCGGACCGTAGCTGGTCGCGGAACTCAGGCCGGTGCCTGCCATCTCCGCCCAGTTCCCCGGGAAATTGGATGGGAATCTCGTCGCGCCGGATCACGGGAAAAATCGAAATTTGCTTAATCCCGAGCGATTTCGCGAAAGCCGCTACCGCCGGCAGTTCGCTCAGATTTCGCTCCATCGCCACGAAAGCCAGATCCACTATGGGCGGCTGCGGGGCTTGCCGGCACAGCTCCAAAAAACGCGCCAGGCGCACGCGCAGATTTTCGAACGTGCCATAGCGGTAGATCTCCTCGTATTGGCGGGCATCCACTGCGTGAATCGAGACCGTAAGACGGCAGAGCCCGCTCTGGCTCAGATCGCGAAGCATCGATTCCGGCGCGCATCCCAAGGCCGACACCAGTTCCACAAAGGCTCCGGTAGACCGTGCCAGCCGGATTGCCGGGATCAGATCCGGATACACCGTCGATTCGCCGGAGTAGTTCAGCAGGAAGGCACGCGGATCGATGACTTGCCGCACGAGCGACTCGAACAGTGCGAACGGCATATGCTCCCCCACGCCGCGCAGCGTCTTTCGCGAGCAGAATATGCAGTCGAACGGACATTTAGAAGTCAGCTCGACCCAGAGTTTGCGAGGTGTCAGGGCCGGCTCGAGGGCTTCGATGGGAACCCCCATCTCAAACCCGCTTCGCCACCACCAGGGTAATGTCGTCGGCCTGAGGCGCGCCGGCGGTGAATTGTTGTAGCGATTCGGTGACCGCATCCACAATGGCCGCTGCCGGCTCCTCGCGCCGGCTTCGCAATACCTCGGCCAGCCGTTCTTCTCCGAACTCTTCCTCGGTCGTATTGGTGGCTTCGGTGATGCCGTCGCTGTAGATGACTAGCAGGTCGCCCGGCGCAAGCCGCGCTTTCTCCTGCTTGTACGGCGCGACCGGCACGATTCCCAGCACGGGTCCGCCGCCCGGAAGCAGTTCGACAGCGCCCGAGGAGCGCACAATCATCGGTGGATTGTGCCCCGCGTTGGCGTATCCGAGATGGCCGGTTGCCGGATCGAGGATCCCAAAGAAGAAGGTGATGAAGCGATTCGAGGGGCAGTTCTCGCAGGTGATCTTGTTGAGCCGCGCCACCACATCCGCTGCGGAGTCTTCGTCTTCCGCCAGAACGCGCAGGCGCGCCTCGAAGGCCATCACCATCAGAGCCGCGGACATGCCCTTGCCCGATACGTCTCCCAGTGCCAGGCCCACGCGGCCGCCAGGGTACGACACGAAGCCATAATAGTCGCCGCCCACCGTGCGGCAGGGAGCGTTAAAACCGGCCAGGTCCAAGCCGGGACGTTCCGGCGCCTTCTCCGGCAGGATGCCTCGTTGAATCTCCGCGGCCTGCGTCAGGTCGCGCTGCATAATCCGTTCGGCGTGCTCGATCTCCGCCAGACGCGCGTTCTCCAGACGCACCGCGGCTATATTGGCCATTACGGTCAGCAGGCTCAAGTCTTCGTCGTTAAAGACCCGCATGACAAACGGCGAATCGACATAAATCAGCCCGATGATCCGGTCCTTAGTTTGCAGCGGCACCGCCATCATCGCGTGGACCCGCTGCTCAACGATGCTCATGCGGCTCTTAAAGGCTTCCTCGAGCTGCGCGTTTTGCACCCGAATGGAAGTCTTGTCTTTCAGGACCTGGTCGCGCACCGCCGTGGAAATCCGGAAGGCCTCGCCTTTGTGAGCTTTGGCCACCAGTTCGCCCTTTTCGAGCACCATGACTACGCCACGTTGCGCGTTCACCGCCTGGATCGCCAGATTGAGTATCGTCTGAAACAGCTCTGCCAGAGGCTGGTTTTTCGAAAGCTCCATTCCGGCATTGATCATCGCCTGTAGAGGCGCGGAGGCCTTCGCGCCGCCGCGCTCGAAAACCATGGTCTGCTTGGAAAGAGCGCCTTCCAGCGTGATCGAAGCGGAGGTCGTGTCCGCTCCCGATTCGCCCTCGAATACCACGACGTCGGGCTTGGGAGCTGAGGGCTTGTCGCCTTCCGGGGAATACACGATCGTCAGATGCCCCGCCGTGATGCGGTCCCCCGGCTTTAAAATCAGCCGCGCCTTGAGGGGAATGTTGTTGACGAACGTGCCGTTCTTGCTGCCCAGATCGCGGACGGTCCACTCGTTGCTTTCGAACTCGAAAGCGAAGTGCTGGCGCGACAGCCCGGCATCCTCGGGAAAGCTCAACTCCACAGAACTGGAACGCCCCACGGCCAGCCGCGAGCCGCTCAAAGGTAAGGCGTCCACCTGGCCGTCGGGACGTTGGATTACCAGCTTACGGCTCATTTCCAACCTCCTGACAAGCTCGATTATACGATGTCGAGGGAAACTCACTGCGTCCCGCACGCTGCAGGCAGGGCCCAAAACGACACAGGCCGTGGCGCCCACCTACAGATTTCGTTGCGCTTTCGACGGCAATCGAGATGCATCGGCATCTGGGCGTGCGCTTTATACTTTGATGTTGTGGCAGCTTGAATTCAAATGATCGCTCATCCGGTTTCCAGTTGGCCGAGGCGGTTTTCCCTACGCGTTGGCCCATTGGTCCGCTCATGTACAGCGGCCGGCATCCTGGCTGTCATCTGCTGTGGCTTTTGCTGGAGACTGACACTCTCCAACCAATACACCTGGATCGATAATCCGGATGTCATCCAAATGGACGTGCCCCGGCTGCAGTTCGAGCGGGCCACCTGGCGTAATCACGAATTCCCTCTTTGGGATCCTCATTTGTGGTGCGGGCAACCATTCCTGGGTGAGATCGTTGGCGCCGCATACCCGATCAACTGGCTCTTCTTTCTGATTCACGGGTCTCGAACGAATGCGCTGTCTCTAAGTGCCCTGAACTGGTACTTTGTACTTCTGCATTACCTGGGTGCGCTATTTGCTTACTGGTTATGCCGGGATCTCGGGATATCACGATTGGGTTCCCTTCTCGGTGGTTTTGTCTATTCATTTGGCGGGATGTTTGGCAGGACGCTTTGGCCGGAGGTCTTGGGCAGCCTTTTGCTGGCGCCCCTTGTGCTCCTCTTCCTCCTTCGCGCGTTTAGAGACCGCCGGCCCCTCGGCTCCGCGGCTATGGCGGGATCGTTTCTTGGGCTCGCCTGGTTGAGCGGTCATCATGAGATCCCGATTTACTTGACCCTCCTGGCCGGCGCGGTCTGCGTTTCTGAACTCGCTTCCAACCTTAAGGAGTGGCGACGCTCTGTTGAGCTGATGTTGATCATCGTTTTATTCACGATACTGGTGAGCGGACTCCAGACGGTTCCAGGTTACGAATATTCTAAACTTGCGGTTCGCTGGGTCGGACTCGACGACCCAGTCGGGTGGAAGGATCAGATTCCCTATCGAATCGATGCGGAAAACTCGTTGGCGCCTTCCTCTTTAATCGCAATCGTCGTGCCTTGGAGCGCTCTTCAGGCCGAGGCGTTCGTTGGCATCGGTGTCCTGTGCCTGGTTCTCATAGGCATCTTCACCAGGTGGAACCATCGTTTCGTTCGCTTGCTGACCTCGATTGCCCTTGCCGGCATCCTCCTGGCGTTGGGAGGCTGGAACTTCCTGCACGGTGTGCTGTACGCCGTTCTTCCGTTGTTCGACAAGGCGCGAGTTCCGGTTCGTCTTCTTTCCATCTTCGGCCTTGGAGTCGCACCATTGGCGGCAGTGGGCCTCGACTCATTGATCACGCTTCGGAATTCTCCCGTTGTGCGAATCGCCTACCGGGTCTTAATTTCCCTGGGAGTGGGAATATTTGCTATGGCACTGGCTGCTTCCGCCTTTCAAAAGCCTGGGCCCGGTGACGTTCTGGTTCTGTCCGGATTAATCGGAATACTTTTGGGTTGTTTGCTGCTGGCTCAGTACCACCAAGCAATTTCGCAGTTCGCGGTACGTTGCGGAATGATTGCGCTTATCTCTATTGAATTAGGTAATTTTAGTGGCGCGCTCTACTACGACCGTGCCGCGTATCACCGCGAGACACTATTGCCCAAGCTGACAGAGTATCGTGATATCGCTGCCTTTCTCCGTAACCAGCCCGGGCCGATTCGAGTGAGCGCCGAAAGCTTGGGCGCCTTTAACTTTGGCGATTGGGAAGGTATCGACACTCTGTCCGGCTTTGGCGCCGG
>CAZKVF010000410.1:0-13369 GCA_964556085.1 uncultured Solibacteraceae bacterium
CCTTACCCGCAAGGATGCCCGCCTGCGGACCACCTAGCAGCTTATCCCCGCTGAACGAGACCAGGTCGGCGCCCGCATCGAGATTCTCGCCCACCAGCGGTTCGTCGATCCCGTACGGCCTGAGATCCACGATACAGCCGCTGCCCAGATCTTCGTAAACGGGAATGCTTCGCTCCCGCCCCAGAGCAACAAGCTCCTTCAGCTCGGGCCGGGAGGTGAAACCCTCAATGCGGAAATTGCTGGGGTGCACGCGTAACAGCAGCTTTGTCCGTTCATTGATGGCGGCGCGGTAATCATCGATATGCGTCCGGTTAGTTGTGCCCACCTCGCGCAGGATGGCGCCCGCACGCTGCATGATTTCCGGAATACGAAAGCCATCCCCGATCTCGATCAGCTCGCCGCGTGAAATGACAATTTCTCCGTCTGCAGCCAGTTCGTTCAATGCCAGATAAATGGCCGCGGCATTATTATTCACGGCGATCGCCGGCGCACCCAGGAGCCGCTCCAGGAGCGCTCCTGCATGCACGTCGCGCTTGCCGCGCCGTCCCGCTTTCAGGTCGAACTCGAGATTGGAATACCCTGGCAGCAGCGGCACCGGGCCCAGAGGCGCGCGGCCGAGGTTGGTATGCAGGACGACGCCGGTTGCATTGATCACACCGCGGAGCGAGGGCTGTTCCAACTGCGCCAGCGCCTGCTCAACGCGGCTTTCGATGCTCAGGCCGTTCGGCCGGCCCGCCTGAATCGCCAGCCGCGCCTCATTCAGGGCGCGGCGGATTTCGCTGACAACCAACGCGCGAGGGAAGCGGCTCAATTCCGGAGCAAGCCCTTCGAGAATCTCGTGAACAGCCGGCAAGTCGCGCAGCAGGTTGCGATCAGCCACGCTTTCGATAGTACGCGCCCTTCGGAGAAAAAAGCAAAAACGGCTTGTCTCAAGACGTGCGCAGATCCTGCGTCTTGTAACGCAAGCGGCCGCTGGCTATTTCTGCTGTTCTTCGGCTGAGCTGCCGAGGCTAATTTTCCTGCCGTCCGAACTGGCGTCACCCCGAGCTGCAGCCATGGTGCCATGCCTGACAGCCTGAATTGACAGACAGACTAAATTCTGTCATCATAGTAATAAAATGGCGATCAAAATTACGGCAGACCAAATCCGGGAGCATGTACGCGTGCATAACGTCGAACCGGCCCGACTCAGCCATCAGGGCCGATTCTCGGTTCGGTGCGGAACAGTCGAGAAGGAACTGGGCATGTCGAATCGCATTAACCATGTTTGTGCGTCTCTAAAATCCTCGAAGTTCCTCGAACCGAACGGCTTGCGTCTGGTCGAAATAAATGGTCCTCCATCGGGCATGGGCAACAATGTTGTGTACACGTACGAGTTTCGCAACGACCCACCGAACATTGCCATGCCTAAAGCTTCTGATAATGTTTCGATCTACGCCAAACTGAGGCAGATGGAAGGCATTCTTAAGGAGGTCTACCGGGAACTCGGCGGAGCCGAGCGAGCGATTCGGGAAGAGCGCGAAGGCTACCCGCGATGAGCCTGGTTTACTGGGATACCATGCTCTTCGCCTATCTCTTCGAAAGCCACCCGGAATTCAAGCCCCGGGTGGCCCAAATTACACATCGGATGGAGGAACGCGGAGACACTCTCTGCACCAGTGTGTTTACGGTGGGCGAAGTGCTGGCCGGCCCGAGCCGGACGCAACGATGGGACGAGGTGTCAAAGCTTCGCGCGTTTTTCCGCTCACCGGATCTGCGCCTGCTTGAATTTAAGCTCTCGACAGCTGAAATTTTCGCTGAGATTCGAGGGCGCGCAGGCGTAAGCTCAGGTGACGCGATCCATCTGGCTTGCGCCGCCGAGGCGCGCGTAGATCTTTTTCTCACTCACGACAAGCGGCTGGCGAAGAAAATCGTTCCGGGCATTCAATTCATTGCCACCTTGGACACCAACATTTTGTAGATTCCAACACCCCAGTCGCTCGCTCTAGTTTGGCGGGCCGAAGCGCTCCTACCGACGATGCGCTGCTGACTATTTCTGCTGTTCTTCGGCTGAGCTGCCGAGGCTCATCTTCCTGCCGTCCGGAAACTCGATCTCTCGCGTGCTGCCGCGGAATTCGCCGTCTTTCGCCTGGAACGCGGTCACCTTAATCTTTGTACCGGCAGGGAGCGAATTCTTGTTCCAACCCAGACGCAGCAATACCCCCGGCGATCCGCCTTCCAGCCGCCAGTGTTCTACCGTACCGTCCGCTTTCGGGACGTCGATATCCAGCCAGGAATGCGGATTTACCCACTCGAACTTGACCACGGTGCCCTCGAGCGTGACCTTCTTGTTCGTGTCGAACTCCGCCGAAAATGAATGATGCGCCGCGGCGGGTAATACTGCCGCCAGCAACGCTGCGGCGCTTGCGAAAATATTCAGCAGTCTCCTCTGCATTTGGCCTGACTCCCTACTTAGTATCGCACCCATTTTCCATTCACTCTTTCGGCTCAAGCAGATCATGATAGAGCAGCATATCCGTGTACGGAACGCACTTATGCTCGAGCAGTTGCGCCTGGTTCTCGATCAAACGGTATAGCGGCATTTCGATCGTCCATGGGCGCGAAAACGTCTGTGGATCCTCCAGCGTGGCTTCGTACCAGATGTGGTTGACATCGAGAAGTCTGAAGCGCTCCGTCACTTTCAACTGGTCGCTCGCAAAATTTCCGGCGCGGTCCAGCCACGATTTGCCGTTCTGCGAAGTGGTTGTGGCCACCAGAACGTCACCATCCCAATCTCCGTTCGACTTACCCATCCACGAATCCACCGGCAGCTCGGAGTGATCCTTCATATATATGATCCGGTTCGTGGCGGCGAACGGGTACACCATCAAAAGGTCGCCGTCACCCTGGAAAATCTGGAACGGAAAATTCTGATAGGTGACGCGCGGAACCCCGAGCATATAGCATTTTGCTTCCGGATCCGCCGCGGGCCATTGGGCCCGGTTTTCGTTACGCTTTTTGAGGGCATCCGGGAGGTAGGGAATCGTACCTCCTCCTTTGAGAACGCTCTGTCCCGCCGGAATCACGCCGATCGCGCCGAGCTTCCAGAAATCTTTGCCGAATCCTTCGACCGAATGCCCTTCCAGGTTCCAATACGCCGTGTTCAAAGCCTGCCACACGCCGTTGAAGTTGGGATGCCCGGAAATCTTCGCCGGATGATCGAGTTGCTGCGCGTTAGCGGCACTCGATACGAACAACACGGCAGCCGAGATCAGGATTGTGGGGATGAGTCGATTAGGCAATCGGTAATTCCTCTAGGTATTCAGGATGGTGGGACAGGCTTCAGCCTGTCAACCCCTCTGAGCGGGCTCGGTGGTGAGAGCGGCCGGCAACGCGGCGCACGGATGCGAAGCTAATTTGCTTTAAATCCATTGCCGAATGAGGTATTATTTCAGCCCTGATGGCGGAACCAGGCGTGGCGCGAATTTTCAGAGAAATCCGCTATAACTAATATGGCTGTCCCATTCGGTAAAGTCCTGCTGCAAGAACTAACGCAGGTCGATGAGCGGCGTTCCCAGATCCTCAAAACCCCTCGGCCTGCGATCAATCCGGAGCATGCCCCCGAAACTCAAGCGCTGAAACGCGACCTGGCCGGAATGGGGATTTCCGGCGGCGGGATACGAAGCGCCACCTTCAACCTGGGACTCCTGCAAGGCCTGGCGGAACATGGCGTGCTGCATCAACTCGACTATCTTTCGACCGTCTCGGGCGGAGGTTATATCGGTTCCTGGCTGCACGGCGTCATAAAGCGGCTGCACGGCGGGCGCCCGGACCAGGCCGAAGAAGAACTGTCGCCCGCCAGCAATCCTATACCGCGCGCGCCAGCCGACGATCCGATTAGTTTCCTTCGCAAGTACAGCAACTATCTTGCACCGCGCCCGTCGCTATTGAGCCCCGACGTTTGGGTAATCGCGGCCATCTGGGTAAGGAATATCTTCCTCAATTGGTGCGTCCTGATTCCCTTTCTCGCGGCGCTGCTGCTGCTGCCTGTGGCAGGCGGCCTGGCGCAGCAGGCACTCGATACCGACACAGACCATGAACGCCTGCTGGAACTCAGCTTTTCCCCGGCTTTGGTGCTACTCAGTCTCGCCGTTATCATCATGGGGAAACGCCTCCGCGAAATCGCCCAGCGCACATTTCCGGATCAGCGGAGCGGTCGCAGGGAATCCCAGCCAGGTATCGGCCGGAGGCCCAAAGCCGACGCAGGCTTTTGCGCCGTTTTCGTCTTTTTGGCCGCCGTTCTCATGGGTGCGACACGCACCAATCCTTTGAACTGGTATTGGTGGGCATTAACGGTTGGAGCAGTCGCCCTGTTGGTGCTGTTTCTCGTACTCACGGTACAGGGTGGGTTCCTGAAATGCTACGGCGCCCGTCGCCACCATGCGGCCGGCGCTTTAGCGTGGGCTTTGCTCTTTTCGGTTGTGTGCGCCGCGGTCACAGCCGCTCTTCTGATCGCGATATTGCGCTGGCCTGGTAGCTGGCAAGGAACGGAGGGGGCCTGGGCTGCCATGACGCTCGGTCCGGTTCTGGTCATAGCGGCCTTGTCGGTCGGCGTTAGCCTCTTGCTCGGCCTGATGGGCGCCGATTATCCAGATGCTGCCCGTGAATGGGTTTCCAGGCTGGGAGCGATATTGGGCATCTGGTCAGTGGCATGGATGGCGATCTTTGCGTTGGGAGTTTATTCGCCCTTGTGGGTAGCACTGGCCTTCGCCAAATGGTGGACCGCCGCAGTCACGGCGGCGGGCGGCTGGGTCGCCACATCGGCTGCCGGCATTCTCTCGGCGAGCAGTTCCAAAACGGATGGCGCCAGCTCCTCTCCGGGCGGCGGCAGCCGGGGACTGGATCTGATCGCGAAAATCGCTCCTGTCATTTTCATGACCGGGTTTCTCGTCCTGATTTCGTTCGGCCTGCACTGGGGAATCCGAGAATTCGCGGACAGGAATCAACCCTCGCAAGTTCTCGTACCCGCCGGCGCTCCGGAATGGACCTCCCGCATCATCCCCAATCACTGGGCGAGCCTTGAGCCGCACGGCTGGCTCCTGCTCGCGATCATTGGGGCTCTCGCCGGATTTGCATTGGTCTCGCTGGCGCTCGCGGTTCGGATCAACATCAACGAGTTCTCCATGCACCATTTCTATAAGAACCGCCTGGTTCGCTGCTACCTGGGAGCCAGCCAGGGCCGCAAACGGCGACCCAATCCCACAACCGGTTTCGATTCTCAAGACGATATTCTCCTCCGCGACCTTTCCATCGAGCACGGATATTACGGGCCTTATCCGATCGTGAACACGACGGTGAATCTCAACCGCGGGTCGGAATTGGCTAAGCAGGAACGCAAAGCCGGCTCGTTCGTATTTACCCCGAAGTTCTGCGGATTCACGCCCGAGGAATCCGACGCCGACGTCCGGGCAGTCAAGGCAAATGCGGACCTATCCAAAGATGGTTACTGTTCCACCGAAATCTTCACCGGAAACGACGGCCCTGACCTTGGGACCGCGATGGCCATTTCCGGCGCGGCCGCCAACCCCAACATGGGCTACCATACTTCGGCGCCGGTGGCATTTCTGCTCACGATTTTCAATGTACGGCTCGGCTGGTGGGTGGGCAATCCCCGCCACCTCAAGGCTTCCCGGCGGCCAGGCCCTCTGCTATCTTTGCGGTATCTCATCAAAGAATTGGCGGGCCAAACGGACGACCGCTCGGCTTACCTGAACTTATCCGACGGCGGACACTTCGATAACATCGGCCTCTATGAACTGGTGCGCCGCCGCTGCCGCTTTATCATCATCGGCGATGCCGAACAGGACGCTGGACTGACCTTCGGCGCTTTGGCAGGCGCCATCCGCAAATGCCAGACCGATTTCGGGGTCACTATCGACATCGACACCCACAGCATTCAGGGAACCAACGAGCTTAGCCGCGCACACTACGCAATGGGCACCATCCATTACCCGGAAACGGATCCAGACGGAAAAGCAGATTCTGATTTCGGAACTGGCCTCCTACTCTATTTCAAGGCCAGCTTGACGGGGGATGAACCTGAAGATGTCCGCGAATATCGTGCCCGCTTCTCGACCTTCCCGCACCAAAGCACAGCAGACCAGTTCTTCACCGAATCTCAATTCGAAAGCTACCGCGTCTTGGGCCTGCACATCGCTCGGACCGCCCTGAAGAGTGTCGATGCACGCGAGCCGCTGAGCAACCTTTTCGTGCAATTAGGCGGTTCCTGGCGTGCTTCTGCGGCGCGCGCCGCAACTACTTCCCTTTAAGATGTGGCAGGTCTGTGTTGTTCTCGTTGCAGACGAGTTCCAGCAACTCTGTCTCAGCGAGCAGGCTTAGCGGCTGCGTGTAGCTCCATGGCTTCTTATATGCCTTTGGGTCGTCGATGGTCGAGACGACGTTCATGTGCCCGAAATCGCGCCTGGTGAATCGTTCGGTCACGCGCAGCGCCTCCGTCGAGGGATGGCCCACCTGGTCCAGCCACGCCTTCCCGTTGAAGCCCGAAGACTCGACCACCAGCGTATCTCCATCCCAATGCGCGACCGAGTACCCAAACCACTGCGGATTCGCATCCTTCGGCAATTGCCTGCCGTCCATGAAGAGCTGCCGGAACTGATCGAAGGCTTCATACAGGACCACGACCACGTTTGGCTCCTGATAAATCTTGAACGGGAGCGGCGTGGAATTGATTTTCGGCACGCCTTGCGGCAGGCAGTTGGCATCCGGATCCAGCGCCGAGAGATTGCCGGTCTCGCGCTGCTTGAACAACTCCTCGGCCCAGGGCTGCATCTGAAGATCGCCCGGTTTCAGATCCATGGTCACGTCGCGGAGCTTGGGCGGATCGGCGATCCAGATTCCCGTCAAGTCCGGCTTTCCGTCCGGCCGGCGCGGCGCCGGAGCCTTGAGATCCGGTTTGCCGTCTTTGGTTCGCGGCATAGCGCTATTTTTGGGCAGTTGCCACTGCGCGCACAGGGGCAGAAGCGAAACGGCCAGCAGGACTGAAAGCTTCGTGAGCATGCTTCCTCCTCGATCACAGGCCCGGAGGCCTGTTCCACCTGTTATACCTCCCGATTGCCCACGGCGTCTTGGCTGGAGAATTGGCGGGCGAAAGCGCCTGCCCACGGGCGTATACTCTATCGGAGGAGAACTTCCATGCAACCCTGCCTTCGATTTGTCATCGCTATGATTGCGCTCGCGTCAGCCACACTGGCCCAACAGAGTTCCTCTGCAGGACCCTATAAGGTTGTCAAGACGAACAAAGTCGGCGGCGCGGGCGGTTATGACTATGTCTTCGCCGATGTGGAAGGCCGCCGGTTATACATCGCCCGCACCGGCCAACAAGCGTCCCGAATGTCGGTCTACAACCTCGATACTCTCGAGCCGGCCGGTGAAATCGCCACGACCAACTCTCACGGTGCGGTGGTTGACCCGAAGTCGAGTCACGGATTCATCAGCAGCAAGCCCATCACGATGTTCGACTCCAAGACCATGATGCCGATCCAGAAGATCGACGTGCAGGGGAACCCGGACGGCATGCTATTCGATCCGTCGGAGCAGAAGGTATACATCCTCAGTCACTCCTCGCCGCACGTAACGGCTATCAATACCAAAGATGGCTCGGTACTCGGAACGGTTGACATTGGCGGCATGCCGGAACAGGGTGTCGCCGACGGCAAGGGCCATCTGTATATCGACGTCGAAGACAAAGACAATATCGCCGTGATCGACACGAAAAGCCTCACCGTAACCAACCATTACGATGTGGCCGGGAAGGGCGGCACCTGCGCAGGCCTCGCCATGGACGCCAAGAACCGGATTCTTTTTGCCGCCTGCCGCAATCCCGCGAATATGGTGATCCTCAGCGCCGACGACGGCAAGATCATCACGACGCTGCCGCTAGGCACCGGCACGGACGGCGCCTGGTTCAACGCCAACACGATGGAAGCCTTCAGCTCGCAAGGCGACGGAACGCTGACCGTGATTAAGGAGAACAGCCCCACCAGCTTCGTCGTCGAACAGACCGTGCAGACCATGCCAGGCGCGCGCACCAGCACCTTGGACACGAAGACGAATCGCCTGATCCTCATCGGCGCCGAGTTTGGTCCGCCGACCCCGCCTGCGCAGCCTGGCGGTCGCGCCGGCCGCGGCGCAATCATTCCGGATTCTTTCACGATCCTGGCAGTAGGGAAGTAAGCACAAGATGTGGGGCAGATAGCCGCAACCAAAACCACCGCAGTGCGCGCGGTTGGCAGGCGGAGGCGCCTGCCCCATCCAATACAAGCTCACCAGCGGATTGTGGCGATCACCGATTCGCCGTCGAGCGACACCTCGACCTTAACCCGGAAGGGCTGAAGTTCCCCGTATTCCAGCACGGTCGCGAGCAGTTCGTCCATGATGTACGCGCGGTGCTCGCAGATGGCTTCTTGAATTTCGCGGCTCTCGGTTGCGAGGCCCAGCTCGATCCGCTGGCTGACCGAGAGGCCGGCATCTTTGCGGGCGACCTGCAAGTTGCGCACCAGGTCGCGGACGAGCCCCTCACGCTTGAGGGCGTCGGTCAGTTCGAGGTCCAGCGCGACCAGGAGGCCGGCCTCCTCGGCCACGCCGTAGTTCGGTTTGAGCGCTTCTTCGATACGAAACACATCCACCGGGAGCACTTGTTCGGAGCCTGGAATTTTCACGCCGCCGCCGTTGTTGATCTGGAGCATGAGTGAGTCGCGGGTGGCCTGGTCGAGAGTCTCGAAGGTTTTCCGATACTCGGCAGCTTCGCGGCGCAAAATCGGATTGGCTTTCTTCCAGTCGACGGTTATCGCGTGATTGAAAATCTGATTACGATCCGCTTCCACCACGTCTTTGACGTTCAGTTCGCTCTTGACCACCTCAAGCTGGTCTTTTAGCGCCTGGGCTGCTTCCGGTGTAGACTGAACACGCGCTGCCAGCAGCGGCTGCCGTACCCTTACCTGCGCCTGCGCGCGCACCTTCAGCCCCAGCCGGATCGCATCGCGCACGGTTTCCGTGCGCCGCAACAGCGCCTCGTCGCGCCACGCCGCCGGCGGCTCCGGCCAATCGGCGTGATGCACCGATTCCGCAGCGCCCGGTTCGAGCCCGCGCACCGCGTTCTGCCAGATGTGCTCGGTCACGAAGGGAATAATCGGCGACAGCACCAGGGTTGTCGCTTTCAGCGCCGCGAGCAAAGACGAGTAGGCGGCGCGCTTGTCATCTTCGTGTCCGCTGCGCCAGAAGCGGCGCCGGCTCACGCGCACGTACCAGTTGGAGACATCGTCCAGGTACGCCTCAACGTCGCGAATCACCGACGGCGTGTCATATGCTTCGTAGCCCTTCTTGACATAGTCGATCATCTGCGCCGTGCGCGCCAGCAGCCAGCGGTCAGTCACCTGGAGCGCCTCGGCCGGCACCGGCTGCGAAAGATCGGGTTGGTCGAGAATCGCGTAGTTGACCAGGAACACGTAGATGTTCCACAAGTCCGCGATCTTGCGCGCCGCCTGCTCGGCCAGGTTATAGCCAAAGCGCATATTCACCGTCACCGGGCGGCTGGCGAACAGGTAACGCATGGGGTCGGCGCCAACCTTATTAACGGCGTCATCGAATTGGATCATGAAGCCGGTTTTCGAAAAGCGCGTGCCTTCCTCGCTCACCACCGACTCGTACGAGAGCACCTTTCCATAAGGCGAGCACCCCTGGAGCGTGACGCTCATAAACAGCATGGAGTAGAACCACAAGCGCACCTGTTCGCGCATCTCACTGATCCACTCGGCGGGGTAGGCCCGCTCCCAAGCCTTATGGTTGTCAAAGTACCCCAGGGTGCTGAAGGGAACGATGCCAGCGTCCAGCCAGCAATCGCCGACCTCGATCACGCGGGGGGCTTCTGCGCCTTGGGCGCGCCCCTGGCACTTCGGGCAGCGGATGCGCACATCGTCGATCCACGGCCGATGCAGCTCCGGCAGGGCATCCACCGCGGCGGGGTCTACCGCCAGCTCGCGCAGCTCCTCGCGCGAGCCCACCACCGTCAGCTCGCCGCAGTGCGGGCAGATGTAAAAAGGCAACGGCAGCCCCCAGTAGCGCTTGCGCGAGATGCACCAGTCGCTCATGTTGGTGAGCCAGTCTTCCATGGCCTTACCGATGTGCTCCGGCATCCAAACGACGGTGCGCGCCGCCTCCAGCATTTGCGGGCGGATCTCTTCACAACTGATGAACCATTCGTCCACCAGGCGGAAGATCAGCTCAGTCTTGCAGCGCCAGCAGACCGGGTAGCTGTGCAGGTACATCTCCTCTTTGAGCAGCTTGCCGGATTGCTTCAGGGCGACAGCGATATCCTGCGCCACCGCTGCCGCGTGCTTCGAAGCCAGCCAACCGAAATCGGGGAGGTAGTTGCCGTTGCCGTCCACCGGAGAAATAGAAGGCAGCCCCAGGTCCTTTCCGAGTTCGTAATCCTCGCGGCCGCAGCCCGGCGCGATGTGGACGATACCCGAGCCTTCCACCGCGTCGACATCGTTCCACGGCACCACACGATGCACAACGGCCGCCTGCTGCGGCAACTCCGGAAAAAACGGCTCGTACTCCAGGTCGAGCAGGTCCGTGCCCTTCAATTCGCGCACGATCCTAGGATGGAACTCGCGCAGCTTACCCAGCGCTTCCTTGCCCAGGATCAGCGTGTAATTCCAATGGTGCGAGCTGACTTCGACGTATGTCAGCTCCGGGTTCACGGCCGCGGCCACGTTGGCGGCCAGCGTCCAGGGCGTCGTGGTCCACAGCAGGAGACGGCGCGATGGATCGCTCTTGAGCACTCCCATTACGTAGAGCGAGAGGTGCTCGACGTCTTTATGCGAGCCCGCCATCTCGTGTTCCGAGAGGCTCGTACCGCAGCGCCAGCACCAGGGCATGGGCAGCCCCTTTTGATACAGCCAGCCGCGGCGGTGGCACTCCTTCAGAAAGGCCCAGATTCCCAGGATGTTGTAATCGTGGAAGGTGTAATACGAGTGCTCCCAGTCCATCCACATGCCCAGCCGGATGGACTGTTCGGTGATCACGCGCGCATAAGTCTCCACGCGCTCACGGCATTGCCGCGAAAAATTTGCCAGCCCGAAGCGCTCGATATCGGGCTTCCCGTTGAAGCCCAGGGCGCGCTCCACTTCCACTTCCACCCACAAGCCCTGGCAATCGAAACCGTTCTGATATTTGGCGGAGTGCCCCGTCAACGCCTGGTAACGCAGAAAAACATCTTTTAATGTTCGGCCCCAGGCGTGATGCACGCCCATCGGGTTGTTGGCGGTAATCGGCCCGTCGATGAAGCGGAACAGCGGCTTGTTGGCGCGCAATTCCCGCAATTTTTCGAAGGCCCGGGACTCCCGCCAGAAAGTAAGGATCTCCTCTTCCAGCGCCGGCGCATCGCCATAGACCGGCGGCACGGATTGCAAATTGTTCATGATTTCTAATCCATTTTGGCATAGCCCTGGAGCACAACCTGCCGGGACTGGCAATACCGAAAAAAACTTAAGGCATTCCCTTGCTTTTTGCTCGGATGGCGACGTACGATATAGCCCATGCGTTTACTGCGTATAGTTTGTCCGCTGTTACTGATCTTTGGTGTGGCCCTCTTCGCCCAGGAAGAAAAGAAAAAGAAGGGTCCTAGTCCCTTTGAAAACCCCCAAAATTTGAAGATCTTGCAGACGAAGGGGGATAGTCTCAGGGAGACCATGCAGAGTTTCAACGCGGCCCTCGGTGTGATGTGCACTGAGTGCCACGTGCAAGGGAATTTTCCGAGCGATGACAACCCCAAGAAAGAGGTCGCTCGCATGATGATTACCATGGCTCGGGAAATCAACGGCAAGTTCCCCGATGGAAAACAGCACGTCCGCTGCTACACCTGCCATCGCGGTTCGACCGAGCCGGCAACGGAACCGCCGCCCAAGACGAATTAAGTTTTTTCTTGAGCCCTTCCCAGGGACCGATCTCTGACAGCCGGGGCTCGAGCCCCGGCTGCGTTGCCTTCCTTATTTCCCCCATTTCCGCACCCGCTCGGGTCTATTTGTCTCTACAGCGCATACGGCTAGCATGGGGTGTTTTCGCCACCGGAAACATGGCCGAACGTAGCCAAATTGGGGGCGGGGAGCCATCTAAGTAGTTGCCAGCCCCGGGCGCAAATCGAACCCAAATTTAGCCTGTCTTTTCAACCACATCGAATTTTTTGGCCAGCGATTCGGGGGAGTTCGGCGGCTCTTGGGACCAGGACTCCTGTCCGAGTGGGCTTGGATGCAACTGGCTGCCAGGCAAGCGGGCGTAAGGAATGGGTTCGATTTGACGTCGCTTTGGAATTTTAACTAATAAGGTCCTTTTTTCTCATAAACTTGCGCCGGCAAAATCAGTTCGTTATCGGTTCGTTTCGCAAAATTGCTTGCACCTGGCCCAAGCTGGCCACCAGACTTTCGTGGTAGCGGGCCTTCCCACCAACTTCTAGCATGGAGACAAGCAGGGATCCGAACGCCGCGCTGCCAAGTTCAGGAAAACGGGCGGATTTTTTTCCCGGAGTAGCGGTTATCGCAGGGAGATCGTCGAGGCCGCGCGGGCATCTCGGGAATTGCCACTCGCCCGTCCTTGCGACGTGGCCCACGGCGTACAGTTCCGTAAAGGCCCGGCGAGTAGCGGTACGAAGATCCCGTTATCAAACAGGACGTTAGAGCCCTGAGCGTAGGCGGATATCGCTAGAGTCAGATAGAGCAAGAGTTCATTGCGCCTCCTTGGGGCCGTGCGTCTCGAACCATTGCGCTCGCTTTTCCAGTTCTGTCTTTCTTGGTCCCTGCGCGTCGGCTGCTGCCTCTCTGGCCTCCCGTCCGTGAGCGGCTCGCGTTTGAAAGAACCCTTGAGCTAATCCTTCCCAAGTCGCGTCCTCATAGATCACAGTCGTTACAGTGGCTTCGACTGAGAGAGCGTCTGGCGAAGTTTTGCCGGGGACAATGGAAACGGTCCTCCCTGGCGGTATGAAATTATCGGCGCTGGGATTCGGCTCTGGTCCTGCCCAATCAAACCCGACTCCGTTGAATCGGGAATCGCCGATCTCCTTATCTTGTGCGTCAAACTCCTTGATTTCGAGGCTGTACGCAACGACGGTTTTGGGTGAGAGGTTTTGTAGATGGACGGTAACATCGTGAGTGTTAGTGTCCAGGCTTGCCCCCACAGCCTTCAACTCCGTAACCGGGCGCGTCGGTAGTTTCTTTTCCGGTGGTGGTGTTTGGGCAAGCAGGCTGATCGGTATGAGCAACAGCGCAGCGCCCCACAAAGTTCGCAATAGCATTTTCGGGCCTCCTCCTTTGAGGCT
>CAZKVF010000411.1:0-6584 GCA_964556085.1 uncultured Solibacteraceae bacterium
ATCGATAACCAGATCGGCGGGCAACTGGTGCAGACCGCCAGCCGCATGTTCCACGAAGAGGTGACGTTCAGCACCACGAACGTAACCAGCGTGGACTGGAACAGCTATCCGATTCTCCGGTTCGAGGAGTGTCCCGAGGTGCATGCCGTGGTTGTGCAACGGCTGAATGAGCGGCCGCTCGGCGCGGGCGAAGAAGTGATGGCAGCCGCGTCTGCAGCCATCGCGAACGCCTTTTTCGACGCTACCGGCGTAAGGATGCGGGAATACCCGCTGACTCCGGCGCGCGTCCTGGCGGCCCTGTCACGCGCCTAAGCTCCCGGTAGTAAGATTGCTCTCATGTCCGAGACCCAGCCTGCCCCAGAAGCACGGCCCAACCTTCGCTACGCGTGGTATGTCGTCCTCGCGCTGACCGCCATCTACATGCTTTCGTATGTGGACCGGCAGATTCTAAGTCTGCTGGTGGCGCCGGTAAAACGCGATCTGGGCATCAGCGATACACGCGTGGGGCTGCTGCAGGGCCTGGCGTTCGGTCTGTTCTACACGTTTATGGGCCTGCCGCTGGGGCGCATCGCGGACACGCGCAACCGGCGCAACCTGATCGCAGTGGGAATCGTGGTGTGGAGCTTCTGCACTTCGCTGTGCAGCTTCGCCCGCAGCTTTTGGTCGTTATTTCTGGGTCGTATGGGTGTGGGCGTGGGAGAAGCGACGCTCTCTCCGGCCGCGTATTCGCTGATCGCGGATTACTTCCCGAATGAGCGCCTGGGCGTAGCTATCAGCATTTACTACATGGGTGTCTTCTTAGGCTCGAGCCTGGCGTTTCTGGCGGGCGGGCTGACGGTGGATGCGGTGGCGCGCACGCCAGTCATCTATTTGCCGCTGCTAGGCGCGATGGCGTCGTGGCGGCTCACGTTTCTAATAGTGGGAGTGCCCGGGCTGCTGTTCGCGCTGCTGGTGTACACGATCCGGGAGCCGCAGCGGCGGGACCTGCTGCGCGCGCGCGATGGCCAGGCTACCGAGCTGAGCTTTCGGGACACGCTCGCGGAGATGGGAAGCCGCTGGCAATCGGTGGTAGGACTCTCGGTAGGCGCGATCTTCCAATCGTCGTGTGCCTATGCCCTGCTCTCGTGGACCCCAACATTCTTCCAACGAACGCATCACTGGACGCCGGGACAATCGGGCAGGCTGCTGGCACTGATCCTGGTGACCTTCGGCTGCGCCGGGATGTACGTGGGAGGCAGCCTGAGCGACCGGTGGCAGCGCCGCGGGATTTGCGACGGCGCGCTGCGGGTGGCGGTGGTGAGCGGCATCGGCACGGCGATTCTGCTCCCGCTGGCGTTGATCCTGCCGCGTGCGGACTGGACGATTGCACTGCTTACGCCGGGCGTGTTCTTTATTGCGCTGCCGATGGGGACGTCTGTCGCGGCGCTGCAGCGCATCTTTCCCAACCAGGTCCGCGGCCAGGTCTCGGCACTGTTCCTGTTTTTCCTCAACCTGGGCGGCCAGACGCTCGGCCCACTGGGACCGGGCCTGCTGAACGATCGCCTGTTCCACAACGAAGGCATGATTGGCCCTTCGATGGCGATCACGATCGGGGTGGCGGCCGTTTTAATGATCGTGGTGTTTCTCGCGGCGTTGCGGCCGTACCGTGCCGATTATGAAGCGATGCACGCGGCGCGCGGCCGGATGGCGATTTCAAGCGCGACGCTAACCTGAAGGCGCATCGCGCGTCGTTCCTTCGTTGGCTGCTGCAATTGAATGTAGCGATACAATAGGGAGCGACCATGGCCCTGGACATCACGACGCGGGAACGCGAGGGAATCACCGTACTCGATCTGAAAGGGCGCATCACGGCAGGGCCGGAGGCCAAAGCGTTGCGCGAGACTGTGCTTGGCCTCAATCGGGAGGGTGGCAGCCGTGTGGTTCTGAACCTCGCTCACGTGGATTACATCGATAGCACCGGCCTCGGCGCTCTCACCGTGTGCGCGACCAGTCTCCGCAAGAGCGGCAGCGACGTAAAACTGCTGAATCTGAACCGGCGCAATATCGAACTGCTGGTGATGACCAAGCTGGCCACGGTGTTCGAAATTTTCAGCGACGAGACTGATGCCGTCAACAGCTATTTCCCCGACCGCAAGATTCAGCGGTTCGACATTCTGAGTTTTGTCGAACAGATGAAGCGGGAAGAGTAGCTCGAATGCGCCGCCGAAAAGGCGCAGGCAGCGCGTAAGCCTGCCCCACATTTATCGTGCCAAAAGCGACAACGTCGGGCCGGACTGGCCGCGCGGGAGCAGGCTGGGTCCGGAGGCTTTGAAGACCTGGTTGGGATCCTGATTCATGTCGAAGGTCAGGCCCACGAAGCCCGATTGCATTTCGTCCCAATTCTGATCGCCCCACAGAACCAGCTTGTTGGGATCGGGATTGAACTTGTTGTTGATCGAGTTATCGTAGTGTGCGATGGCTAGAATGCGTGTGCCTTTGGGTAACGGGATGGGCTTGGCGAACTGATAGCCGATCTGCCAGTTGAAATCCCACTTCCCCTTGAAGATCGTTTCGGTCTCGCCGGTGGGGTAGATCAGGCGCAGTTCGTAGTCCTTGCCGCGCAGGTGCAGGTGAGGCTGCACATAGACCAGCTTGGCGGTGTCGATGCCGACGGTTACTTCGCTCACGACCTCCGCATTGTTATCGCCTGCAGGGATGGCGAGATTGAAGGCCGCGGGTGTACCGGGCGACATCCAGTAGCGCCGCTTGGGTGGCTCCTTGGCGAACACCAGTCCGACTTTGGACCGGTCGGTTTGCTCCGTGCCGCCCGCGGTGTAGTGGAGGTTGAAAACGATGTCGGAGCCTTTGGGCACGAACTTCGCCGAGTTTTCGATATCGAAGATCTGGGCTCCCAAACCGGGATTGTATTTGCCCAACAGATCGGTCCCCTGACGGGCTCCGCCCATCTCTTCGGAACCTTCCTCATACGCCTCGCCGGGAGTGGCCTTGGCCAGCCAGGTGGAAGTCGGCGGCCGTACAATGGCGCGCATGTGATGCACGACCTTGGGGTTGCCGGCCCGCATCTCGGCGGCAACGACCCATTTATCTTCCGTGAAGTTAGCTTTGACCAGGATGTTCTGGTAGTTGATGGTGCCGGTCGCTTTGACGTGGAAGTCCTTGGGCATCTCGATGATCATGTCCGGCTTGATGTTCCAGCCGTCCTCGAATTTCATGGGAGGCGGCGCGTCCTTTTGGTCGCCCTCGATGGCGCCGTTATCGACCCACGCGGTCAGCGTGCTGACCTCAGCCGGGCTGAGCCGGCGATCGTTCGCGAAGTGTCCGTACTTGGCATCAGCGAACCACGGCGGCATCTTTTCGGTGGCTACCGCCACTTTGATAGCCTTCGCCCATGGCCGGGCTTCGTTGTAGCTGAGCAGCGAAAAGGGTCCGATTTCGCCGGGGCGGTGGCACCCCTGGCAATGTTTCTGCAAAATCGGCTCGACGTCCTTATGGAAGGAAACTGGGGTTGCGGTGGAAGCGGCGAACGCCGGAATCCCAAACAGAACAGCTATCGCGCACGTGCGGTACATCCCTTGCCTCCTGACCCGGGCACGGAGGGCACACGTATCCCGGTATGAAGGAAGTATATCGGACCGGGGGTCGCAACTCAACGGCACGAAAGGGCTGAAGGCAAGCTCCGGCTCAAGTTCGATGCTCGGGGACATATCGTGCCGGTGCAACCCTGAATTGGCGCCGTCTCTCTTTGAATCGCCGAAAATTGCGTGCAGGCCGTTCGTAAGGGGCACTATTGCCGGCTGCGAAATGCATGCAGAAGGTTGGGGAGCGCGTAGTTGCCTTCCTGGCAGGCGTATTCGTAAATCGGCCCGGGCGATCGCGCCATAGTAAGTTCACCTTTCCAGGGGGACGTGAAAGCCGTCGGGTCGTCGATGTCGAATTGATAGAGGATTGTGTTGGCATCGAACGGGCTGAACCGTTCTACGACATGCAAATTCCGATCCCATCCGAACACGCCGCCGGCATCGCCGTAGAAGCCTCCCGCATCGTTGAAATTGGTCGTGTCCACCACCAGCGTTGCGCCTTCCCAGTGTCCGATGGAATCACCAAGCCAGAGCCGCACATTCGAAGGCAAGTGAGGACGGCGGTCCATGTGGACGATTCTTGTATCATGAGCCATCTCGACGTGGATGATCACGTCGCCACCGGTCTGGATGATCTGATAGTTGCTGTTGTAGGAATACGGAAGCATCGGCGGTCCTGCGGTTACGAAAGCAAGACATCGGTCCTGGAGGCCCAGATCCTGCGGCCCGGCCGGATTGCGGAGCAGTTCCTGACGCCGGCGCTTTTCGCCTGCGGCGGCTGGCGTTAACGGAGGGATCCGGCCATCTGGAGGGTCGATGATAATCGACGTGCGCAAAGTCTTTACGACTTTCGTGCCGAACTCCCGGAAGGTCACATTGTAAGTCCCGACGCCGGTCGATGCCGACACATCCTGGTCGGTGTTACGCTGGGCCGCGCGGCGTTCCCATTCGTTCGCCTCATCTCGCGTGAAGAACGCCTTCCCCTGAAGTTGGGCGGGCCGCTCTAGTGGAGTGGCTGTGGCTGAGTTCCATATACCGGAAAAATCGGCGCGGCCGCCAGCGGCGGGAGTGCGGACCTGCGCCACGATCGGCGAGATAAAACAACAGACCCCAAGCACGATTTGCACTTGCCTGCGATTGACATTCGGAAAACGTCCGCCTCTCATGCCGGTTTCCATTGTTGCATGCACCGAACGGAAACAAGGTAATCGCTGCCTGACGGCCGCAGAGTTGGCTGCGAGTGGCAGGGGCTGAAGCCCCGGTTCTTGTAACTTCTGGTCGGCACGGCTGAAGCCGTGCCCTGATACGAATCAGCGTGACGGACCCAGCACCGGTTCTGCTACGCAGGTGCTGAAGCCGTGCCCTCATGCGAGGTCCGAGCCGTCCGAGCCGTCCGAGCCGTCCGAGCCAGCGATGCGTTGACAGAGAGCCGACAAAAAGATAACCTCCGAACATCGGCTACCGCTGAACAAGCTGCGACAAATGAACAGATTCTTTCTGGTATGCGCCATCCCGTTAACTCTGGCCGCGCAGTATGGGAACAATTTGCGGGTCAATTGGATCGAACCCGGCGGCAAGGAAATTCTGCCCGCTTTCGATCAGTTCGATAACACCCTCGGAAAGCTGGGAGTCATCCAGGCTTCGGGAACGGTGGAAACCAAGGGACATCCGTTCTTTACGCCACTGGGCTCGAACGGGCGTGCCTGCGTGAATTGTCATCAGCCCGCGTGGGGCATGACTGTATCCGCGGAGAGTCTGCGGGACCGTTGGCTGACCACCGATGGCAAGGACCCGGTTTTTGCCGCGTTCGATGGGTCGAATTGCCCGGACTTGCCGCAGGACAAGCGAGAATCGCATTCGCTCCTGCTCAACCGGGGTTTATTCCGCATTCCGCTCGCGTGGCCGCCGCTCAAGGCCGACGGCTCGCCGAAAGCCGTGGAGTTTTCGATCGAGGTGGTGCGGGATCCGACTGGCTGCAATTTGAGCGCTGTGCACGGTCTGAAGAGCGCGCATCCAACCGTATCCGTATACCGGCGGCCGCGTCCGGCGGCGAACTTGAAGTATGTAGTTTCCGGGGCGCAGAATATCGTGCTGAAAACCGGCATGCTAGCCGACCGTGACCCGGAAAACGGACGTCCCGTGGCGATGAACCTGATGTCGGATGCGCGGGAACCATCATTGATGACGCAGGCGATCAGCGCCATCATGGGGCACGAGCAAGCTCACGAGGCGCCTTCCCGAAAGCAGCTCGAAGACATCGTGGCATTCGAGTCGCAGGTCTACATGGCCCAGGTGGAGCATGTCTTCGCCGGTCCGCTGGCCGGTTTCGGGGTGCCCTTCGGCCTGGGCCCGGCAGCGCTGCGCGATCGCCGCGCGGGCGTCCTGGGCGACAACGACTTCGAGCAGGTATTCGGCCCATTCGACGCCTGGAAAGGCAAGGAATATTACCCCGCGTCCATCGCTCGCGGCGCCAACATTTTCATGTTCCGCCAGTTCTGGCTGCGCGACGCAACGCACATTAACTCCATCGGTTTGGGCAATCCCATGAAGCGCACGTGCGCCACCTGCCACAACGCCCAGATGACGGGCCAGGACCTCTCGGCCGGATGGGTGGACGTGGGCACCACCAATTACCCCACCTGGACGGAGCCGGGCACGTGGGCGGAATCGAGCGAGCTTCCCGTTTTCAAGATCACCTGCAAGCCCGAAGCCGATCCGCATCCTTATCTCGGCCGCGTGATCTACACCACCGATCCCGGGCGCGCCCTGATCTCGGGCCGCTGCGTGGACGTGGGATCGATCGTGATGCAGCAGCTCCGCGGGCTGGCGGCGCGCGCGCCGTACTTCGCCAACGGCTCAGCTCAGAACTTGCGTGAAGTCGTCGATTTTTACGATCGCCGTTTCGACATGAAGCTCTCGGAAGCGGAAAAGTACGATCTGGTCAACTTCCTGGAGGTTCTGTAGTGCGGATCGCGTGTTCCCTCTGGCTGTTGGCGGCGGCGATGG
>CAZKVF010000412.1:0-4725 GCA_964556085.1 uncultured Solibacteraceae bacterium
CGGCCAGGCCGGGCGCCGGCACAAGCGTGATTATGTGACGCTCCGGATTCCAGCCTCGACTGCGGCGCGGTTTTATCGGGCGAGGATGGGGCAGTGATAGAATCCGGCATGCTGACAATCTGGCGCCGGCACACGGCGGAATGTCCACACCGCGAGAAGGGACGCAACTACCTCAAGTGCAACTGCCCTATCTGGGCCGATGGGTACGTGAACGGGAAGCGAACCCTACGCCGATCGCTTGAAACCCGTGATCTGGCCCGCGCGCGCAAAAAGGCCATTGCGTTGGAGTCGCCAGATGATGGTGTTTTTAAGCCAGTGCCCGAGGCCGTCAAAGCATTTCTCGGGCATTGCAAGAGCGAAGGGCTGACGGATGCCACAATCAGCAAATACGGGAACGCTCTCAATCAACTGGCGGAGTTCTGCGAGGCCCAGCAAGTAGACAGCCTCGAAGAATTGAAAACGGAGAAGCTCGACCAGTTCCGCGCCGGCCGAAAGATCGCACAGAGTACGGCGTCGAAAGAGCTTGAAATCCTGCGCGTGTTCTTCGGCTTCTGCGTTGACCGCAGCTGGACGAAAGAAAACCCGGCGAAGAAAATCAAGCTGCCGCGCAACATGAAACCCAACGAGGTTGTGCCGTTCAGGCCCGCCGAAGTCGCGGCCATCCTGAAAGCCTGCGACCAGATCGGGAAAAGGCAATACGAGCGGCTTCGTGCGCGCTCCATGATGCTGACGCTTCGCTATACTGCGCTTCGCATCGGTGACGTATCGATGCTGGCTCGGGACAGGATCAGCCGGGATGGTGACAGATGGCGGATATTTCTTCGCACGGAGAAAAGCGGCCAGCCGATATTCTTGCCCGTTCCCCCTGACCTGAAGGCGGCGCTCGACGCTGTTCCTCCTCCGGTGAGCAATATCGACTCGCGGTATTTTTTCTGGAACGGAATCGGCAAGCCGAAAACCCACAAGGCCCATATAGATCGCTGTCTGCGGGCCGTGTTCAAGCTATCCGGGGTACAGGGCGCCCACGCGCATCGCTTCCGCCATACGCTCGCCACGGAGCTATTGGGCCGCGGCGCCAGCTTCGAGGAGGTCGCCGATATCCTGGGCAACAGCCCGGAGATTGTGCGGAAGCATTACGGCAAGTGGTCGGCCGCGCGGCAATCCCGGATTGATGACCTGATGGAGCGCGTCTATATCGGGCCTGACCAGCCCGTTCGGAGGGAAATACTTGTTCAGTGAACTGGGCACGTTTTAGGCACAAATCAAAATCTGTCCCACAAACCCTGTAGAATCAACAGGGTGAGTGGCGGAGGAAGAGGGATTCGAACCCCCGAGTGAGTTACCCCACTAACGGTTTTCAAGACCGCCGCCTTCGACCGCTCGGCCATTCCTCCATATCCACCCTAGCGGATTCCCGCAAAGGCGCGCAATCCGGTTTGTGAGCGGGGTAGGGGGATCGGCCGCAGATTGTGGCCCCGCCCTGCGGACCGCCACCCGGCCAATCGCTCCATTCCGCTCTGGTTTGCACCCGTTCGCTCGCCCCACGCATCCATTAACCGGGCAATCTTGACTAAGAAGTACAGATTAGCTAATCTTATGGTATATCAAGAGTTTAAGGAGTAACAGTGAGCAGTCCCCCGAACACCATCGAAACTCTGGCAACCCAGGAGTACAAGTGGGGCTTCGTCACGGACATCGAGGCCGATGCTATTCCTCGCGGGCTCAGCGAGGACGTTATCCGTTTGATTTCCCACAAAAAACAGGAGCCTGAGTGGCTGCTGGAGTGGCGGCTCAAGGCCTACCGGCACTGGCAGACCATGCGGGAGCCTACCTGGGCTAACGTCCATTACCCGGCGATCGATTATCAGGACATCATCTATTACGCCGCGCCCAAAACCAAAAAAGACGCCCCCAAGAGCCTCGACGAGGTTGACCCCGAACTGCTCCGCACCTATGAGAAGCTGGGCATCCCGTTGAAGGAGCAGGAGTTGCTGGCGGGCGTCGCGGTCGACGCCGTTTTCGATAGCGTTTCCGTCGCCACCACTTTCAAAGAGAAGCTGAAGGTCATGGGTGTGATCTTCTGCTCGTTCTCCGAAGCCGTCCGCGAGCATCCCGATCTCGTCCGCAAATACCTGGGCTCCGTGGTGCCCTCCTCCGACAATTTCTTTGCTGCGCTCAACTCGGCCGTTTTCAGCGATGGCTCCTTCTGCTACGTGCCCAAGGGCGTCCGCTGCCCCATGGAGCTTTCGACTTATTTCCGTATCAACGCCAAGGATACCGGCCAATTCGAGCGGACGCTGATCATCGCCGACGAGGGCGCCTACGTCAGTTACCTCGAAGGCTGCACCGCGCCGATGCGCGACACGAACCAGTTGCACGCCGCCGTGGTCGAACTGGTGGCGCTCGATAACGCCCAAATCAAGTACTCCACCGTGCAGAATTGGTATCCCGGCGATAAGCAAGGCCGCGGTGGCATCTACAATTTCGTAACCAAGCGCGGCGCCTGCCGCGGTGTCAATTCCAAAATCTCGTGGACGCAGGTCGAGACGGGCTCTGCCATCACCTGGAAATATCCGAGCTGCCTGCTGATGGGCGACAACTCCGTTGGCGAGTTCTACTCGGTCGCCGTCACCAATAATTACCAGCAGGCCGACACCGGCACCAAGATGATTCACATCGGCAGGAACACCACCAGCACCATCGTTTCCAAGGGCATTTCGGCCGGCCATGGCCAGAATACCTACCGCGGCGCGGTGAAAATTCTGAAGTCCGCCGCGGGCGCGCGCAATTATTCGCAGTGCGACTCCATGCTGATGGGCGACAAGTGCGGCGCGCACACGTTCCCCTATCTCGAAGTGAAAAACACCTCAGCCCAAGTGGAACATGAGGCCTCCACCTCCAAGATTGGCGAGGATCAGATCTTCTACTGCCGCCAGCGCGGCATCTCCACGGAGGATGCCGTCTCCATGATCGTCCACGGTTTCTGCAAGGAGGTCTTCCGCGAGCTGCCCATGGAGTTCGCCGTGGAAGCGCAGAAATTGCTGGGAATCTCACTCGAAGGAAGCGTTGGCTGATGCCATTACTGGAAATTAAAGACCTCCATGCAAGTGTGGGGCAGGCGCTTTCGCCTGCCAACCCGGGCCGCGAAATCCTCAAAGGTATCAATCTCTCTGTGGACGCCGGCGAAGTCCATGCCATCATGGGCCCCAACGGCTCCGGCAAGAGCACGCTGGCCCAGGTGCTGGCGGGACGCGAGCTTTACCAGGTCACCTCCGGCCAGGTGCTTTACGACGGCAAGGACCTGCTCGAAATGGCTCCCGAGGATCGCGCCCGCGAAGGCATTTTTCTCGCCTTTCAGTACCCCGTCGAAATTCCCGGCGTCAGCAATATGTACTTTCTGAAAGCCGCTTTGAACACCGTTCGCAAGAACCGTGGCCTCGAAGAACTCGACGCCATGGACTTCCTCAACCTGGTCCGCGAAAAAATGGCGCTGATGAAGATGGATCAGACCCTGCTGAACCGGCCGGTGAACACGGGCTTCTCCGGCGGCGAAAAGAAGCGCAACGAGATTTTTCAAATGGCCGTGCTGGAGCCGCGCCTTGCCATTCTGGATGAGACCGATTCCGGGCTGGATATTGACGCCCTGAAGCTGGTTGCCTCAGGCGTAAACGCCATGCGCAGCTCCGAACGCGCCATGGTCGTAGTCACGCACTACCAGCGCCTGCTGAACGAGATCGTTCCCGATTACGTTCACGTGCTGGCCGAGGGCCGCATCGTCAAATCCGGTGGCAAGGAACTGGCGCTCCAACTGGAGGAGGGCGGCTACACTTCGCTCGGCATTTACGACGAGGCGGAGAGTGTAGCCAAAATATGACCCCGGTCTCCGAACAAACCGGAACCTGGCTGGCGCAGTTCACTGCGCAGCCGAAGGCCGAGCCCTGGGTGCAGGCGCTCCGTGAAGCCGCGTTCCAGCGCTTCGCCGAGCTCGGCTTTCCCACGACGCACGACGAAGAATGGCGCTTCACCAATGTGGCGCCAATCGCGCGGACTCCGTGGCACTCTTTTGTGGGGCAGGCGCTTTCGCCTGCCAAGGTGGCGGCAGTCTCTGCCGCCGGCGAGCTGGACGCCGCCCGCCCTCACCTCGCCCAGCATGCCCTCTACGATCGCAACGCCTTCGTCGCTCTCAACACCGCATTTCTGAGCAACCTGACTCTCATTGAAGTCCCCCGCGGCGCCGTCCTCGATCAACCCATCGAAATTCAGGTGGGGCAGGCGCCCCGGTTGGCGGGTCCGTCGCGGATTTCGCCTGCCAACATCGTCACTCACCCCCGCACCCTGATCCTCGTCGGCCCCAATGCCCAGTGCAGCATCGTCGAAACCTATGCCGGCGCCGGCGCTTACTTCACCAACGCCGTCACCGAAATCGTCGCCGGCGAAGGCGCCGTCATCGACCACTATAAGCTTCAGCAGGAATCCCCCGAAGCCTTCCACGTGTCTACCATGCACGCCACGCTTGGCCGCAGCGCCAATTTCTCGTCGCACTCCATCTCGCTCGGCGGCGCGCTGGTCCGCAACGATGCCAACGTAACCCTTTCCGAAGGCACCGAGGCCACTCTCAATGGCCTGTATATCGTCAACGGTCGCCAGCACATCGACAATCACACAGAAATCGATCACGCCAAACCGCACGGCACCAGCCACGAACTCTACAAGGGCATTCTCGAC
>CAZKVF010000413.1:0-7462 GCA_964556085.1 uncultured Solibacteraceae bacterium
GACCGCGAAAGCGGTAACGACGTCGATTTCAAACCCGCCTCCCTCACCACTTTGGTCGATTCGCCGCTGTCCACCGGGCGGCATTACCGCACCGTGGGCATAGGTACCGATAACGGCATTCCTCATTACGTTCACTTCGCCGGCGATAGCGAAGAATCGGTGGCCGTGCCCGACGATCTCATCGCCCACTATCGGAATCTGGTGAATGAAACCGGCGCCGTCTTCCAAAGCCGCCATTACCGCGACTACCATTTTCTGGTAACTCTAAGCGATCACGTGGCTAACTTCGGCTTGGAACATCATGAGTCGAGTGACGACCGCGTGAAAGAGCGAACCCTTATCGAATCCTATGGCCGGACTGCGGAGGCCTCGCTGCTCTCGCATGAGTTCGTGCATTCCTGGAACGGCAAGTTCCGCCGGCCGGCGGGCTTAGACTCCGGAGCGAGCGACGGCGGCTACGACGCGCCCATGAAAGGCGAGCTTCTGTGGGTTTATGAAGGCCTTACCAATTATTTGGGCGAAATCCTGGCCGCACGCAGCGGCTTGTGGACCAGCGAGGAATATCGCGAAGCGCTAGCCGGCACGGCCGCCCAGATGGATACACGGTCGGGACGCGCCTGGCGGCCCCTTGAAGACACGGCCGTCTTTGCGCAGGTCCTCTACGATACAAGCGACGACTATCGCGAATACCGCCGCAGCACCGACTACTACGAGGAAGGGTCTCTGATCTGGCTCGAAATCGATACGCTGATCCGCCAGTTGAGCAACCGCACGAAATCTTTGGACGATTTCTGCCGGGCCTTTCTTGGCGGGCCGGGCGGCGCGCCGGCCATGAAAACCTACACTTTCGAGGACCTCGTGGCGAGCTTAAATTCCGTTCAAGCTTACGATTGGGCCGGTCATCTCAAGCAACGCTTGCAGTCTACTTCGCCGCATGCCCCACTGGGCGGCATCGAGCGCGGCGGCTGGAAGCTGGTCTACACACCGGACCCGTCGGGATGGTGGCACGCGGATGAGGAATACCACAAAGTAGTGGACCTAACCTATTCGATTGGGCTTAAGGTCACGGAAGACGGCAACATCCTCGATGTGGCTTATGATGGCCCCGCCCGCAAAGCCGGTGTGACACCGTCAGTGAAACTGATCGCCGTGAATGGCCGCGAATTCAACCCGACTGTCTTGCGCGAGGCGGTGAAGGCGACGGCTCAGCGGCCAGTTGAGTTGCTCATCAAGAACGGCGAGTTCTACGAAACCCACCGCCTCGACTACAGCGGCGGTGAGCGCTATCCGCATTTAGTGCGCGACGAATCCGCACCGGATCTACTGACGCAGGTAATCGCGCCAAAAGCCGGACGGTAACGTTGCAGTTCATGAGGCAACCCGGGCCGGGTCCCCCGCCGCACTTCCTGCAACGTGCGCGCCGCCTGAAAACCCTTAGCAGGGCGTAGAGGAGCCCGGAACTACTTCTTACCGGTTTCCCTGGCCAGCTTCACCCGCGCGTCTTCCAACTTCCGCGTGATCTTGGAGACGTCTTCGGGATCGTTGTCTGAGGGTGCGCCGCCCTGATAGCGTTGCAAGGAAGCCTGCCACTGCCCGATCGCCTCGTTGGTTTTACCCTGCTTCGAATACAAATCGCCGAGGTGGTCGTGCACCGTCGGATCCGTCCCGATCTTTTCGGCGGCCCGCAGCAGCGGCCCTTCAGCTTCGCCGTATTTGCCCTGCTGGAAATAAACCCAGCCCAGGCTGTCAAGGAAAGCGGCATTATCCGGTTCCAGGTCGAGAGCCTTCTGAATCATTTTGGCTGCTTCTTCGAGCTTCATCCCGCGGTTGGCAAGCATATAGCCCAAATAATTCAGCGCCTCGGCATTATCGGGGTTCGCAGCCAGGACCTTTCGAAACTCGACCTCCGATTGGTCGTATTTCTTCTGGCGCTCGTACATGGCGCCGCGCAGGAAACCTACAGTCTCCTTATCGCTCGGGGAGGTGGAAAGCTTGTCCACCTCGTCCAGGATCTTGCCCTCATCGTTAAACTTCTTACCTTTTTCGTAAACTTGCGCCAGCGCAACCAGCGTATCGCGGTCGCGATCGCCTTTTAGCAGGTTCTTGATTTCGGAGGCTGCTTCGTCGGTTTTGCCCCGGTCCGCCAACAGCGAGGCATGCGCCATTATGACCACGCGGTCGTTGGGGTATTTCTTGAGCGCCGCTTCCGCTTCCCGCTGTCCGGCGTCATAGTCCCTGGCAACGCGGTAGGTGTCGATAATCTCCGCAGCCACACGGGAGCCGGCCTGGGTATTGTTCAGCGAGGCGATCTGACGGAACGAATCCAGAGCTTCCGGGAACTGGTTGGATTCTCGGTACAGCACACCAAGTTCTTCCAGCAACATTGAGCGCGTAGCCGCGTCCTGCGGCGAATAATTTCGGCGAACCGTCTTTTGCAGCAACTCCTTCAAACTGGCAATCGCCTGGTCGGTTTTGCCTTCAGCCGCAAGCAGTTTGACTTCGCCGTCATAGAGGGTTTCAATGTCTTCCGGATCGATGGCCTTTGCCTTGTCCAAATACTCGTGCGCCTTGCCGAACTCGTGCTTGCCGCGATAGATTTCGCTAATGCGCAGCGGGAAAGCCGCATCCTTGGGATTATCGTTCGCCAGATCCTGATACGCCGCCAACGCCTTGTCCAATTGGCCGGAAAAATACAAATCTTCAGCAAGGGCCCGTCGCAGACGTTTGTCGTCAGGCTCTGCATTTAAGGCCTTCTCCAGGACCTCGGCGGCTTCCTTGTAGTTGCGCTGGTTTTCGTAGGCCGTCGCCAGCGCCACCAGCGTATTCTTGCTGGGATTTTTGTCCGTAATCGCTTTGAGCTTCTCAACGGCTTTGGGAGTATCCCCCAGGTCGGCGTACAACTGCGCCAGACCTGTGAGGGCGTCCTCGTTGTCCGGGTCCACCTTCAGCGCATTGTTGTAGGCCTTCTCGGCCTCTACCGAGTTCGTGGCCAGCCGGTAAAGCCGGCCCAGCATCACCCAGCTCTCCGTATCCTTGGGATCCTTTTGCGTTATCTTTTCGTATTGTTCGGTGGCGCGGCGCACCATCTCCTGGTTCACCCGGCCCTGCTGCGTATCGCCGAGCATACGAGTGTAAATCCGGCCCAACATACGGCGGGCGGCCAGGTTGTCGGGTTTCTGCGCCAGCAGATCCTCGGCCTGTGTAACAGCATCGCGCAACCGTCCTGCCGAAAAGTAGACGTCTGTCAGCTCTTCGAGAATCACGTTTGAGGAGGGATCCGCCTTCAAGGCTTCCTGGTAGTACTGAATAGCCTTCGAGACGTAGTCGTTCCTCCCGTTGTCGGCCCCGGCCAGTTCCGCATATAAGCGGCCCATGGCAAAGTTGTAATATGCGCCCGACTTATCGGCCGGCGCGCTGGAGGTGCCGACGGGCGTTTGCGCGAAGGAAACGCATTCGAACCCGGCAAGGACGAGAAGGGCTATGGCTGAACGACGCATGCTGTCCACTTTCTTTCGACCGGCTGGTGGGATCCCGAAGTCGAAAATAACAATTCTATTGTATAACGCCGACTTGGCATTCGAGCGCAATTGAACACACCGGAAACCGCCCCGGCGAGACCTTTAACTCCTGACGCAGCAGGGCTTCCGCTGGTTGCTGTACTAGGTCCTACGGGTTCCGGCAAAAGCGATCTGGCGCTGGAAATTGCCCTGGAATTCGGCGGGGAAATCGTGAATTGCGATTCCCTGCAGGTTTACCGCCATTTTGATCTCGGCACAGCCAAACTTCGGCTCGAAAGCCGGCGCGCTATCCCTCATCACCTGATTGACGCCGCCGACCCTGGAGAGCTGTTCACGGCCGGCGAATACGCCCGTCGCGCCCGCACCGTCCTGGCAGACATCACCGCGCGCGGCAAAATTCCGGTTGTCGCCGGGGGCACCGGATTCTACCTCCGCGCCCTTCTGGACGGTCTCTTCCCGGGACCCGCACGCGATCAGGACCTGCGCGACCGGCTAGCCGCTCGCGAAGCCCGCCGGCCCGGCAGCCTCCACCGCATTCTCAGGCGCCTCGATCCGGCGGCGGCAGCGAAGATTCATCCGCACGACGCGCCCAAGGTGACGCGCGCTCTGGAAGTTTGCATTGTGACACGCCATCCGGTTTCCGACCTGTTTCTCCGCGGGCGCGACGCGCTCGCCGGATACCGCCCACTCAAGATCGGTCTCGACCCGCCGCGCGACACCCTCTATGAACGCCTCGACGCACGCTGCCGGCAGATGTTTGAAAGCGGCCTGGTGGAAGAAGTGAAGCACATTCTCGAGCTGGGCTTCGCGGCAACCCTGAAGCCCTTCGAATCCCACGGCTACAAGCAGGCATTGCAGATGTTGCGCGGCGAATTGACTCTTAAGGAAGCGATCTTTTACGCGCAGCGCAACACGCGGCGCTATGCCAAGAGACAGATGACGTGGTTCCGGCAGGAACCAGGCATGGTATGGCTCAAAGGTTTTGGAGACTCGCTAGAAATTCGCGCTGCCGCGCTGGACCTTGTTAACGGTTATTTTACGGTAATCAATCGCGGGTTCGCGGAACCTTTTTGACCTTCCCTCGTATCAGTTGATGTAGTCGAGATCTCGAAACAAATCAACCACAGAATGTGAGGACGCAATTCCATGATTACGAGACTACTATTGGCTTTCGCGCTCGCGGGACTCGCCGTGGCCAGCGCTAAAACCTACGCGATCGATTTATATCAACCCGCAATGCTCGGCTCCTTCGAGCTTGCGCCGGGGCACTACAGCGTGGACGTAGCGGACATGAAGGCCGTCTTTCGCAATGGCAGAATTCACGGAGAAGCTCCGGTAAAGATGGAGGATGTGGACAACAAGTACAACCGTACTTCCGTCGTACTGACTAATAACGGTGGCCAAATGCATATACAGGAAATCCACATCGCCGGGACCAGGATGAAACTGGTCTTCGCGGAGTAAAACGCCGCAATTCGGAACACAGAAGTCAGAGGTCAGAATTAAGAAAGTACTACTTCTGGCTTCTGCCTTCTGGCGCCGGCACGCCGTTTATTCTGTGTTCTGCATGCTGTGTTCTGTGTTCCTTCGATACACTGGAGTAAATGCGTCGGCTCGTAACGGTAACAGTTCTCGGAGTGCTTTCTGCCTTTGGTCCCCTGCGCGCCCAGACCGTCCTGGTGCTGCCATTCTTCAATCACTCCAAGTCCACGAATCTCGATTGGATCGGTGAAAGCATTTCCGAGGCCGTGCATGACGCACTCAGTTCCGAAGGTTTGCTCCTACTCGATCGCGAAGCCCGTCTGGAAGGTTACCGGCGACTCTCTTTGCGCCCCGGCGTCGAGTTGACACGCGCTTCGATTTTCAAGATTGGCCAGACGCTGGATGCGGGCCGGGTCATTTTCGGTTACTACGAAGTCTTCGCCGATTCGGATAAAGAAGCCGCCAAAGGGTCCATACATATTGCAGCGCGTATCATCGATTTGAAGCGCCTGCATCAGGGCTCGGAGTTCGCTGAGTTGGGAGCCTTGGCGGACCTCGCCACCTTGGAAACACATCTCGGCTGGCAGGCGTTTCGCTTCTTGAAGCCGGGATCGCAGAAGAGCGAGACCGAGTTCCTGCGCGCGCGGCCCCCGGTGCGCATGGACGCGGCGGAGAGCTACATACGCGGCCTGATGGCGCAGAGCGCGGATGAGCGCCATCGCTTTTTCACCAAAGCGGCACGCCTGGACGAACATTACTCCCAGCCCTGCTTCCAACTAGGTAAAGCGGCGTGGGCGAGCAAGGATTACCGTGTGGCCGCCGGCTGGCTGGGGCGCGTCAGCCGGTCCGACCCCCACTACCTCGAAGCGCAATTTCTGCTTGGCCTGTGCCGCTATTACAGCGGCGATTTTGCCAACGCGGAACAGTCCTTCGAACTGGTGGGATCTTCAGTTCCGCTGAACGAGGTATACAACAACCTGGGAGCCGCCCAGGCGCGCCGCAACAATCTGGCCGGGGCCATCGCCAACTTTCAGAAGGCTCTGGAAGGTGACAGCTCCGACCCCGACTACTATTTCAACTTGGGGTACGTGTACTGGCTTTCAGGCAAGTACGCCGAGGCGGCTATGAGTTTCCGCGACACGCTGGAACGTAACGAGCGCGATAGCGAAGCCGCCGCACTGCTCCGCCGCGCCCAGATGGGGGACGGCCCGCGGCCGGGCGAAATACGCCTCGAGGCGCGTGAGCGCATGAAGACCAACTACGACGAGACGGCTTACCGCGAGCTCCAGGCGGAGCTCGAGTCCAAGAATTAGAATGCCCCTTGCCTGCACATCTGCGCGACGAGGCCTATGAGGGAGCATTCTTACGTTGGCGGAACCCTGCTTCGCAAAATCCGAGCCCTCGTCCGTTCGTTTCATCTATAGCCGCGGCTGGCTCATTCTCATTGCGCCACCCTTGCCACGCAACCCGTCCCCAGCCCTGTAATTAAGCCCGGAAACCCTTTCGCCTCAACTTGCAGTCTCAACACGGCTGTGCTGCCGGTGTTGGTCGCCTGGCGGCCGAAGGAAGAAACGGCTCGGATATCGTATTCGTAAATAGCAGCGCCAGTTGAAACACGGTCCGCTTGGGATAATAAATGGAAAAGCGACCACGGCCCCGATGTGATGATCGCTCCCGGCGCTTGTCCGGCGCGCGGCTTGGCTGAGAGACTCACTGCCACGCTTTCCCCGTTCCACACGAAGTCCTGCCGCTCGCCGAAGTTCCTGATTGCGCGGCCGCCGATCAGCAATGTAAAGTTCTCCACATCGTTCGAGGGCAGGGCTTGCACCGAATACGCCAGTGATGGCCGGGCTGCATTGCCGGGGAAGAAGGCGCGCGTGATCGTTGAGGCCTGGTTGAGAAAATTAAGATATTCCTGGCGAATATTGAGTTTCGCGCCTGCTTTCCTGACGACCGGGGGGCCGGGCACTAACAAATCCTGAAGGCTGCTCTGAAAGAACATGGCGAGGCTTCCCATGCCGGGCTGGAAGACCGCGATGAAGTCAGGCACCGCGGCATCCGTATTACTGCGCGGATAAAACGGGAACCGCTGAAACACGTTGGCGGCCTGCTGGCAGAACTGGCTTCCCTTGGCATTGACGCCGGCGGGCGCAGCCCTCTGCAACACGGCCTCCGCGTCTACGATCGGATCCAGTAGGAGCTGGCCCGCCTTTGGCGGCAGGTTCAGGTTTTGCGCGGTGGTTTTGGCGGCTACTCGGGCATTGGCCGAATCCAAGGTCGCGCCGGAAGGATCGGGCTGCTTGCTGATGCCGTCCACCTGAACTTGTAAAGCCACCATGGCCTGCATATATGGTTGTGTCGCAGCGTCGTTCAGCTTGGCCTCGCAACTGGCCGGCGGCTGCAGTTGTTGGATCGGCTGAAAGCCGCTTTGCACATCCGCATCCGCACTCGTGTTTACGGAG
>CAZKVF010000414.1:0-5756 GCA_964556085.1 uncultured Solibacteraceae bacterium
CAGCCGCAGCCATAGGGCTGTAGCCCGTGCTTATGGGGGTCGATCACGATGGAATCAGCCTTGGCCGTGAGGTCGAACGCCGCGCGGGTTTCGGCCTCGAGGTTGCCGGCGAGCTTGAAATAGCCGCCATAGGCCGCGTCGATATGCAGGCGAAACTGGTACCGCTCGCGCAAGGCGAGGATTTCGGGCAGCGGGTCGACCGAGCCCGTGGCCGTAGTTCCCAGGGTCGCAACTACGCAGCCGATGTCGCCCGCGGCAAGCATGCGCTCCAGAGCGCCCGGGTCGATGCGGCCGCGCATATCGGTGGGCACTTTTTCGAAAGGCAAACGCAGCACACCAGAGATGCGCTGGTGCGTGTAATGTGATTGCGCCGAAGCCACGATTTTCTTCCCCGGATGCAGCCGGCCCGCCACCCACAGCGCTTCCAGGTTGGCCATTGTGCCGCCACCGGTCAAATGTCCCAGGTGCGTATCCCAGCCGAACATGGCGGCGATCTGCGCCACGGCTTCACGCTCCATGGCGGTGCTGGCGCGGCCGCCATCGAGGGCGTGATTGTTGGGATTGATCCAGGTCGCAAGCGCGTAGGCGGCGCGCGCCACCGGGTGCGGCGGCTTGAGCATCTGGCCGGCGTAGAGCGGGTGGAAATAGGGGTAGTTGTCGCCGAGCCGGGCGGCGACTTCGTGCAGGACGCCAGAGAGAGATTCAAAATTGGCAGGCGGAAGCGCCTGCTCCACCCCTCCGGGCAACGAAGCGAACTGGCACTCCAGTTGTTGCAGTGCCTGTTCCAGCGCGGCGATTGAGTCCTTTTCCAGCATCACTCCTCGTGAATCACGTCGATCGGGTTCAGGCGCGCGGCCACTCGTCCCGGATAGAGGCCCGCAGCGACGGTGACACACCACACGAGCGCCAGCGCGCCGGCGAGCAGGGCGGCTGGGGGATGAAACTGAATGGTCCAGCCGAAGCTCTGTTTATTAACAACAAATATCAATACTAGCGAAAGGGCGAAGCCCAGCGCCAAGCCGGCCAGCGCGGCCAGCAGGCCCAGGAAGCCGGCCTCCACCAGGATCATATTTCGAACCTGCGGCCCGGAAGCGCCGAGGTAACGCAGCAGGCCCAGTTCGCGGCGCCGGTCGAGCACCAGGGCGAGCAGTGAATTGGCCGCGCCCAGCGTGGCCACTATGATGGCCACTGCTTCGAGCGCCCAGGTGACTGCGAACGTGCGGTCGAAAATGATCATGGCGTTGCGGCGCAGTTCGCGGTTGGGAGCGACGCTCACCGCACGGCCGCCCCTCTGCCGGATGGCGCTCATGACGGCCGCGGGATCGGCGCCCGGTTCCAGGTACACGGCTGCGTTGGTAGCGGGCTGTTGCGGCAGATAACGGAGCAGCGTCCCGGCGTCGAGCAAAACGAATCCCTGGCTGCTCGAATAGTCGTAGTAGACCCCCACCACTAGGAGGGCCACGTTGTGCTCCCCAAGCGGCAGTGTGATAATTTCGCCCGCACGGATGGCGTGCTTGTTCGCGAACGGCTCGCTCACAATGGCGCGATCATGTCCTGCAAGGGAGCGGAGCACGGCCTCGCGGTTCTCACCCGGCAGGAACCGCAGTCGCCCGTAGCGCCGTTCGATTCCGAAGTCTACGCCGCCGAGCGCGGAGCGTTCTCCCTGATAGTGAAACTCCAGTGCGTACAGGGGGTCCACTGCGGCCACGCCGTGAATCCTGTAAATCCAAGATAGAATTCCGGGGGGCAGTGGGGGATACTCGCCCGCGGCGGCCCGTGCCGCCGGAGTCACGTAGATATCGGCGCGAATCTGGGTATCGAGCCAGAGCGTTACTGTCTCGCGGAACGAGCCGACCATAATGGCGACGCTGGCCATCATCGCGATGGCGGTGGCCAGCGCAGCCAGAACGAGGGAAGTACGCGCCAGCGAGCCCTCCAAGCTGCGGCCCGCGAGCAGGACGTGGGCGCGGCGCCTTAACACCGGCCGCGCGGCGCGGTTGAGTGTAAGTACGATAGCCGGTATGGCCAAAGCCATTGCCCCCACAGCGAACAGCGCGGCCGCGTAACCGCCCAGTGGCCGGCCGTCAATCGGCGGTGCCAGTGAGGCGGCCACTGCCAACCCCGCCAGGACGGCGGCTCCCGCAAGCCAGCGGCGCCATTGCAAGCGCGCATGATGCTCATGCGCGCCGCGGCTCATCGCCTCGGTTGGCGGTACTGTCATGGCCTCGCGCGCAGGGACGAACGCCGCCAGCAACGCAGTGGCGGCTCCCGCAAGCATCCCGGCCCAGACCTCGGCAGCCGGAAGTTCGATGGGCGCCGGCCGGCTGGTAGTGTACAGCGCGTTCACGGTGCCGGCGATCAGGCCCACCGTAGCCTTTGCCAGCAGTCGGCCCAGACCGACTCCCAGAGCTGCGCCGGTAAGGCCCAGAATGAGGGCTTCCGTGAGAAACAAAGAGAGGATCGCGGCGCGACCGGTTCCCAAGGCGCGCAGGATGCCAATCTCGGCACGGCGGCGCACTACGCTGATGGCAATCGTATTGTAGAGAAGAAACGCACCGACGACCAGCGAGATATAACTGAGCACTCGCAGGTTCCAGCGGAAGGCGCGAAGCATGCGCTGGTTTTCTTCGTTTCGCATCCCCGGGCGTTCCACGAAGTAGGCCGGTGGAAGCAGTGTCTTGATGCCCTGCTCAACGGCGGCGAAATTCTCAGCCGCGCCGACGGTGACGTCGATGCGGTCCAGCTTGCCGTAACGGCCAAGGGCTTTTTCGAGTGGCGCGATGTCGATGGCCACGAACTCGGCGGGTCCTGCGTCGGCAATGCGATCGACGGTTACGGAAAGCGGGCTGGCGGTTGGAAGTGCCAGCCGGGAGTGAATCACGAGCCCGAGCCGGTCTGCCACCGCTTTCGAAACTATGGCTGCGTTCTCCGGAACGCCTGCGAGATCGAAGCCATAGAGCGGTACCAGGCCCGTGGCGGGCAGGTTGATTTCGGACTCGATCACTGGGGAGAAGCGCGCGTCAAATGGTAGAGCATCCAGGCGTCCGATCCAGGTTTCATCGATGCCGCCATTGGCGCGGATCTCCAGATCCGTTTTGCCGGCGAGCGTGGCCATAGACGCGCGGAATGAGCCGGTGGCCGCGTCGCCCGCCAGATCGATTGCCACCACCACCGCCACACCCAGCGCCACGGCTGCGATGGTGAGTGCGGTGCGCAACGGGTCGCGGCGGAGCGGACGCAGAATTAGGGTTCGCAACAGCTTCATGGTTCGAATCGCAGGGCAGGCCCCCGGTTTGCGGGTCCGCGTCGGATTTCGCCTGCCAACGGTCTTCGCTTGATGTAGAATCTGAACACATTATGCAACTCCAGCGCCGGACATTTTTACAGGCCATAGCCGCGGTAGGCGCCGAGAGAGTCCTGCGCGCGGCGGACACTCCGGAAAGACGTCATCGCATCGACATCCACCACCACCTGTTTCCTCCAAGCTATTCGGCGGCCATCGTGACCCTCGGACAGCCGCCGTCGCCTAAATGGACTCCCGCCACCTCGCTCGAAGAAATGGACAGGAGCGGCATTTCACTATCGGTACTTTCGCTTTCGCCGCCTAACGTCATCTTCCCGGACAACGCGGTGGCGCGGCGCCTCTCGCGCGAGGTAAACGATTACGGCGCGAAGATGGTGCGCGATTACCCCAACCGTTTTGGCCTGTTCGCGGTGTTGCCGCTGCAAGACGTGGACGCCAGCCTGAAGGAGATGGAATACGCTTTTGACACGTTGAAGGCCGATGGCATCGGCTTGATGACGAGCTACGGCGACAAGTGGCTGGGCGACGCCGCATTCGCGCCGGTATGGGACGAGCTGAACCGGCGCAAGGCGGTGGTCTACACGCATCCGCATTCGCCGGATTGTTGCGCGGGCCTCAAGACCAGTGTGGGTGCCGGCACGATCGAGTGGGCTACAGACACCACCCGGACAATCGCCAGTGTCCTGTTCTCAGGCACCGCGACGCGATACCCGGATATCCGCTGGATCTTCTCCCACGGCGGCGGCACTATGCCGTTCCTGCTGAGCCGGTTTCAGGTAGACGAGAAAAACCGCAAGGACCGCGACAAGGTGCTGCCGCGCGGCCTCATGTACGAGCTGAAGAAGTTCTATTACGACACGGCGCAGGCGAATCATCCGGGCGCCCTGGCCGCGCTGTTAAAGATCGTCACTTCCGAGCAGATGCTGTTCGGAACTGATTACCCGTACCGCACCGGAGCGGAGGTGATCGACGGTTTGGCGGCGCAGGGGTTTGCGTCCAAGGATCTCGTGGCCATCGAGCGCGGGAACGCGTTGCAGCTGCTGCCGGGCCTGAAGGGGTGAGAGCCATAACCGAAGACAAAATCCAGTTACTGCGTCACACGGTCGCGACCCTGGCATATCGGGGCGGCAAGGCGCTCCGAGGAGCGCCTGCGGGATTCGAACGCTTTAAAGCGGGACCCACCACACGAACGCCCGGCGAGATTTTGGCCCATCTAGGCGACCTGCTCGATTGGGCGTTGAGCCTCGCCAACGGGCAGCAGAAGTGGCACGGTTCGGCGCCGCTCGCCTGGGATGCGGGAACGGAACGGTTCTTCCGTGCGCTGGAAGCGCTTGACGCGCGCCTCGCTGACAGCGCGCCCCTCGGCGCTTCGCCGGAGGAACTGTTGCAGGGTCCGCTTGCCGATAGCCTCACGCATGTTGGACAGATCGCCCTGCTGCGCCGGTTGGCGGGGGCACCGGTGCGGGGCGAGAATTATCTTCGCGCGGAGATTACTGTTGGGGCCGTCGGGGCGGACCAGGCGCCACCCATCCTCGAATTTGACTGAGCGTGTGTAGCGCCGGTGGTCTTTGCCACCGGTCGACCGCCTTTCCTCACTGGGCTCAGCCCTCAGCCGCCCGCTCGAGCGCGGCAATATCAAATTTTTTCATCTTGAGAAAAGCCTGGGTCACGCGCTCCATTCGCTTCCTGTCGCCGCCGCCCATAAACTTCTGCATGATGGTCGGAGCGACCTGCCACGACAGCCCGTACTTGTCCTTAAGCCAGCCGCACTGTTCCGCTTTCGGATCGGCCGAGAGCTTTCCCCAGAAATAGTCGATCTCCTCCTGTGTATCGCAGGGCACGAGGAACGATATGGCTTCGTTGAACGCGAAATTATGCTGGCGCGCGGAATCCATGGCGGCGAACTCCTGGCCGAGAAGCCAGAAGTGCGCGTAGCGCACGCTCCCTTCTTCGTCCGGCTCCTCGCCGTTGCCGTAGCGTGCCAGAACTTCCGCTTTCGTATCTCCGGCTTTCGCGCCACCGGGCGCTCCCTGGAACGCCGCTGCATAGAAGTTCATCGCTTCTTCGGCCTTGCCGCACACCCTGCCCGTGAACATCAGCGCCGGGATGAGCTTTTGGTGTACGGGGCTTGGGCCGGTGAGGATCACCTGCCACGAGAGGCCGTACCTGTCTTCTAGCCAGCCGTACCGCGCACTGAAGGGATAGGTATCGAGAGGCATGAGAACCTTCGCGCCCGGAGACAGCCGTTCCCAGATCCCATCCACTTCTTCTTTGGTGCTACACCTGATGTGGAACGAAACGGACGGATTGAACTTAAAGAAAGGCCCGGCCCTGATTGCCATGAAAGGCTGGCCCGCGAGCGCGAACGACACCAGGTCGCAATCGCCCGACGGCGTGTTAGTAAGCCTTGTCACGTTTGTAATCCTGGACTCGGGAAACAAGGCAACGTAGA
>CAZKVF010000415.1:0-7336 GCA_964556085.1 uncultured Solibacteraceae bacterium
GCCAACCATGTGCTCGGGGTCTTTGTTATTGTCCTGGCAGAAGTATTCGGGCAGATCCTCGCCGGTGGTCCAATGTAGGGTCCAGGCCGCCGTCCACGGTCTAGTGTAAGCTCCGCTGTCCTCAACCGTAACTTCGTATCGGAGAGTATCGAAATCGGGACGCGAGAAGCGTTCCGTCAATTTGAGGCTCTCGGTGTGCGGCAGCCCGCCGTTGGAAAACCAGAACCTTTCATTGAATCCAACGGTCTGAAGCACCAGCGTGTCGCCTTCCCACTTTCCAGCGGAGTAACCGAAGTACGTGGGGGTGACGTCCTCACCCTGCGGCAGTTCGCGGCCGTCAAGATAAATCAGGCGCCAGTTGCGATTGCCACCTGCGGACATTACTAAGATGCGTTGGCGATCGGGCTGCTCCAGGATCGCGACTCCGTAGGAGGCCTGGAACTGGCGTGGACCCCCGGGCGGAAGGCAGCTGGCCATGGGATCGTCCTTCAACAACGAGCGCTGCCGGTAGAGGTAAAGTCCCTTCGCCCACGGCTGGAAAGGCGCCACCTTATCCGCATCGGCCAGATTGGCCAGGAGTCCGTAAGAGTCCGTCTTAACATTCGTTTCCATCAGGCTGGCCGTGCTTGGATACGACCAGTAGCCGGTTTCCCCGGGCACGGGACCCAATCGGGGATGGCCATCGGGCCAGCGCGGCGTGGTCTTCGCAGATTGCCGCGCGCGCGGCGGACCGAGTTGCGCCTCGGTAGGCTCCGTCAATCGCTTCCCGCCGGGCAGGATCATCGTCTTGCCGGCCGCCAGTTTGCTTCCGTCCCGCGCCAGGATTCCCTCCACAGTTACGGTCTCGCCCACCGTGACGGCATTGCGCGTCCAGCCGCCCGCCTTTTTGAGGTCGATGGGACTGGCAAACTCCACCTCCCAACTGGTCATGCCGCCGCGATCAGTGACGTCAAGGCCCACATACACGTGCGGATGCGACCATTCCAACCGGGTGACCGTTCCTTTCAACGTGACTGGCTTTTTGTCATCGAACTCGGCGGCAAGCTCGTGGTGCGCGAGCGCACTCGTGGCCGCAAAAAAGAGGCCCAAGCCCAACCATCGCAAAGCGGCGGCTCTCATCGGCGTGGTCCAAAATGTTCGGCGAGGTAATCGACGATCATGGCAAACTCCTCGCTGGTAACTGGTGCGCCCTCATCCACCATTCCTCTGATCAAGCCCTGCCATTCCTCTCGCGTCAGCGCCTGGCGCGTGACCCGCTCCAGCTCATGGCAATACGAGCAGATCTCCAGATAGAGCTGCCTCGCGCGCTCTTTTTCGCCGAAATTCCTGGCAAGGTATTCCACCACTTGCGCCGCCTCGGCCTTGGTAAGCGACGCGCCTTCGCTGATCATGGCCTCCACCACGGCGCGCCACCGTTCCCGGCTGTAGCTCTTGCTGGTAACGACGTCCGTCGGATGGCACGAAGAACAGACGGTTTCCACAATTCGTTTGCCTTCGCCGGGCGGCAGCTTATCCGCCGCGATCGCCGTGCCGTTCGCCAGCATCGCCAGCAGAAGCGCCAGCGACCTTATTGTGGCTTCTGGCTCCTGACTTCTGGCCTGTTTCACCAAATTAATCCCGCGTCAGTTTGAAGTCACCCTTGGTGGCTCCTTGCGTCCAGGTCCCGGCGATCGTCCGGTTGTAGGAGCCAATATTATCCAGCTTTCCATCGATGACGATGTGGACCGGATTGCCCGCCTGGTCTTTGCCATCCGCTTCGAAGTGTACGGTCCAGTTGGCGGGATCGAGTGTCGCTACCTTCAGTGGGATAGCATTAGGCCCGGGATTGATAGTGCCCTCGACCGCTTTCGAATTCCACTTCATGTAGAACAGGAGGGGATGCTTCTCAGCGGAGGTATGCCATTCGCCGTGCCAGGAGCCTGTCAGAGGATGGCCTTCCTGCGCGGCCGCAGGCAGCATCACGGCGCAAAGCAAACAACCTGCGAGCAAAACCGGGTTTCTCACTGGCCTCCTGGGTGAAAGTCATTCTATCGGAGGAATCCGGGGAAAGGCAAGGAAACCGGCCAACGCAACAATGGCTACGCACCAGCCCGGGGTAACGTTGCCAAGGGTTATTCATCATGTCGTAACTGGACCAGCCTGTGGGAGAATAGGGTAACCCGTTAACGTTGGGCCGATTGGTCCCAGCCCGGAAAGGCGTACATCGTGAGCTATATACAGGAAACGCCATTCGATACCATTGAAGGATCTCACGAGTATGTGGCCATGCTCGCCGCAGCACTCGACGAAGCGCGGCGCGAGGTCGAGGAGGAGGTCGCGATCGCGGAACGGGAAGGAGCCGACCGCCGCAAACAGGCTCTTTTACTCATTTCCCATAACCTGGACAAGCTAAACCTCCACATCACCTCCAGCCGTCGAATTCTCAACGACTTGCGAACGCTGCGACGGCTGCTGCTGGCGGAACGCGTTCCGCCTGTCTTCTAGCCCCGGACGTAAGAAGCCTCCCGTCCGGCATCAGGCTAATCCGACGTGAGTTTATCAACAACCACCTCGTGCAGGTGTACACTTGTTACTGTTGGTACACACTGCGTGGACACCGGATGAGCGCAGAATCACAGACGATCTGTCAAAATGTCAAAAACCCCAGTCAAATGGCCGTTTTCGTTAGTTCATATACTTGACACGAGTCGTTCTGAAGCGTACTATTCAAGAGTTATTCACATTCAGGGCATTTGAAGAACTCCATCGCGGTGGTTAGTGGGGGACCCCGTATGACCTTCCAGATCGGCGATAAGGTAGTCTATCCCAACCAAGGTGTTGGGACCATCGAGAACATAAGCAGTAGGGCATTTGGTTCTGCTTATGAGAAGTTCTACCTGCTGCGTTTTGGATCGAATAGCGTGACCGTTATGGTCCCGTTTTCGAATGCAGCAAACATCGGCCTCAGGAGAGTAACGAAAGATCGGGAAATCTCCCGAGTACTTTCATTTCTCGCCAATGGTTGGTGCGACGTCAACTCCGATTGGAAAGCCCGCTTCAAGGAAAATTCCGAGAAGATGCTCAGCGGCAATCTGCTTAGAGTCGCCGAGGTTTTTAAAGGGCTTCTCAGTCTCCAACTCGAAAAGCCGCTCTCTTTCCGGGAAAAGAAGATGCTGGAGCGGGCGCGGCACATGCTGGTCTCAGAGATTTCGATCGGCCGTAGCGTTCCCGAGATCCATGCCATAGGCGTGTTGCAGCGCGCTTTAGGCAAAGCCGGGCTCTCGCTGCCGCCCGTATCCTGAGCGACCAGCCTCCCTTGCCGCCTTCGGGTTGGGAAGACGGCGAGGTTGAGACTGCGGCCAGCCCACCCGGCGTCACGCGCCGGGCGTCGCTCTTTGGTTTGTACCTGCTGCTTGTTTCGAGCGCGGTCGTCTTTCTGGCGCTCGTAGCTGCCTTCCTGATGCGCCGCAGCGGCGCCGTCGATTGGGTTCGCATCCCCAAGCCCCGGATTCTTTGGGTTAATACTGTCCTCCTCCTGGCTTCGAGTGTGTGCGTGGAAGAGGCTCGCCGGCATCTCAAGCGTAGAAAGCGCGAGGCCTTCAATGGCTGGTGGACAGCGGCCACAGCGTTAGGCATGCTCTTCCTCGCGGGTCAAGGGCTGGCTTGGCAGGAGCTCCGCGATGCCGGCCTTTTTATCGCTTCCAGTCCCAGCGCGGCATTTTTCTATGTGTTGTCCGCTACTCACGCCGCGCACGTCGTGGGAGCCGTTGCCGCGCTGATCTACGTGGAGATGCAGGCCATCCGCTTCCGCCTGGGCCCGGCCAAGCGCACCGGCATCGATGTCACCGCCGTCTTCTGGCACTTCCTGGATGTGATGTGGCTGTGTTTGATGGGGCTGTTCTATGCGGTGGGGTAAGGCGGTTTCAACTAGGCGGCCCCGTACCTGGGCACTAACCGCAGCGCATTTTCGCGGTCGATGCCGCGCAGTTCTTCCGGTGTAAAACCGCAGGTCTCGAGGCCGCGAGCAGTGCCAGCCGCGTTGCCGAATGGAAAATCGGTGCCGAAGACGATTTGCGAAGCCGGCACGATCATCTTGAGCGAAACCATCTGGACTGGATTGGCCGATCCTGCGGTGTCGTAGTAGAAGCGCCGCAGGTGGTACAGGCGCGAGTTCGGTTCCGCCGGACGCGCCAGGCTATCGCGGCTGGCGGCCTGGCCGAGAAAGCGGCCCGCCAGCGACGGAATGGTTCCGCCGGCGTGCGAAAAGATGAATCGGATATCCGGGCACGCCGTCGCGCGGCCGCTTTCGATCAAGCTGATAATGGTCCGGCTGGTGTCGGTGTTGTATTCAATGGTGGTTTCGTTGATGTTCGGCTGCAGGTTCTGGCAGCAGGGCGGCGCCGAGGCATGCGTATAGACGACCGCTTTGCGCCGGTTCAGTTCGGCGAAAACCGGAGCGAACTCCGGGTCGCCATGCCAGCGGTTACCGTAGCTGCTGAGCAGGCCGACGCCATCCGCTTTGAGCATGTCGAAGGCGTACTCGATCTCGCGCAGGCTCGCGTCCACATCGGGAAGAGGCAGGACGGCGAACAGGCCGAAGCGGCCTTTGTGATCGGCGACCATGCGCGCGCCGTATTCGTTCAACTCGCGCGCCCAGCGGCGGGTTTCGGCTTTGTCGCCGAACCAGATGCCCGGCGTGGTGACCGAGAGAAGCGAGGTCGCGACGCCGCCCTTGTCCATGTCCTCGATCGCCTTGGCTGGCGTATATGGTTGCCAGACCTGATAGCCCTGGCTCTTCCTTTCGCTGGTCAGACGAATCCACGCCGGAGTGCCGAAATGATGATGCAGATCGAGCCGCCGGGGAGTAGCGGACGGCTCCTGAGCCGCCAGTTTTCCGCGCATGAGGACCGTGGTCCCACAATAGCCGAGCAGGCCCGCGACCACCTGGCGCCGTGAACAATCTCTCCGTGGACTCATGGCTGGTAATTATGTCAGAACACGACTTTCAGCGCGAACTGGATTTGCCGGGCCGTACCGACCGTATCGGTAGTCGCGGCTGCCGTGGAATTGGGCGCGCCGCCGCCTGCGCGGTTGAGAGGAGTTGCGCGCCTCGCAGTCGCCTCAGAATAGCCGCCGTTTCAGCCGTTCTACCGTGAACTTGGCCGTGTCCGCTACGGCCATCACCGCCATAACGCCGGCCTGGACGGGGTCGCTAATCACCAGGTCGGCGGCTTCAGGAACGCTGCCTGCCATGTTCAGGCTGATCACGAGCAGTCCAGCCTGGCGAACTTCGCGCACTGCGGTTTCGATTTCGCCGCCCATCAGTGAGCCGGCCATCACCAGGGCTTTGGCCCGCGGCAGGCGCGCCACTGCGCGAACGGCATCGGCCAGCTTTTGCTCGCCGACCAGCGGAATCGTATCGACCGAAATGTGTTCGCCGCGTATATTGTGACGGTCCGCCTCCGAGACGGCCCCTATAGCCACCTGGCCGACCTGCGCGCCGCCGCCCATAATGATGATGCGTTTGCCATAGATCTTGTCGAGCGTCTTGACCAATTCCACGTGCTGCACGATCGGCAACTGCCGCAGGTCATTGATAAGGGCCGCCGGTTCTTCGGGTAGCACAACCTCGAAATATGTCCGGGCCGGCTTCGGCCAGTTGTCAAGAATCTCAACCGATGTAATGTCGCCTTCATGTCGCGCGATGACACCTGTTAACTGGTGCAACACACCGGTTTTGCCGATGGCATTCACTACCAGTCCAATTGGTTCCTTGTCCATTATGTTTTTGCGGCTCCAGCGTCGTAGGTAGAATAGACATTATGGCGCGAACTGATGCGAGCGCCGGCCCTGCGGGTGCCGCATCCATCGAGCGTTTTTTTCAGTTCTCGCTTTTGGGCCTGGTGGCAAGCGGGTATCTGGCCGTGGCCGGCTCCGGATACTTGGATAAGCCAACCCTGGCCCTAACCGGCGCCGGTCTGCTGCTGCGCGCCTTGCTCATCGCCGGAATTGTCCGGTTTCGCATTTCGGACCACGCCGCCGGGTTCGCCGCGCTGACATACGTCGCCTTCTTCGGAATCGATTACGCATTTCTGTCGCGTGACTTCCTAAGCGCAACGGTTCACCTGGTCTTCTTTTTGGCGGTAACGAAAGTCCTGACTGCCCGGACCGACCGCGATTATCTGTTTACGGGCGCAATCGCTTTTCTCGAACTCCTGGCGGCCGCCATTCTTTCGGCGGAATTGAACTTCGTCCTTTTCCTCGCGCTTTATCTCCTGTTTTCCGTAGGCGCTTTGACCAGCGCCGAAATCCGGCGCTCGCTCGAACGGTCCCAGTCCACTGCCCGCGGCTGGCCTGCCAGTTTTCATCCGCGGCTCGCTGTGCTGGCCGCAACGGCCACCATCGGCATTCTGTCCATTACGGCGGGCTTCTTTTTTCTGCTGCCACGCACCGCCGAGTCCGCCTTTGCCCGGCTGATTTCCCGGCGCATTTACCTGCCGGGCTTCTCCGATCAGGTGATTTTCGGAGAAATTGGGGAAATCAAGACCACGTCCCGGGCCGTGATGCATGTTGCGGTGTTCAGCCAGCAGATGCTGCCGGGACTCAAATGGCGCGGAGCGGCTCTCACGCAGTTCGATGGAAAGCGATGGTCCAATCCCAATCCGCACGAGGAAAAGATTCCGGTGTTGCACGGCCACGTGGAACTACAGACGGTGCGCGAAGGCAGAAAGCTCAATTATCACGTCCAGTTGAATGCCGTGGACACCGACACGCTGTTCTTCGCGGGCATGCCGGTGCGCCTCGATCTGCCCCAGTTCGAGATCATTCGTAACCAAACCAATAGCTATCGCCTGGAGCGGACTCCCCTGGCGGGCTTCAGCTACGACGTATACAGTCTGTTGGAGGATCCGCCCGAGGCCGCCTCCTCACGCGTGGATGGCGCAGTCCTTGATCCCGAAATGCGCCGCAATGCGCTGGAATTGCCGCGGCTCGATCCGCGTGTGCCGGAGTTGGCCCGATTTTTCACAGCCGGCGCCTCTACCGACCTCGAGCGCACCCGCGCGCTCGAGCGCCATCTCCGCCACGATTACGCGTACAGCCTCGAACTGCCCGGCCACGCGGTGGCCGATCCCCTGGCCGATTTCCTATTCACCCGCAAGAAAGGCTACTGCGAACACTTCGCCACCGCCATGACAGTAATGCTGCGGACGCTGAACATTCCGGCGCGGCTGGCCACCGGCTTTGAGAGCGGTACCTACAACTCGATTTCGGATTTGTGGGTTGTGCGGGCTTCGGACGCGCACACCTGGGTGGAGGCGTGGCTGCCCGAGCAGGGCTGGGTGACCTTCGATCCCAC